>JBHIAW010000001.1:0-78761 GCA_046758765.1 bacterium
GTGCCATTCAGCATATCGTAGGTATGAAAAATTCCGGCACGATTGTCGCCATAAACAAAGACCCTCATGCGCCAATATTTGACATTGCGGATTACGGCATTGTTGGCGATCTTTTTGAAGTTGTGCCCGCTCTCACCGAGGCCGTCAAAGAAATAAAATAAGCTGAGAGGTTAGAATAAAATGAGACATTCAACAAAAAGCTCTGTGTTTTCCTTGAAAATAATTTTACCCGTGCTTCTATTAAGTTGTGCTGCTGCAGAAAAAGTACAGCGACCGCCAGCAGAATCTCGAACCGTTAAAGATTTTGAAAATATGAACGAAGATTTTGATCCACTTACGCTTAATGACGATGACATAATGATTGAAGATAAGGAAACTTCGAGCATAAGTTTTGAAGACCAGTGGGTCACAGAAGCTGAAGCCACTGAAGATAGTGTCGTGACTGGCTTTCGCGTTCAGCTAATCCAAACCACTGATCCAGAAGAAGCGAAAAATGCTCAGAGAGACGCCATTCTTAGATTTAATGAAGAAGTTTACCGTGTGTTTGACCCACCATTCTACAAAGTCCGCGTTGGGGATTTTGTGAACTGGTATGATGCTGAGAAATTTCAAAAGTTGGCTATTCAAAAAGGTTTTCGGGAAGCCTGGGTGATAAGAACGAAAGTAAATTTAAGAAAGGCTTACAGATGGATTGATGAACTCTAAGCGAATTCCAAAACAATTCAAATAATAAAAAACGACATCATTAAATGTGATGTCGTTTTTTATTTTGGATCATCTGAAAAAGAGTTGTTCAAAGGAGTTAAGTTATCAAATAATTATCATGCCTTAGGCATCTTCCCTTGTAATAGCACTAATTTGCAAGCTTGCAGCTTCTGTGGTTAATTCCTAACGGAATGACACCTGAATAGTTACCACGAAAAAATAAGTTTTCATTAGATTTCGCGTTTGAATATTTTCGCGGTTAAAATGAACTTAGATCACCGTAATAATAGTATATAGGATTCACTGGATTTGTTCAATCCGCCATTTTTTTACCCTATATATGGGGGACAAGTCTTACGTACAAAATATTTTACTTGGAAAATGACTAAAAATTTATTAAATTTAGGGTTGTATTTTGAGAGGGATATCTTATGTCAGGACATTCTAAGTGGAGTTCAATCAAACGTAAGAAGGCTAGGGTTGATGCCGCACGAGGCAAGCTATTTACCCGTTTAATTAAAGACATTACGATTGCGGCCAGACATGGGGGTGGCGATGAAGCCGCTAATCCAAAATTGCGAGCAGCTATTATGGCAGCAAAGACAGCTAATATGCCGGCTGCTAATATTGAACGAGCGATTAAGAAAGGCACGGGTGAGCTTCCCGGTGTGGTTTATGAAGAAGGCATCTTAGAAGGATATGGACCGGGAGGCGCAGCTTTGTATATTGAAATTCTTACAGATAACCGCAAGCGCACTATCGCAGACGTGCGGCACAACCTCTCCAGACACGGTGGCAGTCTAGGAGAATCGGGTTCGGTTGCCTGGATTTTTGAAAAAAAAGGCTTGGTCACTATTCCCAAAAAAGATTTGGATGAAGAAGAGTTGCTCATGATAGTGATGGAAGCCGGAGCGGAAGACTTAAGAAGCGATGAAGAACATTTTGAAATAATTGCGGCGCCCGAAGACCTTGAAAAAGTAAAAGCGGCATTGGAATCGAACAATGTGAACTATGAGTCCGCCGATTTGACGATGTATCCCAAAAATACGATCAAAGTAGAAAATAAGGAGGCTGAGCAGCTACTGAGACTTATGGATGCCCTTGAAGAACATGAAGATGTTCAAAATGTTTACTCAAACTTCGATATTGATTTCGCAGTGCTTGAGCAAGTAGAATAAATGAGGTATTTGTGGTCATGAGAATTCTTGGGGTGGATCCTGGGACCGCGGTAACCGGCTTTGGCGTCTTGGAACAAACAAAGAATGATTACTCGGTTGTAGACTATGGCTGTATACAATTATCTTCACAAAAACATTTTCCTAAAAGGTTGCAAATCATATATGAAGAGATTTCTGGGGTGATCAATCAGTACAAACCGGATGAATTTGCAATTGAGGACCTGTTTTATGCGGAAAACGCCAAAGTCGCTTTAAGGATGGGACACGCACGAGGTGTAGCTCTTTTAGCCGCAGTTAATCATCAAATCCCTACCTCGGAATATTCACCTCGAGAAATAAAACAGTCTGTAGTGGGTAATGGCGCTGCTTCTAAAGAGCAAGTCCAGAGAATGGTGCAACAGCTTTTGAGACTGAATCAAATTCCTGAACCGTTCGATGCCTCGGATGCACTCGCTGTGGCAATTTGTCATCTGCATCATTTGGAATCAAAGTATGATTTGCCACGTTCAAGGCGTAATAGCTGAGAAGACACCAACTCGGATTGTTTTAGATGTAAATGGAGTTGGATACGAACTATTTATCCCAGTAACTACTTATGAAAAAGTAGGTGAAATTGGGCAGCAAACAAAGCTCTTAACCTATTTGCATGTTCGGGAGGATGCTCTGCAACTCTATGGCTTCTTTGCGCAACAAGAAAAATGGATGTTTACAAATTTGATAAGTGTATCTGGAATTGGACCTAAATTAGCGTTAGGCATTTTATCAGGTTGCACGGTTGATAATTTAAAACATTTCATTGTGAACGGAGAATTGGAGTCCTTAACCACCCTTTCTGGCGTGGGCAAGAAAACTGCACAGCGGCTGATAACAGAATTAAGAGAAAAATTGGGTGGTGTGACTCCGGAAACGGAATTTCTGCCGACTTTTGTTGAAAAGGAGATAACGGATAAATTTGAGGAAGCAGTTTTAGCTTTAGTTTCTTTAGGGTACCCAAGAGTCTCTGCACAAAGAGCCATTGAACCTATTCTCAAAAGAGAGCAGAACCTTCCTTTAGAAGATTTAATTAGAAAAGCATTACAGAGTGTTTGAACTCAACTTAAAGTAAATGACTGAAAAAAGACTGACAATTCCTAATCGCTTAGAAGGGGAGACCGAGTTTGACAAAACTCTTAGACCTCTCAGCTTTGAGGAGTTTGTTGGACAGCAAAAAATAATAGATAATCTAAAAGTATTCATTGCTGCTGCAACAGAGCGGGGTGAAGCGCTGGACCACGTTCTTTTTCACGGACCACCTGGCTTAGGTAAGACAACCCTGGCAAATATCATTGCGAGCGAACTGGGAGTCAATTTAAAGACGACCTCTGGTCCTGCTTTAGAAAAACCAGCGGATTTGGCGGGCCTGCTAACTAACTTAGGTGAAAAAGACGTGCTTTTTATTGATGAAATTCATCGCTTAAATCGAGTGATTGAAGAATACCTGTATCCAGCCATGGAAGATTACAAGCTCGATATTATTATTGATCGAGGTCCCAACGCGCGCACGATTCAGCTTAAACTGCCTAAATTTACATTGGTTGGAGCGACGACTCGAGCCGGGCTGCTAACTTCACCGTTAAGGTCAAGATTTGGTGTAGTCAATCGTTTGGATTTCTACCAGCCAAAAGAACTTTTAGCTATTATTTTGCGCTCTGCGAAGATATTAAGTGTGGAAATTGAAGATGAGGCTGGCTTGGAAATTGCCGGCAGGTCCAGAGGCACTCCTCGAATCGCAAATCGACTGCTCCGCAGGATTCGTGACTTTGCTCAAATTGAAGGCAACGGTATCATATCAAAAGAAGTAGCTCAGGAATCTTTACAGCGCTTGGACGTGGATGAGAAGGGTCTTGATGAAATGGATAAACGGATATTAATCACTTTGCTTGATAAATTTAATGGAGGTCCAGTTGGAATCAGTACCTTAGCCGTGGCTATTGGTGAGCTGGGGGAAACCATTGAGGAAATCTACGAACCATTTCTTATCCAAGAAGGACTGATGAAACGAACTCCCAGAGGACGGGTGGTAACAGAATTAACCTATCGCCATTTTGGAAAAATTAAACAAGGCTCCGTACAGAAAAAATTGTTCTGAGAAAATGGCCTATTGAAAACAAAAGTAAACGTCGTGGGAGGAAGTAAGTAAATGAAACTTTCCGATTTTAAGTACAGATTACCTGAAAAATTAATCGCTCAATATCCTGCCGAAAAAAGGGATCAATCCCGCTTGATGGTTTTGAACCGAGAAAAGAAGACCATCGAAGAAACCGTATTTTCTGAAATTTCAAATTATTTCAACCAGGGGGACTGTTTGGTCCTCAATGAGACCAGAGTATTTCCCGCTCGTTTGATGGGTACAAAGGACAAGACAGATGCGCAAGTTGAAATATTCTTATTGAGGGAATTGGAAAACGGATTGTGGGAAGTGTTAGTCCGTCCCGCGCGCAAAGTCAGAGTTGGAAATCGTCTTTCTGTCAACAATAAACTTTATTGTGATGTTATTGATAACACGGTTTCTGGTGGTCGGGTAGTACGTTTTAATTTTATTGGTGACTTTTTTGAAATTGTAGACAAGATCGGCCAGTCGCCATTACCTCCTTATATCAATCGCGAACCCGAACCTTTAGACAAAGAACGCTATCAAACGGTTTTTGCTCGCGTAAGGGGTGCAGTTGCAGCTCCTACGGCTGGATTGCATTTTACTGACGACTTATTGAAAAAAATTGAACAAAAGGGTGTTAAGATTGTGCGTGTCGTGCTGCATCTTGGCTTGGGGAGCTTTAGACCGGTGGTGGTGGAAGATTTGAGCCGTCATAAAATGGATTCTGAATATTATCAGGTTAGCGAAGCGACAGCAAATATCATTAATCAGATCAAGAAAGAAGGTGGAAAAGTGGTTGTTGTTGGTACCAGCACCACAAGGGCGTTGGAGACGGGAATCACTTCTGAAGGTTGGGCGAAGGCTGCTGAAGGATGGACCGATAAATTTATTTATCCTCCATACGACTTCAAGATCGTAGACCGTCTAATTACCAATTTTCATTTACCATGTTCCACACTTTTGATGCTGGTGTGCGCATTTGCTGGTCGCGACTTTGTCTTCAAAGCGTATAGGAAAGCCATAAGGGAAAAATATCGATTCTATAGTTATGGCGATGCGATGTTCATTTTATAGGTCTAATTGAATTA
Organism: bacterium; assembly: GCA_046758765.1. GTDB lineage: Bacteria > Zhuqueibacterota > Zhuqueibacteria > Oceanimicrobiales > Oceanimicrobiaceae > JBHIAW01. Next base: position 5,106 of record JBHIAW010000001.1, read on the forward strand.
AATAATTTCTTGCAAGTTTCTGCTATTATAGTTGCAGCCGGGCGGGGTCAACGTGTAGGCGGCTCCGTGCCAAAACAATTTCAATTAGTTTGTGGTAAGCCAATCCTTTATTATACGCTGCAAAAATTTGAAAATTGCAGGCTCATAGAAGACATCGTACTTGTGTCTTTAGAGGATTGGCTTTCATATGTTTCACAGGACATAATAGACCGTTTTGATTTCAAAAAAGTCAGAAAAATAGTTGCCGGTGGAGATGCAAGGCAAGATTCGGTTTTGGCTGGTTTGAAAGCTTTAGAGGGATCGGCAGGTTTTGCGGCTGTGCATGATGCTGTTCGACCGTTTGTTTCCATTGACAAAATTGAAGAAACCATCAAAGCCTGTCAAAGATATGGTGCAGCCATTTTGGCTGTACCACCACAGGATACCATAAAAATTGAAACTGCCGGTTTTGTAGATCATACCCCATCCCGTAATTCATTGTGGTCGGTTCAAACACCTCAGATATTCAAGTACGAAATATTATATAATGCCTATCTTAAGGCGTTTGAAAAGGGTGTGTACGAAACCGATGACTCGGCATTAGTTGAAAGATTTGGAAAGTCTAAAATAAAAATTGTTGCAGGGGAATATACAAATATAAAGATTACAACTCCGCTGGATTTGAAATTGGCGGAAACTATTTTAAAAAGAGAATAGTTATATGAGGATTGGATTCGGTTATGATGTCCATAAATTGGTGGAAGGCCGTAAGCTAATCTTGGGGGGTGTTACCATTCCTGCAGATAAAGGGTTACTGGGTCATTCCGACGCCGATGCCTTGTGCCATGCTGTTGGAGACGCTATTTTGGGCAGTGTAGCCTTAGGCGACTTAGGCACACATTTCCCCGATGATGATGAACAATTTGCTGGAATTTCAAGTCTATTAATACTTAAAGAAATAGGGAAGATGCTTGCAAAGGAAGGCTATCAGATAAATAACATTGATGCCACCTTGGTTTTGGAGAAGCCAAAGCTCCTTCCCTATATCCCAACAATGAGAAAGAATGTGGCGCAATGTTTGGCCTTATTGGAATCCCAAGTGTCAATTAAGGCGACCACTTCAGAAATGTTAGGATTCACCGGTCGAGAAGATGGTATGGTGGCGTACGCAAGTGTACTAGTTGAAAAGAGAGTAACGCATAAATGAAAAATTCAGTCAGAGTACGATTTGCCCCAAGTCCGACAGGGCATTTACATATTGGTAACGCCCGAACCGCGATCTTAAACTGGATCTTTGCCAAACATACCGGTGGCAAGTTTATTTTGAGAATTGAAGATACGGATATAGAAAGATCTACAGAGGAATCCGAGCGCTCTATATTTGATGATTTACGGTGGCTGGGTTTACAATGGGATGAGGGCCCCATCGTAGGAGGGAAGTATGGACCCTATCGCCAGTCCGAACGGCTGGAAATCTATAAGAAATACCTTAATATATTAAGAGATAAAGGTTTTGTCTATCCTTGTTATTGTACCGAGGAGGAATTAGAACAGAAAAGAAAGAAAGCTTTAGAACGAGGCGAAGTTGCTCGTTACGATGGTAAATGCTTAAATCTAACCGATGAAGAAAAGAGACACTTAAAAGAATCAAGAAAAACACCGGTTTGGCGATTCCACGTCAGCCCAGGTGAGATCAAGTGGGAAGATTTGATTAAGGGTAGCATAGCTTTTGAAGGGGAAAATATTGGCGATTTTATCATTCTGCGTTCTGATGATTTGCCAACTTACAATTTCGCTGCGGCTATCGATGATGCGTTGATGGAAATTAATTACATAATTCGTGGTGACGACCATGTGTCTAACACACCAAAGCAGATATTAATCTACAAGGCCATGGGATGGAAATTGCCCCAGTTCTGCCATATCCCTATGATCTTTGGACCGGATCGAACTAGATTATCCAAACGTCATGGGGCCACGTCAATACATGAGTTTAAAGCTAAAGGTTATCTTCCAGAAGCTTTGATTAATTTTCTCAGCTTGCTAAGTTGGTCCTCTGAGTCAGGTGATGAGATTTTGTCTATCGAAAGGCTCATTGCGGAATTTGATTTTAGACGAATGTCGAATTCACCAGCTATTTTTGATACAAACAAATTGAATTGGATGAACGGTCATTACATTCGTAGTATGGGTATCAACCGTTTAGTAGAGCTAGCTGTGCCATTTCTAAAAGCAGGTAATATTGAGGCCAACGACAGAGAGAAATTAATCAAAATTATTTCCTTAATTCGCAATGGCATCGAGTATTTAGGTCAAATCCCAGAAGCAGCCACGCCCTATTTTCAAGAGTCGGTACGGCCTGCCGATGGGGAGGCTATTAGGTTGTCCTCCAAAGACTCATCACAAAAAGTATATTGGGCATTTTTGCGATATCTGCAAAACTATGACCATATTGATGAGGAGACCTTTCGCAAAATTATGAAACAGGTTCAGAAAGAAACAGGGGTCATGGGAAAAGACCTGTGGTTGCCTATCCGAGTGGCACTCACAGGTGAATTGCACGGTCCAGAGTTGCCCAAAATCGCCGAAATCTTGGGCAAAGATAAATGCGAAAAATTTGTGAAAAACTTAATTAAGTGATATAGTGCAATTGCTATTCCTACCTGTAACTCCTCGAGTTAGCAATAGCTTGAATCGTGAGATTGAACTTGCGCCACTGAAGTTTGAAACTATAATCAAAAAATATGAGCTGAGGTTAAGGGAATGCCTTTAAAATTATACAATACATATAGCAACAGGAAAGAAGAATTTATCCCCGGGCAGAAGGGGAAGGTGAAAATATACGTGTGCGGACCAACGGTTTATGATTATATTCATATTGGCAACGCACGTCCTTTTATCGTATTCGATGTCTTAAGGCGATTTTTGAAATATCGCGGCTATGAGGTGACCTATGTCATGAATTTGACGGATATTGATGATAGGATTATCGAGCGATCAAAAAATGAAGGCGTAGATACAGAAGAAATAACAGAAAAATACACAGAAGCATTTTTTGAAGATATTGATGAATTAGGCATCGAGCGAGCAGATGTACATCCAAAAGCGACAGATCATGTACCAGAGATAATAGAGCTCATTAAAAAGTTGATAGATGAGGAATTGGCTTATTACGAGAATGGTAATGTTTTTTATGATGTCAACAGATTTCGCAATTACGGCAAATTATCTGGGAAAAAAATAGATGAACTAATGGCGGGTGCTAGGATTGAAATAAATGAAAAGAAACGTAATCCACTGGATTTTGTTCTTTGGAAAAGTCAGAAGCCAGGTGAACCAGCTTGGGAAAGCCCTTGGGGTCTAGGTCGGCCAGGTTGGCACATCGAATGCTCTGCAATGTCGATGAAATATTTAGGCAAGTGTTTTGATATCCATGCGGGTGGCATAGATTTAGTTTTTCCACATCATGAGAACGAGATAGCCCAGAGCGAAGGAGCCACAAAACAAAAGTTTGTAAAATACTGGCTTCATAATGGCTATCTTCAGATCGAAGGCGAAAAAATGGCCAAGTCGTTAGGAAATTTTCGTACCGTTAGAGAGGTTCTAACAAAGTATCCAGGTGTGGTTATTCGCATGTTTTTCTTACAAAAGCACTATCGCAGTCCAATTGATTTTACCTTGGAGGGTATGGAAGCAGCGAAAAGCGCCACCACCCGGCTAAATACATTTCTCAATAACCTGAAGAGAACTTTAGAGAATTATGATATTTCAAACAAGAAAGTTAAGAAGGAAGATCTGTCAAACTCAGAGTTGGAGTTCCTAAATAATTTTGAACAGAAAAAAAGTGAGCTTATTGAAGCGATGGAGGATGATCTTAATACACCGGTAGCTCTTGCGAGATTATTTGAGATGGTACGAGAAACCAACAAATTGCTGTCAAAAGACAAGATAAATGAAAATGAAAAGTTTTTATTGTCCTTAGCTAAAAAAGATTTCGAAGAAATAAATGCGTTCTTCGGTATTTTTGATTCCAAGATATTAATAACAGAGTCCAATACGACAAATGAGTTGATAAGCCTATTGATAGACATCCGAGATAACTTAAGGAGTCAAAAACAGTGGGGCTTAGCAGACAAAATACGTGATGAGTTGAGCAAGCTAGGAATAATATTGGAAGATAAGAGTGGTAAAACTAATTGGAGGTTTAAATAAATTTTAATTAGATATTGAAAAAATGCTTGACAATTGGCGAAATTTTTCTATATTATAAGGCTGTGTTTAAAATAGCGATACCACATTTTTTCAAAATTAAGAGCTTGATTTTTAATATACTTATGCCACCATAGCTCAGACGGTAGAGCACCTCACTTGTAATGAGGAAGTCGCGGGTTCGAATCCTGCTGGTGGCTCTTTTTTTGATTTGGAGAGGTTCCCGAGTGGCCAAAGGGATCAGACTGTAAATCTGACGGCTCAGCCTTCGGAGGTTCGAATCCTCCCCTCTCCACGGAGGCTTGAAAATGCGGGAGTAACTCAGTTGGTAGAGTAACAGCCTTCCAAGCTGTGGGTCGCGGGTTCGAGTCCCGTCTCCCGCTCTTGTTTATTAATGGTGTTCAGCCCACGTAGCTCAGTCGGTAGAGCACATCCTTGGTAAGGATGAGGTCACCGGTTCAATCCCGGTCGTGGGCTCTGCCGCAAAAGGTCAATAGGAGCACGATAATCAATCTTTAATCTCTTAATGTGATAAGTAAAGATGAGACAGTTGGTAATTTTAGAATGTACGAATTGCAAGCAGCGCAATTATTCGACCACAAAGAATAAGACCACGCATTCAGGACGGGTGGAATTCAAGAAATATTGTCCTTTCTGCAATAAACATACACTGCACAAAGAGACGCGATAAAATAGTGGTGACTTATGGACAGTTAGGTGAGTAGCTCAATTGGTAGAGCACTGGTCTCCAAAACCAGCGGTTGCGGGTTCGAGTCCTGCCTCACCTGCAGGGTTTACTAATAACAAATAGAGAGATATGATGAAACTAATACAAAAACCAGTAAGATTTATGACCGAGGTGAATCAGGAAATGTCGAAAGTAAGCTGGCCAAGCTACGATGAACTAAAGGATTCAACGATCATAGTAATAATTTTGTCTCTGATACTGGCGGCGTTTATTTTTCTTTCAGATTCGATACTTAGTAATATTCTCAAAGTAATATTTTAGGGGCTAATTTTGAGCGAGGAGGAAAAAAAGTGGTATGCCATCCATGTGCTTTCAGGCCACGAGAAAAAAGTAAAAGCATATTTGGAAAATGAGATCAAAGTGTTAGGGTTGGAGACCAAGATTCCCCAGATTCTAATTCCTTCCGAAGAGATCACGGAAATGCGCGACGGTAAGCGCAAAGTGCGAAATAAGGTGTTTTTTCCAGGTTATATGCTTGTAGAGATGGTGCTTGATAAAGAAACTCAACATGTAGTTTTGAATACACCTGGTGTAACGAATTTTGTCGGACCCAAGAATAAACCCCAGGCCTTGCATGCAGATGAAATTGATAGAATCTTAGGTAGAGTTGAAGAAAGTAAGTCGAAGGAGATTCTGGATGTGCCGTTTAGACTGGGAGACCCGATAAGGGTGACTGATGGTCCTTTTACTGATTTTACTGGTTTTGTAGAAGAAATTAATAAGGAAAAGAAAAAGGTAAAGGTGATGGTCAGCATATTTGGAAGGTCTACGCCGGTAGAGTTGGATTTTCTACAGGTAGAAATAGAAAAATAGCGTGAAAGGAGAATTTACTTTTTATGGCCAAAAAAGTTATAGCCACAATTAAGTTACAGATTCCAGCGGGTCAAGCCAATCCATCACCACCGGTTGGCCCAGCATTAGGACAGGCCGGGGTGAACATCATGGAGTTCTGTAAAGCTTTTAACGCCCGTAGTCAAGATAAGCAAGGTCTAATAATTCCCGTTGTGATAACGGTTTATGCCGATCGGTCCTTTACATTTATCACAAAAACACCGCCGGCTCCGGTTCTTTTGAAAAAGGCTGCGGGAATTGAGAAGGGCTCAGGTGAGCCAAACCGAAATAAGGTTGGTAAAGTGAGCAAAGAACAGATCAAAGAGATTGCAGAGACGAAAATGGAAGACTTGAACGCGAATGATTTTGAAGCAGCTTTTCGCATGATTGAGGGTACAGCCCGGAGTATGGGTCTGGTTGTTGAATGAGAATTATGGGACAGGGCAATGAAGAAGAGTAAAAGATTTAGAAATCTAGAATCGCTTGTTGAAAAGTCCAAAGATTATTCTTTGGACGAAGCAGTTGATTTGGTAAAAAAAACGGCCAACGTCAAATTTGATTCATCGGTCGAAATATCTGTCAATTTGGGCGTGGATCCTCGACATGCCGACCAGGTGGTGAGAGGCACGGTTGCACTGCCGCATGGAATAGGCAAAGAGATCAAAGTTTTGGTTTTGACAAAAGGGGAGAAAGAAGACGAAGCAAAGGAAGCCGGTGCGGACTTTGTGGGGTTTGAAGAGTATATCAATAAAATACAACAAGGTTGGCTGGAATTTGACGTCGTCGTGGCGACACCCGATGTGATGGCTGAAGTTGGGAAGCTTGGTAGAATATTGGGTCCTCGTGGATTGATGCCAAATCCAAAAAGCGGAACCGTCACCATGGAAGTTGGCAAGGCGGTTAAGGAATTGAAAGCTGGCAAAATTGAATTTCGTGTAGACAAGTATGGCATACTTCATGCTTCGATAGGCAAAGCGACTTTTGAGAGTCAAAAAATTCGTGAAAACATATTAACATTCATGGATACGGTATTGAGATTAAGGCCGGCCGCTTCAAAGGGACAATATGTTCGCCGCATCAGCTTATCTAGCACCATGGGTCCGGGCATTCCAGTGGATCGAACAGCCATATTGAATGAATTGCGCTAATTTAGTTTTTTGATGAATATAATAAGGAATTAGAATGCCAACGTCTGAAAAAATTGCTACAGTCGAAGAGATTGCAGAACAATTAAGGCAAGCAAAAAGCGTATTTCTAACAGACTTTTCAGGTTTAAATGTGGAAGAAATCAATAACTTAAGAAAATCTTTTAGAGGAGCATCGGTCCAATATCGGGTGGTAAAGAATACGTTGGCCCGACTTTCCGCTAAATCTGCAGGTTTGGAGGAACTCCTTGAATACTTAGAGGGTCCCACTGCTTTAGCTTTTGGAATGGAAGACCCTTCTGCACCTGCAAAAATTATTACAAAGTTTTCGAAAGAAAATAATAAGCTGAGAATAAAAGCTTGCTTGTTTGAAGGTGTGTTAGTTGGCACCGACCGAATTAGTACCATAACCAATCTTCCATCGAAGGGAGAACTGTTGGCTAAACTAATGGGAAGTCTCAACGCACCTCTTTCAAATTTGGTTTTTTCACTTAATGGAATCTTAAGAAAATTGGTTTATGCTCTCGATGCTGTAAAGAAGCAGAAAGAGGAATTAAAATAGCAAGTAATTTATTAACTCAATATCTGTAAATTGGAGGATAACATGGCGGAAGCTAAAGAAACTGCAGCGGCTGAACGAAAACAGGAAGAGAAAACTGTAAAGAAAAAAACAAAGCCCAAAACCTCGGCCAAAGCCAGCCGGGGCGGAAATGGTCAAGTTGATTCGCTATTAGAGATTATTGAAAACTTGACGGTTCTGGAGCTTGCCAATCTGGTTAAAGCTATTGAAGAAAAATTTGGTGTATCTGCCCAGGCCCCAGTTGTTACGGCAGGGGTCGGTGCGGCTACGGCTCCGACAGCTACTGCGGAAGCTGCTGAAGAAAAAACGGAATTTGATGTCATTCTAAACGCTGCTGGCGATAAGAAAATTCAAGTAATTAAAGTGGTTAGGTCGGTAACTGATTTAGGACTCAAAGAAGCCAAAGACTTGGTTGATTCAGCACCGAAGGCGATCAAAGAAGGTATATCAAAAGAAGATGCTGAGGATTTGAAGAAGAAATTAGAAGAGGTCGGCGCTAACGTTGACATTAAATAAATGACGTAGGTGTAAAAAGGCGCAATTAATCGGTTTTTGCACCGACGCCCTAAATAGTTCCAAAAACTTAGTCATTGAGGTAGTATACTATATGCATAAGAATTACAGGAAACGATCGTTTTCCAAACTCACCCAGGTCATTGACCTGCCAGACCTTTTGGATATTCAACTAAAATCCTTCAAGGAATTCATCCAAGACGACGTGCCCCCTGATAAAAGAGAAAACAAGGGGCTGCTAGCCGTGTTCCGTAATGTATTCCCAATTGTTGACAGCAGAGAAAATTTCTGTTTGGACTTTGTTGAATACTACATAGAGAAACCCAAATATGACGTAGCGGAGTGCCAAGAACGCGGAGTCACTTACTCGGTGCCCCTTAAGGCAAAATTGAGGCTTTCAATAAAGGATGAATATGGTGAGAGCAAAGATTATGTAGATGTCATTGAACAAATTGTTTATTTGGGCAACATACCGTATATGACTCATCGGGGCACATTTATTATTAACGGTGCAGAAAGAATTGTTGTGAGTCAATTGCATCGTTCCCCAGGGGTGTTTTTTGATGAACTGCTGCATCCTAATGGGACAAAGATTTATTCTGCCAGGATCATACCACTGCGGGGCTCTTGGGTTGAATTCACCACAGACATTAACGACGTTATGTATGTCTACATCGATCGTCGTAAGAAATTCCCGGTTACCACTCTATTACGTGCTTTGGGATATTCATCCGACAAGGATCTGCTGGAACTTTTCGATTTGATTGAAGAAGTTAAGGTGAGCGATCCCAATATTACTGAATATATTGGACGGAGCTCCGTCATAGATGTAATCGACAAAGAGACCGGTGAGTTACTCCTCGATAAAGATTCACAATTGAACGACGAAGCCCTAGCGCGAATCAAGAAATCGGATATTGAGACTTTAAAATTTCTTAAACCAGACGGCATTTTGGGACCTGAGGTGATCAGCAATACCCTACGAAAGGATACTTCCAAATCTGAAGAAGATGCTTTGGAAGCTATTTATCGCCACTTAAGGTCTGGTGAAGCGCCTGATCTTGAGACAGCGAGAAGCTTGATTGATCGACTGTTTTTTAATCCAAAAAGATATGATTTAGGTAATGTTGGCCGCTATCGAGTCAATAAAAAGCTTGGTCTGAATATCCCTCTTGAAACTACAGTCTTAACTCGGGAGGATATCATCACCATTATTAAATATCTCCTAGAATTAAGGGTTGGTCGGAAGAGTGCGGACGATATCGATCATTTGGGAAATAGAAGAATTCGTACCGTAGGGGAACAGCTTTCGGCGCAGATGACTCTGGGTCTCTCGAGAATGGCGCGCACCATCAAAGAAAGAATGAATTTGCGAGACAGCGAAAATCTCACGCCGCAGGACTTGGTAAATGCTCGAACGATTTTTTCTGTGATAAATACATTTTTTGGTACAAGCCAGCTTTCTCAATTTATGGATCAAACCAATCCGCTGGCTGAGTTAACACATAAACGGAGGCTCTCTGCATTAGGACCAGGGGGTTTAACAAGGGAACGGGCTGGTTTTGAAGTTCGTGATGTACATTACACCCACTATGGGCGTCTTTGTCCTATTGAAACTCCTGAGGGGCCCAATATTGGTTTGATTTCTTCGTTAACGACTTTTGCGCGGATTAACAATTTCGGATTTATTGAGACGCCTTATCGAACGGCTAAAAATGGGCGGGTGGGAAATAATATTGAATATCTCTCCGCGGATGATGAAGATCAGTACGTAATTGCTCAAGCCAATGCGCCAATCGATGAGAAAGGTCGTTTCATTCGAGACAGAGTAAAGTCAAGGTATAGAGGCGATTTTCCAGTTGTGCCACCTTCTGAAGTCGATTACATGGACGTGTCACCAAATCAGATAGTTTCTGCCGCTGCCTGTTTAATTCCATTTCTGGAGCACGACGATGCCAACCGTGCTCTGATGGGTTCTAATATGCAGCGTCAGGCAGTGCCATTGCTTCGAACAGAAGCCCCTCTTGTGGGGACAGGGATGGAATTCAAAGTAGCGAAAGATTCACGCGCAATGGTTATTTCTAATGTAAATGGCGAAGCCGAAAAAGTTAGTTCAACTGAAGTTGTTATTAAAAAGGATATCGAGGAGGTCGATAAATTAGATCTCGATTCGCTGCTGAATTTTGATGAATCGGATAGGGTTAGTTTCAATTTAATTAAATTTGCTCGAACCAACCAAGACACTTGCATAAATCAGCGCCCCTTGGTTGAAGTAGGACAAAAAGTCAAGAAGGGAGACGTATTGGCCGATGGCTGCGCGACTGATGGTGGTCAATTAGCATTAGGCAGAAATGTTTTGGTTGCCTACATGCCTTGGCGTGGTTATAATTTTGAAGATGCGATAGTCATTTCAGAAAGGATGGTTCAGGAAGATATCTTCACCTCCGTTCACATCGAAGAATTTGAGCTTCAAGTGCGTGATACTAAGCGGGGAGAAGAAGAGCTAACGAGAGAAATTCCAAATGTTAGTGAAGAAACTACTAAAGATTTAGATGAAAATGGAATTATTCGGGTCGGGGCAGAAGTGCAAGCGGGTGATATTTTGGTGGGAAAGGTGACACCAAAGGGCGAAACCGACCCAACCCCAGAGGAGAAACTGCTTAAAGCTATTTTCGGTGAAAAAGCGGGCGATGTCAAGGATGCTTCATTAAAGGCCCCACCCGGTATGAAGGGGGTAGTCATCGACACAAAGTTATTTGCCCGTAAGAAAAAAGACCCTAAAACTAAAAAACGGGACAAGAAAAATCTCGATGAATTGCAGCAGTGGTACAATTCCGAGTTAAAAAGGGTCAAAAAACTTAGAGATGAAAAATTAATAACGGTTCTGAAGAACCAGGTATCTAATTCCATTCGTGATAAAAATAGTGGCAGAGTCTTAGTACGTGCTGGCACCTTACTTACGCGTGAAAAACTCCAAGAACTAAATTTCGAAGCAATAGACTATTCCAGCAGCGTTTGTGATAAGAAAAAGGTCAACGAAGTGGTTGATCTTATTTGGAATGCTTACAACAATAAGCTCAATGAAATTGAGGAAGATTTTGAAAATAGAAAGTTCAAGATAGTCGTTGGCGATGAATTACCCCCTGGCATTGTTCAATTGGCAAAAGTTTACGTGGCCAAGAAAAGAAAACTAATGGTGGGGGATAAGATGGCTGGAAGACATGGCAACAAGGGGGTCGTCGCCAAAATTGTCCCGGTTGAAGATATGCCGTATTTACCGGATGGAACTCCAGTTGATATTGTCCTAAATCCTTTAGGTGTTCCCTCAAGAATGAACTTGGGTCAGATTTTAGAAGCGAATCTCGGGTGGGCCGCAGAAATCTTGAAAACACAGTATGCTTCTGCGGTGTTCGATGGTGCGACCTATGAAGAAATTGAAGAAGAGATGCAGAAAGCAGGACTCCCCGCAGATGGCAAAACAACACTATATGATGGAAGAACGGGCGAACCTTTTGATAACCCGGTGACGGTTGGCTATATCTATATGATGAAATTGTCCCACTTAGTTGAGGACAAAATCCATGCCCGCTCAATTGGACCATATTCATTAATAACGCAACAGCCCCTTGGCGGAAAAGCTCAATTTGGAGGTCAGCGGTTTGGTGAAATGGAAGTCTGGGCGTTGGAAGCCTACGGGGCGGCCCATACATTACAGGAAATTCTAACTGTTAAATCTGACGATGTGAGAGGACGGTCTAAGGTCTATGAGGCCATCGTAAAAGGGGAGAACTTACCAGAACCTGGTCTACCTGAATCTTTTAACGTATTGATTCGAGAATTGCAGGGCTTAGGGCTTGATGTGGAACTATTAGATCAAAAAGATGGGAAGAAATAAATAAATGACAAAAACATTATCCTAATGTCACCAATCCTAAATAGGAGGTGCCACCTTGGCTTATTTCGGCAGACAAGAAAGTACAAATAAACAATCATTTGATGCCATTTCTATTAGTTTGGCGTCTTCGGACAAGATCCTTGAACGGTCTTATGGAGAGGTCACAAAGCCTGAAACCATAAATTACCGCTCCTTTAAACCAGAAAAGGATGGATTGTTTTGCGAGAAAATTTTTGGTCCCGTTCGCGATTGGGAGTGTCACTGCGGAAAATATAAGCGGATTCGGTATAAGGGCATTATCTGTGATAGATGCGGTGTCGAAGTTACAAATAAGAGCGTCAGAAGAGAGAGAATGGGTCACATTTCTCTGGCCGTGCCCGTGGTGCACATTTGGTTCTGGAAATCCCTACCCTCAAAGATTGGTTACATTTTGGGTATTAGTGTTAAGGATTTGGAGCGGGTCATTTATTATGAATCCTATGTTGTTATCGAACCAGGTAACAGCGGGCTCAAAGCAAAAGAGCTCATTAGTGAAGAAGAATATTTTAGGATAATAAGCGAATTCTCGGAGCTGGCTGAGGAAGGCGACCACGAAGAAAGCAAAGCATTTGTGGCCAAAATAGGAGGAGAAGCGATATTAGAGTTGCTGAGGCGGACAGATATCCAAGAGCTCTCAACTGCACTGCGACGTCAGGCCAAAGAAGAAACTTCGTTTCAGAGAAAAAGCGAAGCCTTAAAGCGACTCAGAGTCATCGAGGCGTTTAAGAGGAGTACAAACCGTCCTGAATGGATGGTGCTTTCCGTGGTTCCAGTTATTCCGCCGGAGCTTCGGCCTTTAGTGCCATTGGAAGGCGGGCGTTTCGCAACTAGTGATTTAAACGACTTATACCGTAGAGTCATTATTAGAAACAACCGGCTGAAAAAATTGATGGAGATCAAAGCTCCTGAAGTAATTCTTAGAAATGAGAAACGAATGCTTCAGGAGGCAGTTGATGCTTTGTTTGATAATGGCAGAAAATCGGCCGCCGTTCGAGGAGATGGCAATCGGCCACTAAAATCCCTGTCTGATATGCTCAGGGGCAAACAGGGGAGATTTCGTCAAAATTTATTAGGTAAACGTATTGACTACTCTGGACGTTCGGTAATTGTTGTGGGACCAGAGCTCAAACTCCACGAATGCGGCCTGCCAAAGGAAATGGCTTTGGAGCTGTTCAAACCTTTTGTTATTAGGAAGCTCGTGGCACGTGGGATGGTAAAGACAGTCAAGAGTGCCAAAAAGTTGGTAGACAGACGTGGCCCTGAGGTTTGGGATATTTTGGAAGAGATTATCGATGATCACCCTGTTCTACTAAACCGGGCCCCGACCCTCCACCGATTAGGAATTCAAGCTTTTCAGCCCATTCTCGTGGAAGGCAAGGCTATTCAGATTCACCCCTTGGTGTGTGCGGCTTTTAATGCGGATTTCGACGGTGATCAAATGGCGGTGCATGTTCCTCTTTCATATTATTCCCAAATTGAAACTCGTTTACTGATGCTGTCAAGTCATAATATACTATCTCCAGCAAACGGAAGGCCTTTGGCTATTCCCAGTCAGGATATTGTACTAGGAATTTATTATTTGACCAAAATGAAAGCAGGCGGAAAGGGCGAGGGTTTGGTGTTTTTTTCTCCGGAGGAGGTTTTAATTGCCTACAATAATGGCAAAGTAGGGCTCCACACAAAGATTAAGGTCCGGATAAGTGACAATATCATCGAGACCACCACTGGACGAGTTATTCTTAATGAGGTGGTCCCCAGCGAAATTGGCTTTGTAAACGAGCTGTTAACTAAGCGTCGTATGGAAGAAATTGTTGCGGATGTGTACAAGAAGTTAGGAAATTATCAATGTGCCTTATTTCTTGATCGGCTTAAGCAGTTAGGATTCTACTATGCCATGAAATCTGGAGTGACAGTTGGGATAGAGGACGTGAGCATTCCTGAGGAAAAAGAATCACTTTTACAAGACGCAACCAAAATGGTGAACACCATCCAAAATCAATATGAAAAAGGTGTTATCACCGACGGTGAAAGATACAATAAAATTATCGACATTTGGACCCATACGACCAGTGATGTTGCTGAAAAAATGTTCACACATCTAGAAAAAGAGCGTAACGGTTTCAATCCAATTTATATGATGGCTGATTCCGGGGCTCGAGGATCAAAAGAGCAAATTAGACAGTTAGCGGGAATGCGTGGGCTAATGGCTAAACCCCAAAAGAAAATGACTGGTCAAATGGGTGAGATTATTGAGGATCCTATTACTTCAAATTTCAAAGAGGGTCTTACTGTATTAGAATATTTTATTTCGACTCATGGTGCTAGGAAGGGTTTAGCTGACACAGCCTTGAAAACCGCTGATGCAGGTTATCTGACAAGACGGTTGGTGGATGTGGCACAAGATGTGATCGTTACTTCGGAAGACTGTAATACGATATTAGGCATCCGCATAGGCGATCTAAAAGAGGGCGAGGAAGTCATTGAACCACTACGCGACCGGATATTAGGTCGCGTAGCTGCTGAGGATGTCTTTGACCCCGAATCCCAAGAAGTTATCGTGTCTGCCGGCACTCTGATTGACGAAGAAATGGCTGATCGAATTTCTGATAGCGGGATAGAAACAGTCCGCATTCGTTCGGTTCTAACTTGTGAATCAAAACGTGGGGTTTGTGCTAAGTGTTATGGTCGAAATATGGCAACTGCTGCGATGGTTCATATTGGCGAGGCAGTTGGGGTCATGGCTGCTCAGTCTATTGGCGAACCTGGCACACAGTTGACTTTAAGAACGTTCCATATTGGAGGCACGGCTTCACGAATCGCAGCTCAATCTCAAGTGGTCGCCAGAAATGATGGCAAGGTAAACTTTGAAAATCTGAAGGTTGTAAAACACTCAGATGGTTCCATGGTGGCCATAGGTAGAAATGGTAAAGTAAAAATCGTTGACGAAAACAATCGAGTAATCGCACAATATGTTGTGCCCTATGGTGCTCAACTGATGGTTAATAAAGACAAAATGGTTGAGCAAGGACAAGTCGTCTTTCAATGGGACCCCTACACTACGAGTATACTCTCCAATCACAATGGGGTCGTAAAATATAAGGACCTGAGGGATAAAGTTACCTTCCGCGAAGAACTTGATGAAACCACAGGACTTAAGCAACGAGTCATCATTGAAACTCGAAACCGTAATTTAAACCCGCAGATCAATATTGTTAAAGATGGGAAAGTACTGAGTAGCTACCTATTGCCCACTCGATCACATTTACAAGTGCATGAGGGACAAGAAGTCACTGCTGGGGACGTTCTGGTTAAGATACCAAGGGAGATCGCCAAGACTCGCGATATTACTGGTGGTCTACCGAGGGTGGCGGAGCTGTTCGAGGCTCGGAGACCCAAGGAACCTGCCATTGTCAGCGAGATTGATGGTAACGTAAGATTTGGTGAAATTCGTCGAGGTATTCGCAAAATAATTGTGACCTCCAAGGATGCTCAAGAAGAGAAAGTATATCTCATTCCTTATGGAAAGCACGTGCTCGTTCATGAAGGTGACTATGTTCAAGCAGGTGAAAAGCTATGTGAAGGTAGTATAGCTCCTGAAGATATTTTGAATATTATGGGACCAAATAAAGTTCAGGAATATCTAGTTAACGAAATTCAAGAGGTTTACCGTCTGCAGGGTGTTCGTATCAATGACAAGCATATTGAAGTTATCGTTCGACAAATGCTTCAGAAAGTAAAAGTGGAAGACCCGGGCGACACCATGTATTTAGAAGGTGATCAGGTAGATAAAATCACATTTTTAGGAGAAAATGAGAAGATACGAAACAAGGTCGTGGTAACCGACGCTGGCGATTCCAAATTTAGGGTGCACGAATTGGTTGATCAGGAAGAATTTGAAAAACAGAATGAAAAACTTAAGGAAGCTGGTAAAACGCCTGCATCTTCCAGAGCCACACAACCTGCAACATTTCAGCCGTTACTGCTGGGTATAACCAAGGCCTCTTTGACTACGGAAAGTTTCATCTCGGCAGCGTCATTTCAGGAAACTACACGGGTTCTAACAGATGCTTCTATTGAAGGTAAAGTTGATAAACTCCATGGTTTGAAAGAGAATGTGATTATGGGACACCTCATTCCGGCGGGAACAGGGTTAGTAAAGTTTAAGAGTATCCGAGTTTCCTCTAAATCAGAAGAGGAGGAAGAAGCTGGTTTAGAAAAGGAATATCAGACCGCCGTGGGTTAATTGATCATGCGCTTGCTTAGGCTTTATTAAGTATTGAAAAAAAACCAAATATTGTAGAAAATAGTTGCATTTTTGATATACATTATCTATATTAGACGCTTGTAATTTCAGGGAGAAAGATTGCCGACAATAAATCAATTAGTAAGATTAGGGAGAAAAGAAGTTACAAAAAAAACAGCCGCTCCGGCTTTGACAGGTTCGCCCCAGCGGCGTGGGGTGTGTACCAGAGTGTATACAACAACTCCCAAAAAGCCAAATTCAGCTTTGAGAAAAGTAGCAAGGGTTCGGCTTACCAACGGATTCGAGGTTACGGCCTACATTCCGGGAGAAGGTCATAACCTTCAAGAACACTCGATTGTTCTAATAAGAGGTGGTAGAGTTAAAGACCTCCCTGGGGTCAGATACCACGTAGTGCGGGGCGTCTATGATACTAGTGGGGTTCAAGACCGAAATCAAGGTCGTTCTAAATATGGCACTAAGAGGAGAAGTTGACCGGTAATAAACATGTCAAGAAGAAAAAGAGCAGAACGTAGAGAAGTTTTACCTGACCCAAAATACAAAAGTCTCTTAGTCACGAAATTCATAAATGGGTTGATGGGGAGAGGAAAGAAAAGTGTGGCAGAGAAGATATTTTACTCTTCTTTACATAGAATTGAAGAGCAAGTTAGTAAGGATGGCTTAGAGATCTTTGAGAAGGCCGTAGAAAACGTGAAGCCGATACTTGAAGTAAAATCACGACGAGTTGGAGGCGCTACCTATCAGGTACCGGTTGAGGTGCGCCTTGAGCGTAAGCAGGCACTAGCAATAAGGTGGATAATTGGATACGCCAGAGCCCGTTCCGGAAAATCTATGGCTGAAAAGCTTGCGGCGGAATTGATTGACGCTTATAATCAAGTGGGTTCCTCAATTAAGAAAAGAGAGGACACCCATAAAATGGCAGAAGCCAATAAAGCCTTTGCCCATTTCCGTTGGTAGTCAATATGAACGGCCTTGGCCAAAATTAAGGCGGTTGGGCATCACTTACAACTAACAAATCAAGAGGGAAGCGGAGTTAAATACTTCCCTTTTTCATGCATAAAAAGCATGGGAAAATGAATAAGAAAAGGCATTAAGAGATAACCTAGTACTCACTAAATTCTCTCCACGTTTGTAGAGGGAAAATCTGCGCTAGGTTTTCTCTCTAATGAAATTGTGGAGTTTTTTTATGTCAAGACAACATTCACTACAAGAAACTAGAAATATTGGAATAATGGCCCACATTGATGCGGGCAAAACAACGACTACAGAACGAATTCTGTATTACGCGGGAAAAATCCATCGCATGGGTGAAGTCCATGATGGCGCAGCCACAATGGATTGGATGGAACAAGAAAAGGAACGAGGTATAACTATCACTTCGGCTGCGATAACCTGCTTCTGGAAAAATCATCGGATAAACATAATTGATACCCCTGGTCATGTTGATTTTACGGTTGAAGTTGAGAGGTCTCTTAGAGTTTTGGATGGGGCTATTGCACTTTTCTGTGCCGTAGGCGGCGTTGAACCCCAGTCGGAAACAGTTTGGCGGCAAGCCGATAAATATCAGATTCCACGGATAGCTTTTATCAATAAAATGGACCGCGTGGGTTCAGATTTTTATGGCGTGCTTGATATGATTAACGAGAGGTTAGGTGCCAATGTTGTTCCGATACAAATCCCAATTGGTGAAGGTGATATGTTTACTGGTCTAATAGACCTGGTTCGCATGAAAGCTGTTATGTATCACGAACACAGTTTGGGCTCCACATGGGATGAAATCGAAATTCCTCAAGATTTACAAGAAAAGGCATCTACCTATCGAACGAAATTATTAGAATCCATTTCAGAATATGATGATTCCTTGCTTGAAAAATACGTTGAAGGCCATCAAATCGACGAAATAGACATTATCAAGGCAATTCGAAAAGCAACCCTCAATGTCAGTATCACACCAGTGTTGTTAGGTTCCGCATTCAAGAATAAAGGCATTCAAAGATTATTAGACGCTATAGTAAATTATCTTCCCTCCCCAGAAGACGTTCCTGAGGTTTTGGGCCATCACTCTAAGACCGAAGAGGTGATTTCACGAAAGCCAATGGACAGTGAACCCTTCTCTGCTTTGGCATTTAAAATCATGACAGACCCGTATGTGGGAAAGCTTATCTATTTTAGAGTTTATTCTGGTACAGCAAAAGCAGGGAGTTATATCTATAACTCAAACGCCAGGAAAAGAGAACGGTTGGGGCGAATCCTGCTCATGTCTGCCAACAAAAGGGAAGATATTCAAGAAGTGTTCACTGGTGATATTGTAGCGGCGGTTGGACTGAAACACACCAAAACAGGAGATACTCTGTGTGTAGAGAATAAACCCATAGTTCTTGAATCCATGCACTTCCCGGAACCTGTGATCGCGGTGGCGATCGAGCCAAAAACTAAAGCGGATCAGGACAAGCTCGGTCGTTCATTGAACAAATTGGCTGAAGAAGACCCGACATTTCAAATAAAGGCCAATGAGGAGACTGGACAGACAATTATATATGGTATGGGAGAGTTGCACTTAGAAATTTTAGTGGATCGACTTCTACGTGAATTCAAAGTAGGTGCCAGTGTCGGTAGACCACAAGTTGCTTACAAAGAGGCAATTACCAAAAAGGCTCGAGCTGAAGGAAAGTTCATTAGACAAAGCGGCGGTAGAGGTCAGTATGGTCATGTGGTCATTGAAATTGAACCCTCTGAACAAGCTAAGGGACTGGAGTTTGTTAATAAAATTGTAGGCGGTACGATTCCTAAGGAGTTTATTAATCCAATAGCCGAAGGGGTCAAAGATGCCATGTCAAATGGGGTCTTAGCTGGTTATCCACTTATTGATATAAAAGTAACGCTGCTTGATGGTTCTTATCATGACGTTGATTCATCTGAAATGGCATTTAAGATTGCCGGCTCTATTGCACTAAAAAATGCAGCCTTAAAAGCCGGTCCTGTGCTGATGGAACCCGTAATGGACGTTGAGGTTGTAGTTCCAGAGGATTATTTGGGAGATGTTATGGGGGATTTAAACAGTCGTCGTGGCAAAATACGAGGTATTTTTCCACGTAAAGATGCCCAAGTGGTAACGGCAACGGTCCCGTTAAGCGAGATGTTTGGTTATGCCACGACTTTGCGTTCATTGTCTCAAGGCCGTGCGATCTATACTATGCAATTTTCGAAATATGAATTAGCACCGCAATCTGTTTCAGAAAAAATAATGGAAAGAGCACCTGCAATTTAATGTATGGTCATCATAAGATTTTTATGTTCAATTCGGTATTCATTACTAAGTACGTAATCGGATAAAGAAATTATCTTAACCTGGAGGAATTAATTATGGCCAAGCAGAAATTCGAAAGAACCAAGCCCCACGTAAACGTTGGGACGATTGGACATGTTGATCATGGCAAAACAACCCTGACTTCAGCTATGACTATGCTTTTGAATAAAAAGGGATTGGCGGAATACCGTAGTTTTGATTCAATTGATAATGCTCCAGAAGAAAAGGCCAGAGGCATTACTATCGCTACGGCTCATGTGGAGTATGAAACAGACAAACGCCATTATGCCCATGTAGATTGTCCTGGACATGCTGACTATGTGAAAAATATGATTACTGGAGCGGCTCAAATGGATGGCGCTATCTTAGTAGTCAGCGCAGCCGATGGACCCATGCCCCAGACCCGTGAGCACATATTGCTCGCGCGGCAGGTCGGTGTTCCTTACATCGTAGTCTTCTTGAACAAGGTGGACATGGTAGATGATCCTGAGTTATTAGAGCTGGTGGAGCTAGAGCTTCGTGAGCTCTTAAGTCAGTACGAGTTCCCGGGTGATGAAATCCCGATTGTCAAAGGAAGCGCCTTGGAAGCGTTAACCAATCCCGAGGATAAGGAAAAAACCAAATCTATATTTGAGTTGATGGAAGCCGTGGACGAATATATCCCAACCCCAGTCCGTGAAAAAGACAAACCCTTTCTCATGCCCGTTGAAGATGTGTTCAGTATTACGGGTCGCGGCACCGTTGGTACCGGGAGAATAGAAAGAGGCCAAATAAAAACTGGTGACGAGGTTGAGATAGTAGGTTTGGGCGCCAAAAGAAAAAGTGTGGTTACCGGGGTTGAAATGTTTCGTAAAACCTTGGATTACGGTGAAGCAGGGGATAATGTTGGGCTACTTCTTCGGGGAGTTGAAAAAGACGAATTAGAGAGGGGCATGGTCGTTGCCAAGCCAGGCAGCATTACACCCCACACTAAATTCAATGGTGAAGTTTATGTTCTGACCAAAGAAGAAGGTGGCCGCCATACGCCTTTCTTTAATGGGTATCGGCCCCAGTTCTATTTCCGGACAACTGATGTGACTGGCGTAATACAATTACCCGAAGGGGTTGAAATGGTCATGCCCGGGGATAATGTGAATATGGAAGTGGAACTAATAGCCCCGATCGCCATGGAAGAGGGTCTCCGGTTTGCTATTCGAGAGGGTGGTCATACGGTTGGAGCTGGAGTGGTAGCCAACATAATTGAGTAACGTGTATAGTATCTTTTTCCTAATAGCCCTGAGGGCTATCTTATAATAGGTCATTAAGTCATATTTAAGTTACATGCCGGCGATGTTTGGGCGCTAAAGAGTAATCATTTTAACTGGGGTAACGAGTAAGTGGTTGGACAAAAAATTAGAATTAAACTGAAAGCATACGATCATCGGCTTATTGATAAGTCCACAGATAAGATCATTAGAACTGCGAAAGCAACGGGTGCGGCGATCTCGGGCCCGGTGCCTTTACCGATAAAGCGTTCCCTGTACACCGTGCTGCGTTCGCCGCACGTTGATAAGAAATCACGAGAGCAATTTGAAACTCGTATTCATAAGCGATTGATCGATATATTGAATTCAACTCCGAAAACTGTAGACGCCCTGATGAAGCTTGAGCTGCCTGCTGGCGTGGATGTTGAAATTAAGGTATAAACGAGGAATATTTGGCTTAAATGAGCGGCATAATTGGTAGAAAAATCGGGATGACACGGATATTTGATAGTCTTGGCAGAGATGTACCAGTAACGGTCATTCAAGCGGGTCCATGTGTTGTTACTCAAATAAAGACACAAGAGACTGACGGCTATGACGCTATTCAGGTTGGATTTGAGGATAAAAAGGACAAACATACCACTAAACCTGAAATGGGACATTTTACTAAAGCTGGGTTAAAGCCAAAACGCATTGTGAAAGAATTTCGGGGCTTTGCTGATGCCGAGTCTTTTAAACTCGGCGACCTGATTACGGTTGACCTCTTTACAGAGGGAGAGTTGGTTCGGGTTACAGGTTGGTCTAAAGGTAAAGGATTTCAAGGTGTTGTAAAGAGACACGGTTTTGCCGGGGGGCCGAAATCGCATGGGCAGAGCGATCGCTTACGTGCGCCCGGGTCATTGGGACAATCTTCGTTCCCATCCCGCGTTTTCAAAGGCGTGAAGATGGCTGGAAGGATGGGACATGAAAAAGTTACTATTAAGAATAAAAGAGTTGTACGAGTTGATGCAGAAAAGAATATTATTATGGTTGAGGGAGGAGTCCCAGGGGCTAACAAAGGTTTAGTAATCATTAGGAAATGAGCGCTCCAAAGATGGAAGTACAAGTTTATAATCGAGATGGCAGTAGTTCTGGCAAAAAAGCCAAATTACCCAAGGAGATATTCGGAATTGAGCCGAATACTCACGCAATATATTTAGCTGTGAAAGCCTACAATGCTCATTCAAGACAAGGTACGGCTGCTACTAAGACTCGAAGCATGGTTAGAGGCGGCGGTAAAAAGCCTTGGCGGCAAAAAGGTCGTGGCGTCGCTCGTGCTGGCACTATCCGTTCTCCGTTATGGGTAGGTGGCGGGCGTGCTTTTGGTCCTCATCCTCGAGACTATTCTATGGGGCTTCCTAAAAAAGTCAATAGATTAGCAAGAATATCAGTTTATTCTGATAAGGCAAAAAATAACCGAATCACCCTGGTGGAAGATTTCAAATTAGAAAATCCAAAAACAAGAGAAATGTTTAACATTTTACAGTCCATCGGAGTTGACAAACAAAAGACTCTTTTGATTCTTTCAGAATATGATCCTGTGATTTTGAGAGCGGGCCGTAATATTCCAAATTTACAGATAAAGGTTGCTGCGACAGAATCTACCTACGATTTGTTGAATTGTGATAGATTACTAATCCAGCAGGGTGCCATCGAGAAAATTTCGGGAGCATTAAGAAAATGAAGAGCTCAGAAACCATATTAATAAAACCGCTTCTGACGGAAAAAATGCTCCGGTTTCAGGAAGAAGCTCGCAAGTATGCTTTTGAAGTAGCAAAAAAAGCCAATAAAATAGAAATAAAAAGGGCCGTTGAAAATAAATTTGGTGTTCTGGTTGAGAAGGTTCACACAACCAATGTCAAAGGTAAAAGTAAGCGTATGAACACCCGCCGAGGTTTGACACGTGGAAAGCGTTCGGATTGGAAAAAAGCCATTGTTACTCTTCGGGAAGGGCACAGTATAGATTTTTTCCAAGGACAGCAAACGTAATTGAGAGAAAAGTATGGGCTTGAAAACATTTAAACCAACCACGCCAAGTCAAAGATATCGATCGGTTCTTAGATTTGATGAGATTACAAGAGATAAGCCAGAAAAGTCACTATTACGACCACTAAAGAAATCCGGTGGACGAAATAACAATGGACATATTACTATTCGCTATCGAGGAGGAGGCCACAAGCGCTCCTATCGGGTAATTGACTTTAAACGGAATAAAGATGAGGTGCCGGCGCGAGTCGCCGCAATCGAATATGATCCCAATCGTTCAGCAAATATTGCTCTTCTTCACTATTCGGATGGCGAGAAACGGTACATTTTAGCCTCTTTGGGCTTAAAGGTTGGCGATCAGGTGAGGTCTGGGGAAAAAGCTGAAATTCGAGTAGGCAATGCGATGCTTTTGAAAAATATTCCGTTGGGCACTCTGGTTCATAATGTTGAACTTGTTCCAAGAAAAGGCGGTCAACTGGCACGGGGAGCCGGCACTTATGCCCAACTCATGGCAAAAGAAGGTGATTACGCTCAACTCAAGCTACCTTCTGGAGAAGTTAGAATGGTTAGACAAGAGTGTCGGGCCACGGTTGGTCAGGTCGGTAATGTTGATCATGAGAATATTTCTCTGGGTAAGGCAGGGCGGAAGCGATGGTTGGGTAGAAGACCCCACGTCCGAGGTGTGGCCATGAATCCGGTTGATCACCCTATGGGGGGCGGTGAAGGGAAATCCTCCGGCGGTAGACACCCGTGTTCACCTTGGGGAAAACCAGCAAAAGGGGGTAAGACCAGAAAGAAAAAGAAATCAGATGCATACATCATAAGCAAAAGAAAATAAGAAATTATGCCGCGATCAGTAAAAAAAGGTCCTTATGTAGACGAGAAACTCTTGAAATACGTTCGTGAGTTAAATCAGTCTAATCGAAAAAAAGTGATAAAAACTTGGGCTAGGCGCTCTACAATTACACCCGAGTTCGTCGGGCATACATTGGCCGTCCATAATGGAAATAAGTTCGTGCCCGTTTTCATAACCGAAAATATGGTGGGACACAAGCTTGGCGAGTTCTCACCAACACGTACATTTAGGGGGCATGGCGGTAAAGCTGCCGAGAAGTCTTCAAGGGTTAAGTAATTATCTATTGGTGAAATTATGGAAGCACAAGCCGTAGCAAAATATGTTAGAATGTCGCCAAGAAAAGTCAGACAGATTGTAGATTTGGTTCGCGGTAAACAGGTTGATCAGGCCTTAAATATTTTGCATTATACACGAAAATCCGCAGCCCTGCCAGTTGAAAAAACCTTAAGATCGGCTGTGGCCAATATCTTGAACATTGAAGGAGCTTCGAAAGTCAATCCGGAAGATTTGTTTATTAAGGAAGCTCGAGTAGATAAAGGGTTTTTTTTCCGCAGGTTCCGGGCGGCTTCAATGGGACGGGCTATGAGAATGAGGCGACCAACGTGTCACATAACGATTGTAGTTTCTGAAATGCAAAATGATATGTATTAATTTTTGAATCAGGAGGTGTGTTTGGGACAGAAAACGAATCCTATTGGATTACGGTTAGGCATCATTAGAAATTGGGAATCCAATTGGTACGATGAACGCGAGTTCGCAGGCAAATTAAAAGAAGATATCATGCTTCGGCGGTACATTCAAAGCAGGCTTCAAAATGCGGGTGTATCAACCATTCAAATTGAAAGAACTTCTCAGCGAATTACCTTGACCCTATACACCGCCAGACCGGGTATCGTCATCGGAAGAAAGGGCGCTGAAGTAGATAAACTAAAAGAAGAGCTGCAAAGACTAACTGAAAAGGAAATACAGCTTAATATTAATGAAATAAAGAAACCGGAACTGGATGCCTATTTGGTTGCTGGAAATATCGCGCATCAATTAGAGGCTAAGATTTCATTCAGACGTGCCATGAAAAAGGCGGTGATGAGTACCATGCGTATGGGAGCTGAAGGGGTCCGTATTTCATGCTCAGGACGCCTGGGTGGGGCTGAAATGGCTCGCACAGAACATTACAAGGATGGACGCATTCCGCTTCATACTCTCCGTGCAGATATTGATTATGCTAAAAAAACGGCCAAAACTCCTTATGGTTCAATAGGGGTAAAGGTTTGGATCTGTAAAGGAGAGGTATTAAGCTCTTAAGGAGTCAGATTAATGTTAATGCCGAAACGCGTAAAATTTCGCAAACAGCAGCGAGGCCGCATGAAGGGTAAAGCCCTAAGAGGCTCCAAAATAGCTTTTGGTCAGTTTGGTTTAAAAGCCATGACTCCCGGGTGGATTACGGCGCGTCAGATTGAAGCTGCACGAATTGCTATGACCAGACACATAAAGAGAGGGGGCAAAGTCTGGATAAGAATATTTCCAGATAAACCCGTCACCCAAAAACCAGCAGAAACTAGAATGGGAAAAGGCAAGGGCTCTCCTGAGTATTGGGTTGCAGTGGTTAAGCCAGGAAGAATCTTGTTTGAGTTGGGCGGCGTCTCTGAAGAGTTGGCACGCGAAGCACTTCGATTGGCCTCTCACAAATTACCGGTTCAAACGAGAATTGTAACTCAAACCGATTTCGGCGAGTAGAATTATGAAGATGCAAGAAATAAATGAATTGCCCAAATCTGAAATTGAATTAAGACTAGAGGATGCAGTTGAGGAATTGTATAATCTTCGCTTTCAGCATGCCATGCATCAATTAGATAATCCTATGAGAGTAAGAGAAGTGCGCAAAGACATTGCTCGATTGAAGACAGTTTTGCGTGAATATGAATTAGGCATTCGAGAGTCAAAAGAAGCTTAACATTATCGAATAATTGGAATGAAAATGAAAACTCGAGGGGTAAGAAAATCAAAGACGGGTAAAGTGATCTCCAATAAGATGGACAAAAGTGTAGTGGTGGCCGTTGAACGACTGGTTAAACATCCTTTATACAGGAAATATTTTAAAAAGACATCAAAATTTATGGCACATGATGAGGAAAATCAGTGTCAAATTGGTGATGTCGTTAAGATAATGGAAACACGGCCTCTAAGCAAATTGAAAAGATGGAGATTGGTAGAAATAATTGAGAAAGTGAAATGACCAGAAGTGTGGTTTGTTTGATTCGGTCAGATGATAGAGGAAATTGATGATTCAGCAATATACCCAATTGAATGTTGCGGACAATACCGGAGCTAAAAGAGTCATGTGTATTATGGTACCCGGTGGTACCAGAAAAAGGTACGCTCATATCGGTGACGAAATAGTGGTATCTGTGAAAGCAGCTATTCCAGGTAGTGCGGTGAAAAAAGGCGATGTCAGCAAGGCTGTAATTGTTCGTACTAAGAAAGAGATTCGAAGGCATGACGGCTCATACATTCGCTTTGATGAAAACGCTGCTGTGTTAATTAATGATCAAAGTGAGCCCAGGGGAACCCGCATATTTGGGCCGGTCGCTAGAGAACTGAGGGATAGAAATTATATGAAAATAGTCTCTTTAGCTCCTGAGGTCTTATAATTGGTTATTTCATTTCTCATGGGAGTCAGTTTTGATGCACGTTAGGAAAGATGATCAGGTTTTAGTCCTTTCTGGGGTATATAGAGGTAAGAAAGGACGGGTACTTAAAGTTTTTCGACAAAGAGATAGGGTTATTGTTGAAGGTGTGAATTTTATTAAGCGACACATGCGTCCATCTCAGCAGATGCCTCAAGGAGGAATTGTCACCAAAGAAGCGTCGATACATGCGTCCAATGTCATGGTGATTTGTCCGAAATGCAATGAACCCACTCGTATTCGACACGAGTATTTTGGTACAGATGGTAAGAGGTCCAGAAGAAAGGCCAGGGTTTGCAAGCAGTGTGGGGAAATGATTGAGGTTTAATCTTAGTGTACATGAAATCAGAGGATTTAAGAGTTTAGATGGCTGAATATATACCGAGGCTCATTACTGAGTACAAAGAAAAAATTGTACCAGCTTTAATGAAACGTTTTAACTATCGCAACATGATGGAAGTCCCTCGTCTCGAAAAAATTGTCATAAATATGGGAGTGGGGGAAGCCCTTGAAGACTCTAAGTTGTTAGATCGCGCGATGGAAGACCTTGAAGTTGTCAGTGGCCAAAAAGCTGTGGTAACAACTGCAAAAAAATCAATATCAAATTTTAAGCTGAGAGAAGGAAGAAAAATTGGTTGTAAAGTGACTTTGAGGCATTGGCGCATGTATGAGTTTTTGGATAGATTGATCAATCTTGCCATTCCGAGGGTTAGAGATTTCCGAGGACTGTCTGATCGCTCATTTGATGGACGTGGCAACTATTCGTTAGGAGTGCGAGAGCAGATCATATTCCCTGAAATTAATTATGATAAAATAGACCGTATACGGGGATTGGATATATCAATTGTGACAACGGCCAAGACAGATGAGGAAGGATTCGAACTACTATCAGCATTCGGCATGCCTTTTAGAAGAAAGAGTTGAGCCGGATTCGATAATTAAAGCAGAATACTTAGATATTTTTTCGAGGAATATTTGTGGCAAGAAAATCATTAGTTGCAAAACAAAAAAGAGAACCCAAGTTTAAAGTACGGAAATATAATCGATGTTTGCGATGCGGCAGGCCGCGGGCCTATTTGAGAAAATTTGGCTTGTGCAGAATTTGTTTTCGTGAGCTGGCCTTGGAAGGTAAAATACCTGGTGTTACCAAGGCGAGCTGGTAATTTTCAGAAGGTAGGGTAAAAAATGGGTATGACTGATCCAATAGCAGATTATTTAACGAGAATTAGAAACGCAACCAAGGTGAAGCTCAATAAAGTAGACATACCATCGTCAAATATGAAAAGAAAAATGACACGGATCCTTAGAGATTACGGTTATGTTCAAAACTATATCTTGATAGATGACAAGAAAAGCGGCATTATTCGGATTTATTTGAAATATGATGAAGATGGTAACAGTGTTATTCACGGGCTCAAAAGAATCAGTACCCCGGGCTTGAGAAGATATGTTGGAATCAAAGAGGTTCCAAGAGTATATAACAACTTAGGAATTGCTATTCTATCTACTCCTAAAGGCGTCATATCTGACAGAGACGCCCGCAAACTAAGAGTGGGTGGGGAAGTACTCTGTTATGTTTGGTAGAATGTTAGAAAGAGGAGAAGTCAGTGTCACGTGTTGGGATTAAACCGATTGATTTGCCACCAGGTGTTGAGGTGACTACCACAGATCATTCTATTGTCGTAAAAGGTCCAAATGGGAGCTTATCTAGAGAAATTAATCCCGAGATTAAAGTAACGGTTAAAGAGAACCAAATTACTATTACTCGTCCCAATGATAGTAAGTATTACAAGTCTCTGCACGGACTGTATCGAACTCTGATTAACAATATGGTTGAAGGTGTTACGAAAGGATTTGAAAAGAAACTTGAAATTGTCGGGGTTGGTTATCGAGGGGAACTAAGAAATAAACGATTAAATTTACAGTTGGGGTTTTCTCATCCCATTGTTTTTGTTCCGCCTGAAGGTATAGAAATAATTGTAGAGAGTGCAACCAACATGAGTGTTCGTGGTATTGATAAAGAACTGGTCGGACAGGTAGCGGCAAAAATTCGTTCGTTTAGACCACCGGAGCCATACAAAGGAAAAGGCATAAAATATATTGATGAGCATATACGTAGAAAAGCTGGTAAGACTGCTGCATAGCATTGCTTCGGAAAACTCAAACAGAGGCTGAAAAACCTGAACGGTTTAAGGTATTAATTAAACAAAGGTAATATAGGTATAGGGTATAAGGAAATTCGGTTGTTTGAATTCAATTCTCGCAAGTAGTGCGAATCCAGGTTGAAGGAAAGTAAAGATGGTCGATAAGACTAAAATTAAGAGTTTGAAAAGAGAACGGAAAAAATTACATATAAGAAAAAAGATAACGGGAACGCCTGAAAGGCCGCGTCTGGCAGTTTTTAGAAGCGCAAGAAATATCTATGCGCAGATGATTGACGATGTCAATAACCGGACCTTGGCTGGCGTTTCAACGCTGTCACCTAACTTGAAACCGGAGTTATCTAAGGCGAAAAATAGGCAAGAGGCTGCGAAATTGGTGGGTAAGAGCATTGCAGAAAAAGCGAAATCTCTGAAAATCAAAAAAGTCGTGTTTGATCGGGGTGGATATTTGTATCATGGACGTATTAAGGCGCTCGCAGATGGGGCTCGAGAAAACGGACTTGAATTTTGATATATCACTAAATAATCATCTGCAGAAAAGATCGGAGAAGTAAGTGAAGAAAGCTGTGAAAATTAGTCCAAGCGAATTAGATCTTAAAGAACGTGTCATCCATATAAATCGTGTCGCAAAAGTTGTCAAAGGAGGACGACGCTTTAGCTTTAATGCAATTGTAGTGGTTGGCGATGGGAAAGGACACGTAGGCGTTGGACTTGGCAAGGCCAACGAGGTGACAGAGGCTATTTCAAAAGGTTCTGAGAATGCTAAGAAGAACATAATTCGAGTGCCAATTGTCAACGGTACCTTGCCTCATGCTATTAAAGGAAAATACGGGGCCGGCCGAGTCTTTTTAAAACCCGCTTCTCCTGGAACAGGCGTGATTGCGGGTGGAGCCGTTCGGGCGATAGTCGAAGCCGCAGGTATTCAGGATATACTTACGAAATCGTTGGGCTCTTCTAACCCACACAATATGGTGAAGGCTACCGTGCAGGCATTGTCAAGTATTATGGAACTTCCAGTCATCGCTCGACAACGTGGATTGTCAATTTCGGAAGTTTTTGATAAAACGACTGTTTAAGAGTATTAACATGGCGAAGAAAAAGAAACTAAGAATTACACAAATTAAGAGCACAATCGGACGGAATTATAAGCAGAAAAGAACCATAGATGCGTTGGGTCTAAAGAGGTTACATCATACAGTCGTTCATGATGATACTCCCCAGATTCGAGGTATGGTTAACAAAGTAAATCATCTCATTGTTGTAGAAGAAGAGTAATAACATTACCGAGTAGAACGATGGATTTAGGAAGCTTAAAATACGCTCCGGGTTCGATTCAAAAGAAAAAAAGAATTGGCAGAGGACAAGGCTCGGGTCACGGTGGCACGGCTGGAAGAGGTCATAAAGGTCAAAGGTCTCGATCGGGTTCTAAGAGACGCCACTGGTTTGAAGGTGGACAAATGCCTTTACAACGTAGGCTGCCGAAACGCGGCTTTACCAATATATTTAAGAAAGAATTTCAAATCGTGAATCTTAAAGATTTGAATAGGTTAAAAAAAGTCAAACAAGTAACTCCGGAAGTCCTTTATAAATCTGGGCTGATTGCCAAGAAGAATATTCCAGTTAAAATCTTAGGTGATGGGGATTTGAGTAAAGTCATCGAGATTTCTGCCCATGCCTTTAGCGCTTCAGCAAAGGTGAAAATCGAAAAACTTGGAGGGAAGGCTACGGTAATATGATTAGGACCTTTCAGAGTGTATTCAAAATTCCTGAATTAAAGCAAAGAATAATCTTTACATTATTGATTCTGGTAGTCTATCGAATAGGCGGTCATATGCCTATTCCGGGAATTAATAGTGAGGCCTTGCTGACTTTTTTTGCTGAAGCCAGACAAGGTGGGGGACTTTTGGGACTGTATGATTTGTTTGCAGGCGGGGCTTTTAGAAGGGCTACGGTATTTGCATTAGGTATTATGCCTTATATTTCTGCCTCCATCATCATACAGCTTTTGGGAGCCGTGGTCCCCTATTTTCAGAAGCTTCAAAAAGAAGGAGAAGAGGGACGGAAAAAGATTACTCAATACACGCGATACGGTACGGTCTTGATCTCAAGCATGCAGGCTTATGGTGTAGCCGTATTTTTGGAGAGCATTCGCACCAACACTGGACTTCTGGTAGTCCCCGACCCTGGGCTGGGATTTCGACTGTTCACTATGGTAACTTTGGCGGCTGGTACGGTATTGATTATGTGGCTGGGAGAACAAATTACAGAACGGGGCATTGGGAACGGTATTTCTTTGATTATTTTTATTGGAATTATTGCAACCTTTCCAAACGCCGTTTTGGATGAGTATCAACAAATTAGCGGCGGAAATCGAGCTATTTTGACAGAATTATTCTTATTAGGACTAATGGTAATTACGATTGCTGCCGTTGTGGCATTGACTCAAGGGACGCGTAAAATCCCAGTTCAATATGCCAAACGAGTTATTGGCCGAAAAATCTATGGCGGACAAAGTACACACATCCCAATGCGAGTAAACACGGCCGGGGTCATGCCTATTATATTTGCTCAATCAATTATGTTTGTACCCCAAACTGTATTAACATTTTTTCCAAATAATGAATTTATGAATGTCATTGCACGGTGGTTTGATTTTCAATCTATGGCCTATTGGATTATTTATGGCATCCTAATCGTCTTTTTCACATATTTTTATACAGCCATAGCTTTTAATCCCGTTGATGTAGCGGACAATATGAAAAAATACGGTGGATTTATCCCAGGCGTCAGACCTGGCAAGAGAACGGCTGAATTCATAGATAACATCTTAACCAGGATCACACTTCCAGGCTCAATTTGTTTGGCGGTGATTGCGGTTTTCCCATACATCATTACAAGATTTGTTAATGTGTCATTTAATTTTGCTTCTTTCTATGGAGGAACATCCCTTTTGATTGTTGTGGGCGTTGCTTTAGATACTTTGCAGCAATTGGAATCGCATTTGCTCATGCGTCATTATGACGGATTTATGAAAGGCAGCGGGAAAATACGGGGAAGACGAAGATTTTATTAATCGCGTTGGCATCGAGTGATAAGAAATAGATTCTCGAGGTTCTTTTAAAATCGTAAATAAACATGATTCATATACGCAGCAGAAGAGAGATTGAATTAATTAGAAATAGTTGTCAAATTGTTGTCGACGCGTTTAAGATAGTTGAACGCTTAATTAGACCAGGAATTGAAACTAAGATCATAGACAATGAAGTAGAAAAATTCATTTGTTCTAAGGGCGCAAAACCCGCCTTTAAAGGGTATAGGGGTTTTCCTGCTAGTTCTTGTATTTCTGTGGAAAGTGAAGTTGTTCACGGTATTCCAGGGAAAAGGATTCTAAGGGAAGGGGAAATCGTAAGCGTTGATATTGGGGTTGAGTGCGAAGGGTTTTTTGGAGATGGGGCAAAAACTTATGCAGTAGGTGAAATTTCTGCAGAAAAAAAACGCTTAATGAAGGTCACATTAGAGGCTTTAGATGTTGGAGTGCTTCAGGCCAGAACGGGTAAGCGTCTGTCAGATATATCTCATGCTATTCAAAGCATAGTAGAAGCTGCGAACTATTCAGTAGTTAGGGATTTAGTTGGCCACGGCATTGGTCGCAAACTTCATGAGGATCCACAAATTCCTAACTATGGATCGCCAAATTCAGGACCGCGATTGCGTCCCGGCATGGTTCTGGCAATAGAACCTATGGTTAATATGGGCGGATACAAAGTGGATACAACCTCGGATCAATGGACTGTGGTAACAACTGATGGCTTACCTTCTGCTCATTTTGAACATACTGTCGTGGTAACACATGACGGACCAGAAATATTGACTAAAGACTTGTAGGTGGTTATGGCAAAAGAGGAGCCGATAAAAGTAGATGGTACCATTATCGAAACGCTGCCCAATGCGACATTTCGGGTAGAATTAGAAAATGGTCACAAGGTTTTGGCTCATATTTCAGGAAAGATGAGAATGCATTTTATTAAGATTTTGCCTGGCGATAAAGTAACGCTTGAGCTTTCCCCTTACGATTTGAGCAGGGGAAGGATTGTATATAGATACAAATGAGGATTGAAATGAAAGTAAGATCGTCTTTGAAACGCATTTGTGATAACTGTAAAATAGTACGCAGAAAAGGTAGAGTATTTGTTATCTGTAAGAACCCCCGGCATAAACAACGCCAGGGTTGATTATTATCATTGTGAGGAAACACATTCGAAGAACGAAATCTGAAATTCGAAACAAACCCAAATGACCGAAATTCAAAATCCAAAACAGCTTGGTTTGAAACCATGCTTTTAGTGAGTAAAGGTCAAAGCGTATCAAAATATTTTGAAGGAGGCAAGTATTGGCTAGAATTGCTGGCGTTGATTTACCAAAAGATAAACGCGTTGAGATTGGTCTAACGTACATTTATGGCATAGGGCGTTCAGTCTCCAAAAAAATTCTTGAGAAAGCTGGTGTGAATCCCGACATCCGGGTAAAGGATTTATCAAGTGAAGATGTTACCAAGATTCGAAACATCATTTCAGATGAACATAAAGTTGAAGGCGCATTGCGAACGGATGTTACCCTGAATGTCAAACGTCTCATGGACATTGGGTGCTACCGGGGATTGCGGCATCGAAGAGGTTTGCCCGTTCGGGGCCAACGCACCCATACCAACGCAAGAACTAGAAGGGGAAGACGAACGGTAATAGGTGGTCGGAAGAGGTAAGATGTTGAATTTATGCGTAATGTGATAATAAAGAGGAAGTAATTAAATGGCATCTCCTAAGAAACAAAAAGGCAAAAAGAAAGAGAAAGTCGAGGCTAATGGTGTAGCTCACATTAAAGCTACCTTTAATAATACCATTGTGTCACTTGCAGACCAGTACGGTAATGTCATTTCGTGGGCTTCTGCTGGAAAAATTGGATTTAAGGGGTCTAGAAAAAGCACCCCATTTGCTGCCCAATTAGCTGCTGAAGCAGCGGCAAAGGAAGCCATGGAATTGGGTCTTCAGAGGGTTGAAGTGCTACTCAAGGGACCCGGTGCTGGTAGAGAGTCGGCCGTAAGGTCTCTGCAAGCTGCCGGATTAGAAATTACAGCTATTAAAGATGTAACACCTATTCCGCACAATGGATGTAGACCGCCGAAAAGACGGCGTGTATAATCGGTATAAAAGACTGGAGGAAATTCAATTATATGGCTAGGTATACAGGACCTGTTTGTAAATTATGTAGAAGAGAAGAACAAAAATTATTCTTAAAGGGCATAAAGTGCACAACGCCTAAATGTCCTGTAGAAAAAAAGTCGTATCCGCCCGGCCAACATGGTACGGCTCGACGATTTAAGCAGTCTGATTATGGCATTCAATTACGTGAGAAGCAAAAAGTTCGCCGCATGTACGGTTTAATGGAGTCTCAATTTAGGAACTTTTTTGCCAAGGCCGAGCGCCAGAAAGGCATTACCAGCGAAATTCTTTTACAGCTTTTGGAACGACGCTTGGATAATGTTGTTTACAGATTAGGCTTTGCAGCCTCTCGCAAGGCGGCTCGACAGCTTGTTCGTCATCGTCATTTTCTAGTCAATGACAAATTAGTGGATATACCTTCATATATATTAAAAGCCGGGGACGTAATAAGAGTTAAAGATAAGAGCAAAAAATCAGAAGTAATTCACGCTTCAATGCGGAGAATTCGTGAGGGACGACTCCTTCCGTGGCTTGAGCTTGATAAAGCTGGAATGAAGGGCAGTCTGTTGAATATTCCCTCTAGGGCAGATATTCCCCTAGATGCTAACGAATCACTAATTGTTGAACTTTATTCAAAGTAGATTATTTTAAGGTAAATTCGGAGAACAAATTATATGAATTGGCCAAATCTTCAAATGCCAGAAGCCATAGAGTTGGATGAAACAACATACTCCAGTACATCTGGAAGATTTATATTGCAGCCATTAGAGAGAGGATTTGGTGTGACCATAGGCAATGCACTCCGTCGGGTGCTTCTTTCATCTTTACCAGGTGCGGCTATCTCAATGATTCGCCTGGATGGTGTGGTACATGAATTCTCAACCATTACAGGAGTGGTTGAAGATGTTGCTGAAATGGTTTTAAACCTGAAAGAAGTGCGAATTAAACTCCTCAGCAAGCGCCCCGAAAAAGTTACAGTTCATCTCAAAGGCCCCGGGGAGTTTAAGGCCGGAGACATCCAAAACGGAAACACCGAATTTGAAATACTCAATCCTGAAAAGCATATTGCGACTCTAAATGAAGATGCAGATTTTAATATGGAGTTTAGGATCGGCCGTGGGCATGGCTATGTTCCAGCGGAAGAAAATAAGCAACCAGACCAACCCATAGGTGCCATACTTATTGATTCTATCTATACGCCGGTTAAAAAAGTAACCTACCATGTTGAGCATACCAGGTTAGGACATCGGACGGATTACGAAAAATTGATCATGGAAGTTGAGACAGACGGAAGTATTACCCCAGATGATGCTTTAACTTATGCTGCCAAGATTCTAAAGGATCATATTCAAATATTTATCAATTTTGACATCGAACCAGAAGAAGAAGAGACCATTGAAGTTGATGAAGAAGTGTTACAAATTCGAAAGCTGCTTAAGATGCCTGTTGATGAATTAGAGCTGTCTGTTCGTTCCTATAACTGTCTAATGGCTGCCAATATCAAAACGATCGGCGATCTGGTTAGACGCGATGAACAAGAGATGCTGAAATTTAGAAATTTTGGAAGAAAATCTCTTCAAGAATTAACCAAGATTTTGGAAGAAAAGGGTCTTCATTTTGGGATGGATATGGACAAGTATCTAAAAGGTGATAACGAGTAGATTGGGAACATAACACATGCGACACGCAAAAGTTGGAAGAAAACTACAAAGAACCGCAAGTCACAAAAAAGCATTATTGTCAAACATGGCCGCTGCTCTTATTGAACATAAGCAGATTAAGACCACTACGGCTAAAGCTAAAGAAGCACGTAGAACAGTTGAACGGCTCATTACTTTTGCTAAGCGGGGAACTTTGGCAGACCGACGAAGGGTATTAAGGACTATTAAAGATAAGAAGATCGTCAAAACCCTTTTTGAGGATATAGCTTCTAACTATGAAAATCGAAATGGGGGTTACACAAGGGTGATTAGACTCGGTCGCCGTCGAGGCGACGGGGCTGAGTTGGCTCTCTTAGAACTTGTGGGCTATGAAGAGGTTCAAATAGAAAAACAAAAAGCACGTGAAGAACAAAAGGCTAAGAAAGCCGAGAAAAAAGAAGAAAAGCAAAAAGCAGAATAAATTCGTTTCACTCATGTTCTTTTTCTAAACTAAAATTGAAAGGCCGATTGTCCTGTTTAGCAGTCGGCTTTTTTGTGTCATTAACGCAGCAGGTTGGATTTAAGAAAAAACTGATGCTAAGATGAAAGTTCTGGATTACAAACCTGTTAAAGCTCCAAGAGGCTTGGAGCTTTCCTGCAAAGGTTGGGGGCAGGAAGCCGCGAT
This sequence comes from bacterium, assembly GCA_046758765.1. GTDB lineage: Bacteria > Zhuqueibacterota > Zhuqueibacteria > Oceanimicrobiales > Oceanimicrobiaceae > JBHIAW01. The sequence continues at coordinate 41,125 of JBHIAW010000001.1, forward strand.
GCGAATGTTAATGAATAATCTTGATCCTGATGTAGCAGAAGCTCCGGAGCAGTTAATCATATATGGTGGTACGGGCAAGGCAGCCCGCAACTGGGAATGTTATCATCAAATTGTTAAAGCCCTTCAGGATTTAGAAAACGATCAGACACTTTTGATTCAATCAGGTAAACCCGTCGGGATATTTAAGACTCACAGCCAAGCGCCGAGAGTCCTTATTGCTAATTCTTTGTTAGTTCCAGCCTGGGCCACTTCTGAGCACTTTCGTGACTTAGAGGACAAAGGGCTTATCATGTACGGGCAGATGACTGCAGGCAGTTGGATTTACATAGGAACCCAAGGAATTCTACAAGGCACGTATGAAACATTTGCTGCCGCCGCCGACAAACATTTTGGCGGTGATTTAAAAGGCAAGCTGGTCGTATCAGGTGGATTAGGCGGTATGGGCGGAGCTCAACCGCTGGCCGCGACCATGAATGGCGCTGCTTTTCTTGGGGTAGAGGTCGACCGTAAAAGAATTGAAAGAAGAATAAACACCCAATACTGCGACAAGATCGTGGAGAATTTGGATGAGGCTTTAAGAATAGTCCTGAGCGCTAAAGAAAAAAGTGAAGCAGTTTCTGTTGGTTTAGTAGGCAATTGTGCTGAGGTTTTACCGGAGTTAGTGAAGAAAAGAATTGTGCCTGATGTGCTCACCGATCAAACCTCTGCCCATGATGAGTTAAATGGATACGTACCTGCTGGGATGCCTTATGAGGAAGCTCTGCGGTTGAGAAAACAGAACCCACAAGAATATATTCGACGAAGCTATGAATCTATGGGCATCCATGTACGAGCGATGCTTGATCTGCAGAAAATGGGTGCGGTTACTTTCGATTACGGAAATAATATTCGCGGTCAAGCTCATAAAGCCGGAGTTACAAATGCGTTCGATTTTCCCGGATTTGTGCCAGCTTACATTCGACCTCTTTTTTGCCAAGGCAGAGGTCCCTTTCGATGGGTGGCGCTATCTGGGCATCCAGAAGATATTTATAAAACAGACCAGTTAGTTTTAGAACTATTTCCTGAGAACAAAGCGTTGAGTCGGTGGATCACTTTGGCAGGGAAAAAAATCAAATTTCAAGGCCTGCCTGCTCGAATATGTTGGCTTGGATATGGAGAACGGGCGCAATTTGGTTTGGCTATTAATGAGATGGTGGGAAAAGGTGAAATCAAGGGGCCGATTGTGATTGGACGAGACCATCTGGATACCGGCTCAGTTGCTTCACCAAATCGTGAAACCGAAGGCATGAAGGACGGCTCCGATGCCATTGCAGATTGGCCCATTCTAAATGCATTATTGAACGCGGTTTCTGGTGCCACCTGGGTCTCGGTGCATCACGGTGGCGGCGTGGGAATTGGTAATTCCATTCACGCGGGTCAAGTCATTCTTGCCGATGGCACCAATGAAACCGCTGAACGCTTGCAGAGAGTATTAACCAATGATCCAGGAATTGGAATTGCCAGACATGTGGATGCTGGCTACGAAGAGGCTCTGAACACCGCCAAAGAAAAAGAAATTAAGATTCCTATGTTGATGCGTTGAGTTATTTATCCAAAGGTCATCTTGAAAGCAGACTTTGTTGTTAAGAATGCGGCTGAACTGGTTACGGCTCAGGGTTCTCCAGAATTTGCACCTGGCTCATTTGTACGTATCGAACATGGCGCGTTAGCTGCATATAAAGGTAAAATCGTATCGGTCGGGGCTACCAAGCAAGTAGAGTTACAAATTACCCTACAAGAGAATTCCGTCATTGTTGACGCAACGGGTAAAACGATCACACCAGGTTTTGTTGACTGCCATACTCATCCAGTATTCTATGGTACGAGAGAAAATGAATTTGAAATGCGAGTTATGGGTAGAAGTTATGAAGAGATCTCCAGGGCTGGCGGTGGCATTCGTTCCAGCGTTCGGAGCTTAAGAAAGGCGTCTAAAGAACAATTGGTAGCGGCAGCCCGTCCGAGGTTAGACAGATTTCTCGCCCAGGGGACCACCACCATAGAGGCAAAAAGTGGCTATGGCCTGTCCGTAGAGGACGAAATCAAGTCTCTCGAAGTCATTGCCGAATTGAACAAAATTCACCCTCTCGAAATCGTTCCGACGTTCTTAGGAGCACATGAAATTCCAGATGAATATCGGCACAATAGAAAGGATTACATCAACTTAATTATCCATGAGATGATTCCGCGGATTATAGAGAGAAATCTGGCTGAGTTTTGTGATGTATTTTGTGAAGCCCATGTCTTTAACTTACAGGAGTCGCGGGAAATTCTCACAGCCGCCAAAACTGCAGGATTGAAGCTAAAGATTCATGCTGATCAATTAACTTACAGTGGTGGAGCTCTCTTAGCCGCGGAATTAGCGGCGGTTTCTGCAGATCACTTAGAATATACTGATGAAAAAGATTGGCAAATGATGTTGAAACAGCGCGTAGTGCCTGTTCTATTGCCTGGAGCTGTTTTTTTTATTGGCAAGGAAAAATATGCCCGAGCTAAAGCCATGCTTGAGGAAGGACTACCTGTTGCAGTAGCAACTGATCTTAACCCGGGAACGTGCATGTCTGAGTCCATGCCTTTAATGTTAACGCTTTCTTGCTTGAAATTAAGGCTTAAACCTTCTGAGGCTTTGACAGCGGCAACTTATCATGCTGCATTAGCCATTGATCGTGGGAACTTGTTAGGCACTCTCGAAGTAGGAAAAGAGGCCGATCTGGTAATATGGAATATTCCAAATTTTAGATATTTACCTTATCATTTTGGTGTAAGTTTAGCTGCCACAGTGGTTAAGGCCGGAAAAATTGTCTGGGAATGCTGAAAATGCTAATTCGCAACAAAAAAGGAAATATTGAAGCTTTTGTTTTGTGTTTTGTTTTGGCGCTCTTTAATTTATTTGGCTGCAGCGATGACAGACCCATTCAAGGTTTTGAGTTAGCAGATCCTGAAGATAGAGGAGAAGTCACCGACACAACCTTAACTTTAATAGAACTGGAAGAAAGTTATAGAGACACAACGGTCGCCACGGGTTCAAGCACTATTTTGTCGCTCGGTTCATTTGAAAATATAGAAGCTCGGATTGTGTTGAAGTTTGAAAATCTGCCAGACACTATTTTGGTTACAGGAGCTTCTATCATATTACAAACTCGAGCCATTATTGGTGAGTCCATGCAGCCCTTCACAGCTACCATACATCAAATCACCAGAGATTGGAATGAGTTATCGGTTACGAATGACACTTTGCAGAATGCATTTGATCTTAATCCTCTTGGAAGTGCTTCCATATTTCCCACTGTCGGCGATACCTCAGCAACAGACACATTAGTCAGTATCGAAGCTGTAAGAATAGATTTTGATGATCCTCAGTTGGTGAAGGATTGGATCGATACGACTTCTATGGTAGCTAATTATGGCGTCTTACTAAATTTCTCGAATAGCGACTTCATAAAGGAATTTTTTTCCAAAAATAATTCTTCCAATCAACCCAGACTAGAATTCTATTTTGAAAACAATGACTCAGAACGTGATACAAGTTTTGTTACAGCAACGGCTGATGCTTATTTGGTGCGGAGTCTTATTGACCCGCCGGCAGGTCCATTATATGTTGACAATGTTTTTAGTCATCAAAGTGTTATTAAATTTGACCTTGCAAGCATACCAAGAGAATCCACTATTAACAAGGCGAATTTGATATTAAATGTTCAAGACGAAAATTCTATATTGACAGGTGATGGAATTGTCGTTCAGATAACCCGATTAGCAGAACCTTTTACATCACCTGATACAATTGAATTGGACACTTTGGTCACTTCAATTGTTCAACTGGTGAAAGATTCCGACTCATCGATTACAATTCCGATTAGGAGTATGCTGCAAGACTGGACTTCCCAACAATTTGAAAACCATGGATTCCTAATTAGAGCAGGAATTCCGGGACTTGACATTTCTAGAGTGGCCTTTTTCTCTTCAGTGATTGATAGCAGTATGGCACCAAAAATAGAGGTGGATTTCACAGTCTCACCAAATGTCCCTTAATTATCTAAGGATACGAATGCAGATGAAGACCAATTTTAAGCTTCTGGTACAAATCCTGTTAATAACTGGCTGTTTTGCCAACCCTCTCCAAGCTGGCTCCTTCTATTCATCAAAAGGAATTGGATTAGTATACCACTTCGTTAGTGGGCGAAGTGTTGGTATGGGTGGGGTGGGATTAGCTACCACCGATAATATGACTCTGAATTACCTTAATCCGGCGGCCCTTGTTGAAATTCCTTATACTTATATATCTGGCCACTTTTTGCATGAAGCTACGGATCTCGAAGGTTCAGATCAGGATGCTTTTATTTCAAGCACTGGCGTAGCTGGGGTGCAATTTGCCATTCCAATCAAACGGAATCGGGCGGTCATTGCTATTGGCGTTAATCCTTACAGCTCAATTGAATATTCTTTTACATCTTTAGACACGTTAGAAAACAAGCCATTTGTAGAGATTTTATCCGGCGACGGTGGTGTGAATGCTGGCTTCCTTACTTTTTCTGTTAAGCCATTTAAGAATCTATACTTAGGGATTACTGGTTTGTTTTACTTTGGTGTACTAAAGACTACTTGGCAGGTTAATTTTCTTACTTCTGGGTTTTTTAATACAAGAGACGAAATCCGTCAGAGTTTTACTGCTGGTAATTTTAGGGTAGGTCTTATTTATCATATTACTTCCGGCTGGAGTTTTGGAGGTGTTTTCACTCCTGCCGTCACATTAGACCTGAACAATAAACTCGAGGAAAGATTCGGTGAATTTTCTGATTTTACTGACAGTGAAATTGAAATACCCCTTGCTTTTGGTGTCGGAACAGCGCTAAATATAGGTAAAAAATTAATAGCTGGTGTGGATTTCTATTTTCAAAAATGGAGTGATCTTAAGAAGGAAGGATATGTCAATGATAGTAAGAGAATTGGGTTTGGCTTAGAATATTCTGGTAGAGGAGGTTTACGGGATTCCTATTTCAGTCGAATGGCTATTAGAGCTGGATTTTTTTACAGAGATTTGGGTCTTGAAGATCCATTAGGTGAGAAAGTAACCGAGTTGTTTGGAACAATTGGACTGGGATTACCTATTAAGTGGACCGCCGGTAGAATAGATCTGGCCTTGGAAGGGGGCCGGCGAGGCTCAATATCAAGAAATCCCTTTAGAGAAACCGTTATCCGAGTGACAGGTAGCGTTACAGTTGGTGAAAGATGGTTTTTTCGCGGAGGTAGAAGATAATCTAATTAGTACATTTTACTTGATTTTTAATTAGATTTTTAGTATGATTGTTTTTTCGAATAGCAATATTTACCAACTGAATTGCTTGAAACATACGGGAGGAAAATAAAGTGTTAAAGAGAGATTATTTCTTATTAAGAGTTTGCTGGCGTTTGGGGGTCATGGGAATCGTTGTAGTTTTTGCTTTGAGCGTTTTTTCAGACGATGTTTTTGCTCAAAAGAAAAAAAAGAAAAAGAATGATAATGACCAAGCTTATCTGGAATCGCAGAGGAAGGCGTATGAATTTGAAATGACTAAATTTTGGAGTTTCGGGTTTGAAAACTACAAAAACAGACAGTATGCCGATGCGGCCAAGCATTTTTGGAAAGTGGTAAAGATGGATACCATTAAGAAATTTCCACGGGTTTATCGGTATCTGGGAGATAGCTATTTTAAACTACAGAAGCCTGATTCCGCGCAAATTGTTTTTGAAAAGGGTATCAAAAAATACCCTGATGATGCCCATTTGCACCGAATGAGGGGCTACATATTGGCACAAAAAGAACTTACCGATGATGCTATTTCAGAATATGAGATCGTGGTCAAGATTGATTCCGAGTCCGTTGATGATTGGCGGCAGCTTGCGACTCTGTATGCAAAAACAGATCGCTATGATGAGGCGATTAGCGCTTACGAAAGGGTTCTTGAATTAAAGCCCGATGATGAAGAAGCACGGAACAATGTCTCTGCTTTATATGCAGCCACTGGCCAAAGTGAAAAAGCCACAGAAGCCAAAGAAAAAGTTAGAGAACAAGAGCCCGAGAATGCTCAAGTTCGCTATGAACTGGGAGTTATTTATTTTAATCAAGGGGAATATGAGAAGTCGATAGAAAGATTTAGAGAATTTTCGACTCTTGTTCAAGATGACGTGAATGCGATGGAATATATTGCAAATTCCTATCAAAGATTAGAGCGATATAGACAAGCAATTGCAGAGTATAAAAGAATATTGAAGATAGATCCCAATAACACAAAAGTCATGGCTGAAATAAGTCGGTGTTATAGAGGCACCAATAACTTCCCTTTGGCTAGAACCTATGCCAGGAAGGCCTTGGCCATTGATAATTCTTACGGGTTGGGCTGGATTGCATTGGGCGAGGTCTACGAGGCTAGCGCCGAATTTTGCGTTAATCAAAAAAAGGGCAAGGTAGATTTTAATGATAAATTAGTTTATGAGCTAGCCTATCAACAATATAAAAGAGCCTTGAAAGATTTAGAATATAGAAGTGAAGCGGAAAGGCACATAAGTTATCTTCAAGGTGTCTTACCAACCACATCAGACAAATTTATGCATAAAGATCAAACAAAAGCCGAGGGTGAATGTTATAACTGGATTTATTAATTACTTCGATAGTCTCTCGCTTCAATTAATCTAAATAATCCAAATTTCAAGAGGCTCAACTTTTGGAGCATTTAAGACGTACGGACCCCCAAATCTACCGAGCTGTCGTTGATGAAATTCACCGTCAGAACGATAAGCTTGAGCTAATCGCTTCTGAAAATTTTGCCAGCATGGCTGTTTTGCAGGCAATGGGTCAGGTTATGACCAATAAATATGCAGAGGGCTATCCGCGTAAACGGTACTATGGCGGCTGTGAATTTGTGGATGTAGCAGAAGAATTAGCCAGAGAAAGAGCGAAAAAGTTGTTTAAAGCGGAGCATGCCAATGTTCAGCCACACTCCGGCTCCCAAGCCAATATTGCTGCGTATTTTGCTTTTGTGAAGCCAGGAGATACCATGTTGGGTATGAATTTGTCCCACGGTGGACATCTTACCCACGGCAGCCCGGTCAATTTTTCTGGAAAACTCTTTCGAGTGGTCTTTTACGGGGTTAATGCCAAAACCGGACGGATTGACTTAAATGAAGTCGAAGCCATTGCTGAGAAGGAAAAACCCAAGTTGATCATTACCGGGGCCAGTGCCTATTCTCGTGAAATTGATTACCAAGGATTCCGTGAAGTAGCCAATAAAGTTGGTGCTTATTTGATCGCAGATATTGCCCATTCTGCTGGTCTGATCGCATCAGGATTAATATCTAGTCCAATTCCGTACTGTCATGCTGTAACTACAACCACACATAAAACATTACGTGGCCCGCGCGGAGGTATGATTTTGGTCGGAAAAGATGCGGAGAATGATTTGGGAATTAAAACCCCGAAAGGTCGCACGAAAATGTGGACCGAAGTGATTGATTCCAATGTGTTTCCCGGTTTTCAGGGTGGGCCACTCATGCACGTAATTGCAGCTAAGGCGGTGGCTTTTAAGGAGGCGTTGGAACCGAGTTTTAAGGAATATTCACGACAGATTATTCGAAACGCACAGAGATTGGCCGAAAAACTGATAAATTTGGGATATGACATTGTTTCTGACGGTACAGATACCCACCTCATTCTGGTGGATTTACGCAATAAAGATATAACAGGGAAAGAAGCAGAAGAGGCATTGGAGAAAGCCGGCATTACTGTAAATAAGAATATGGTTCCATTTGACGAACAGAGTCCTTTCGTTACCAGTGGGATTCGCATTGGTACTCCTGCTTTGACAACCCGGGGCATGAAAGAAGATGAGATGGAAGAGATTGCATTCCTAATTGATAAGATTTTGTCGGACATCAAAAATGATTCCACGCTAAGATTGGTTCAAGCACAAGTTGCGGACTTGTGTAAGCGGTTTCCATTATACGATGTCCCAAACATGTAGAGAATATGCGTTGCCCTTATTGTAAGTATGAAGACAGCAAAGTAATTGACTCCCGAGCCAGCAATGAAGGTCGAGTCATTCGGAGAAGAAGAGAATGTCTTCGCTGCAAACGTAGATTTACAACTAAGGAGCATGTTGAAGAGACGCCCCTCATGGTGGTTAAGGCAGACGGCCGTCGAGAGATTTATGATCAAGAAAAACTCAAACGCAGTTTACACATTGCTTGCAATAAACGTCCAATCGCTACTGCGGCTCTTGATGAGATTGTAAACAAAATTGAATGTGTTCTACGTGATATGAGCCAGGATGAAATACCGTCCCGGGAGATCGGTGAGTTAGTGATTAATTACTTAAGAGAACTTGACGAAATTGCTTATGTGCGCTTTGCTTCTGTGTATCGAAATTTTCAAGATAAAGAAGAATTCATGAGTGAGGTGGAGGGACTCAAAAGCTAAAGATAAAACAAGTTCTAATAACAATCTTGTGAGAACTTGCCGAGCAGATAGTATGGGTACCTTAAACTTGCAAGAGGTCCACTATCTGCTCTTTTATGTTTGAACATTCTTGGGACTCTCTTTATGAAAGCCGCAGCGAAAAAAATAAACGAAAAAGAAATGCCCTTTCTAGATCATTTGGAGGAACTTCGGTGGCGACTAATTAAGTCGATTGTGACAGTGGTGGTCTGTGCTATTGGGGTTTATTTTTTTTCCGAGAAAATTCTTGCTCTTCTGGTCATGCCGTATAATGAGGCAGCCGCGAATTTGAACAAGATCGACATACAAAAACTGATCTTTTTGACTCCAACCGGCGGCTTCATGATTCGGATAAAACTCTCTGTTTTTACTGGAATTCTGATTTCCTTACCAGTGATTTTTTATCAAATGTGGCAGTTTGTGGTACCGGGTCTCTTAGACAAAGAAAGGAAATATGTTCCCACGGTGGTTCTGTTCTCTACATTATGCTTTTTGACTGGTGCACTATTTTGTTATTTTGTAGTTTTGCGCTACGGATTACTTTTTCTTTTAAGTTTTGAAACGGCCGATTTAGTGGCCACCATTTCGGTTAATGAATATCTGCAATTTGTTACCATGCTGATATTTGTCTTCGGCTTAGTTTTTGAGCTGCCGGTGTTATCTTTTTTTTTGACAAAAATTGGACTGCTGACCCCGGCCTTTTTGCGTCACTATCGACGCCATAGTATAGTAATCATGGTGTTCTTAGCTGCCATCATAACACCTCCTGATGTATTTACGCAATTGCTTTTGGCAGGACCTTTGATCGCGCTGTATGAAATCAGTATCATTGTTTCAATGATTGCCATCAAAAAAACGCTGTAACCTAATTTTGAACGTAACTATTCAGGCTGTCATTCTCAAAGAATCTTTTTTGAATCAACGTGCGCGAGAATGTTGTTTACTGAGTGCTAAAATGTACAAAGATTCCTACGGAATGACAGGGCAGCCTGAATAGTCATAAATAAAGTTAGTGGGTAACAAAGTCGAATTACTATATTAAACGAAACAGGAGGAATTCTTAAATGGCTATTAAAGCCGATAGATGGATAAAGGAGATGGTCTTGGAGTTTGGCATGATTACGCCTTTTGTAGAGCAGCAAGTGCGGGAAAATGTAATTTCCTATGGTTTATCTTCCTATGGATATGATGTGAGAATTGCTGATGAATTTAAGATTTTTACCAACATAAATTCTACCATTGTGGATCCGAAAAACTTAGATCCAAAATCTTTAGTTGATTTCAAGGGCGATGTTTGTATCATTCCACCCAATTCATTTGCGCTGAGTAGGACGGTCGAATATTTCAAAATACCCAGAAAAGTCATGACCATTTGCGTGGGCAAATCTACTTATGCACGATGCGGTATTATAACAAACGTGACCCCTTTGGAACCAGGCTGGGAAGGACATATTACTCTGGAGGTATCTAATACCACACCCTTGCCAGCGAAAATTTATGCCGGAGAAGGGATTGCTCAAATATTGTTTTTTGAAAGCGATGAAGAGTGTATGAAATCATACGCGGATAAAAAAGGAAAGTATCAAGGGCAAAAAGGAATAACTTTACCGAAAGTTTAGGATTGTCTGATAGAAAGATAACAATATGACGTTGAAAAACGGTTATGCCGATCTCCATCTCCACACAAACAGATCGGATGGTTATTGCTCACCAGAGGAACTAGTAGATAAAGCTTTGTCTCATGATTTGGTGGCAATTGCTATTGTAGACCATGATGACATTAGTGCTCTGGATGAAGCTATTCCGTATGGCGAAGCTCGTGGTATAGAAGTTGTTCCAGGCGTTGAGCTTAGTGTTAATTACCGTAATCTTGATTTGCATTTATTGGGTTACTGTTTTGATCATAAGGATGCTGAATTGCTTGACTATCTGAATAAGTTTAAAAAGGAACGGCTGAAACGCGCGGAAAAGATAGCTAAGATTTTGACGAAAATGGGAATGCCCATTTCGTTTGAAGCCGTCTTGAACAAGGCCGGTAAGGGTTCCGTTGGCCGTCCTCATATCGCCGATGTCTTGGTAGAGGAAGGCCATGTCCACTCCTTTCAAGAGGCTTTTGACAAATATATTGGTAATGGGAAACCGGCTTATGTTGCAAAGTTTAAGATTGATGTTGCCACCGCTATCGGATTGATTCATTCTGCCGGCGGAGTCAGCTCCATTGCACATCCGGGCTTGGACATGAGTAAAGAAGACTTAGTTATGTTAATGAAATCCGGTATAAACGGTATTGAAGCCATACATCCAAAACACAATGAAGAGCAGACTCATTACTTCAGTGACATTGCTAAGAAAAATGGGCTATTGATCACCGGGGGCTCCGATTACCACGGTGGTAAAAAAGGAAACGAGGTGTTGGGGCACTATAAAGTATCTTATGAGGTCGTTAATCAATTGAAGGAGTTTTCTTCTGTGTTCTAATATGCAGCAAGATTGATCTAATACCCGTCGTAATTATGATAATAGAAAAACTAGAAGTAGGTGTATTTGCTGAAAATTGTTATTTAGTGGGCTGTGAAAAAACTCACCAAGGGGTTGTCATTGATCCCGGTGATGAAATTCCTAGAATACTTAGCAAGATTAATGATATGAAACTTGATATTACCAGCATTTTGCTGACTCATGCTCATTTAGATCATGTGAAGGAGTTAAATGTATTAAGAGAGCAGATTACCGTCCCGGTTTTGATGCATTCTGCTGATGAATTCCTACTTGAGAATCTGCAGGCGCAAGCCGCGGCATTTGGGTTAGCCATTTCTGGAATACCTAAGGTGGACAGATATGTTGTAGAAGGCGATTCGATTGAAATTGGTCACTTAAGTTTTGAGGTATTGCATACACCCGGTCATTCCCCGGGTAGTGTTTCCTATGTTGCGACCGGGGTGGCATTTGTAGGCGATATACTTTTTGCCGGCTCTATCGGTCGAACGGACTTGCCGGGCGGTGATTATGCTACCTTGATCGATTCTATCAAAACTAAACTGTACCCATTAGGTGATGATACTATGATTTACCCAGGCCACGGACCGCACACAACCTTAGGTCAAGAAAAACAATCAAACCCGTTTCTCGTGGCCTGAATTTGTTAATTACCAATCTTCTGTAGCCGCTGACCTTTTTCCAAAAGGTTAATGTCTTTTTATACGGAACAACCGCTATCCCAGAATGTTTTCGGGGTTAGCGTTTCATGGAAGGGTCAATTAGATGCTATTGAAACAAAGGAGTGGCAAATGTCGAACATAGTAACCTTAGACGATGTTAAGAATGATCCGCAAATAGAATCATATATTGAACGCGCTGATGAGTACTTGGCCGTAATTGGATACACGGAACATGGTAAGCGACACTGTAGTCTGGTGGCAAAAAGAGCGTATGAAATCCTAAGACAATTGAATGTTCCAGAACGTGAAGCAGAACTTTCAGCCATCGCAGGCTTTCTACACGATGTTGGCAATGTGTTTAATCGCGTTAACCATTCGTACACGGGTGCGGTGTTAGCGCACACGCTTCTTAAAGATTTAGGAATGGAAACCAGAGAAATTACCGCCATAGTTGCTGCTATCGGCAGTCATGACGAAAATGGCTTTGAACCGGTTAGTAAGATTGGTGCAGGACTGATTTTGGCTGATAAATCCGATGTCTATAGATCACGAGTGAGGAATCCAGATATGATCAAATTTGATATTCATGACCGCGTCAATTACGCAGTCAATAAATCTGTTCTCATAGTGGATAGCGAAAAAAAGATTATAACACTTGAACTTACCATCGATTTGAAAATTTCTTCTGTAATGGAATATTTTGAAATCTTTCTAAACAGAATGCTATTTTGCAAGCGAGCAGCAAATTTTTTAGGCTGTAAATTTAGTTTGGTAGTAAATGAGAACAGTTTACTTTAGTTTTTGCCGTTATTATGAAAGAGTTTTCTGTAGTAAAACCTCAGTTACGGTGGGGCCAGGAGACGTCCCTCTGAGGTCTACATGCCACTGTTTACGGCATTCTCTTAGCAACGACAGTCTACGAGGTTTACTGTCATTCCGTTAGGAATCTTCCCGCGCTGATGCACTAAACTGGGAAGATGCCTCCGGCATGACGGTTTAGAGGCAGAGTCTTTGCTCGTCATTCCACAAGGATTCTTAGAGAAGGACATCTCGCTGTCCTTAACCGTGGAGCGCTAGCGGAGTCGAAGAATTTGGTTCGTGCCAGAATCAGATTTCTCGACTCCACTTCGTTCCGCTCGACATGGCAACCACAGAACCCACCATAACTGAGGTTTTACTTTTCTGTATAAAAAATCCTTGCAAATTATTGTAAAATTTAGTATACTATCATAGCGTTATCAATCGAATCTTTGATTTTTGGGCAAAAGAATTAGTTGAAATTTGTTACTTTTGTTTTGATTTTAATGGCGGCTTGGCCGCGTTGGGTTATTAAGTCAAATTTGAATGCTTCGAAGGGATAGAGATATCCCTTTTTGTTTGTCAACTTGTTCTTTGACATTTTCGTCGCAGGTTTACCCTCTTATCCTTGGCAAATTTTGATTTTTGGCGAACTAACTTATAGTGAAGTTTGCAGATAGGAGTGTGATAAATAGCATAATGAAAAAAGAAATTATTATTAATTCATCCGTAGGAGAGACAAGAATTGCTATACTTGAAAATGGTAGGCTGGCAGAGCTTTTTGTAGAGCAACCCGAGAATGAAAGGATGGTGGGAGATATTTATTTGGGCAAAGTGGTCAATGTAGTACAAGGGATGCATGCTGCTTTTATAGACATAGGTCAATCTCAAGATGCCTTTCTACATTTTTCAGACATCGGCGATATATTAGCAGATTATAAGGACTTCGTGGATTTAGAAAATTCACGAAATGGTACGAAAAGTAAAGCCCAAAGACCGATCCCGAAAGAGGGACAAGAACTGTTGGTTCAAATCATTAAAGAGCCAATTAGTAATAAAGGAGCAAGAATTTCCACAGAATTGTCTATTCCGGGGCGGTTCTTAGTCCTCGTACCGAACTCAGATGTGGTCGGGGTTTCAAAAAAGATTTATAGTATCAGAGAGAAAAGAAGACTTAAAAAAATTGCTCGAGAAATTAAGCATGAAGGATTTGGGGTAATAGTTAGAACTGTGGCGGAAGGCAAAGATAAGAGCACTTTAAAAGCTGATTTAGAGGCTCTTCACAAGCAGTGGAATAAATTAGAGCGAAAACTCAAAAGAGCCTCTCCTCCGACCCTAATTTACAAAGATGTGGCCATGGCATCCAGCGTAATCCGAGATTTATTCACCAGTGATGTAAATAGGGTATTAATTGATTCTAAAAAGCTTTATAAAGAAATTTCAGCCTATCTTAGCGATGTAGCCCCATCACTTTCAACCCGAGTGGAATACTATGGCGCTAAGAGACCTATTTTTGATACCTACGGGATTGAAAGTGAGATAGAGAAATGTCTCTCCCGAAAAGTCTGGACGCCCAGTGGGGGTTACATAATATTCGACCATACAGAAGCACTCGTCGCGATTGATGTGAATAGCGGCAAGTTCCTTGGACGAAAGGCACCCGAGGAAAACACGTTAAGAATTAACCTTGAAGCAGCACGGGAAATAGCACGGCAACTTCGATTGCGTGATCTCGGTGGAATTATCGTCATAGATTTTATTGATATGTTGGAACCCGATAATAAGAAGAGACTTTTTGATGAATTTCGCCGGGAATTACGCAAGGATCGTGCCCAATCCAATATTTCTGCTATCAGCGAATTTGGCTTAATTGAAATGACCCGGGAGCGTGTTCGCCCAAGTTTGCTATTTTCGTTTAGTGAGCCATGCCCAGTGTGTGATGGATCCGGCAGAGTTCCTTCAAAAAGTTCGGTTCTAACAAAGATTGAGAGATGGCTAAGACGGTTTAAGGCACAACGAAAAGAATGGTCTCTGAAGCTTGTGGTACATTCTTCAATTGCCGATTATTTAACTTCAGGGTTGATTAGCAGATGTAGAAGACTTATGTGGAAATATCGTCTCAGAATTGATGTTACTAAAGATGACTCTCTAAGGACAGACCAATTCAAAGTAATTACGAAAAAAACCCAAATGGATGTCACAGAGCAATTTCTAACTTGATTTTATTTATGAATATCTTTACATTTAAACACTAACGAACAAGCGGATTTTTTTGGGAGGATTCATTAATGTATGCCATAGTTGATATTGCTGGCAAGCAGTTTAAGGTTAGTAAGAACGATAAGATTCTTGTCCCTAAGCTCGAAGGCAAGGTAGGTAAGAATGTTGAATTTGATAAGGTACTGCTGCTCTCCGATAAGGGCAAAATTACAGTCGGACAACCGGTCATAAAAGGCGCATCGGTGAAAGCAAAAATATTAGGGTTTGAACGAGGCAAGAAGGTGACCGTGTTCAAAAAGAAAAGGCGTAAAGGATATAAAGTCAAATCAGGGCATCGTCAGGACTATACAGAATTGATGATTAAAGGTATCAGCTCCGATAAGAAAACAAAGGAGGAGAAGTAAAATATGGCACATAAAAAAGGCGTCGGCAGCTCCAAGAATGGTCGGGACAGTAATCCTCAATTTCTTGGTGTAAAAAGATTTGATGGACAGTTAGTTTCAGCGGGAAGCATTTTAGTCCGTCAAAGAGGTACCCGAATCCATCCCGGAGCTAACGTAGGTCTCGGAAGAGACGATACTTTGTTTGCAAGGATTGACGGTATTGTAAAGTTTGAGCGCCGAGGACGATTCAAGAAAGTCGTCAATGTTTTTGCAAAAGGATAAGACTTGCAAGGCCAAGAGAATTTTTCTCTTGGCCTTTCTTATTGTTTTTGAAAATTACTAACCTTATTGGTGACTATTCAGGCTGCTCTGTCATTCCGTAGGAATCTTTGCAATTTTTAGCACTAAGTAAACAAGGTCCGTTCGGACGTTGATTCAAAAAAGATTCTTTCAGAATGACAGCCTGAATAGTTACCCGTATTCTAAAAAGGGTACTTTAAATTTAAGGAGAAATCTCTATGAAAGTAACTGTAGTTGGCGCGGGTCATGTAGGCGCCACGACGGCCCAAAGGATTGCTGAAAAAGAATTAGCAAATGAAGTAGTCTTGGTTGATATCATCGACGGTCTTCCTCAGGGTAAAGGTTTAGATATGTGGGAATCAGCACCGGTTGAAGGTTTTGATGTAAAAGTAATAGGTAGCAATGACTATAAAGAAACCAGCAATTCAGACTTAGTGGTTATCACGGCCGGGCTGGCGCGTAAACCCGGTATGAGCCGTGATGACCTCTTAGAGAAAAATACCGCCATAGTTAAAAATGTGGTTGAAAGTGCTGTTGATGTTTCCCCTGCCTGTAAGATTTTCATGGTAACCAATCCTTTAGATGTTATGACCTATGTTGCGCTAAAAGTCAGTGGTTTCGAGCCCAACAGAGTTTTTGGAATGGCGGGTGTTTTGGATACGGCTCGATATCGTACTTTCATCGCAATGGAGCTGAATGTTTCGGTTCGAGATATTCAAGCTATGGTTTTGGGGGGTCATGGCGATGATATGGTGCCGCTGCCGCGATATACCACCGTTGCCGGCATCCCATTAACTCAGCTCATGGCGCAGGAAAGAATTGGTGATATTATTGCCCGAACTCGGCAAGGGGGCGCTGAGATTGTTAAATATCTCAAGGCGGGCAGCGCTTATTATGCTCCTTCCGCTGCCGTTACGGAAATGGTAGAAGCGGTGGTTAAAGATTCCAAACGCATATTACCGTGCGCAGCATGGCTTACCGGGCAGTACGGTTTGCACAATATATATGTGGGCGTGCCTGTTAAACTGGGGAAAAATGGTGTGGAAGAGATTCTTGAGATTGAATTAAATGACGATGAATTGGCTGCACTGCGGCAGTCCGCTGCCCATGTAAAAGAAAGTATAAGCAAGCTTCAAATCTAAACTAATTCGTAACTATTCAGGCTGCCCTGTCATTCGGTAGGAATCTTTGTAAATTTTAGCACTAAGTAAACACAGCCTGAATAGTTACACTAATTCTTAGAAATGTCTATTTGAAATGTAAGAAGCGGCATCTGCCGCTTTTTTTATGTTAGAAGGTAACTATTCAGGCTGCCCTGTCATTCGGTAGGAATCTTTGTCAATCTTAGCACTAAGTAAACCAGGTTCGTTCGGACGTTGATTCAAAAAAGATTTTTGCAGAATGATAGCCTGAATACGTTCAAAGAATGGAGTTATATTCAATAGACAAGTTGGCTTACAAAAATTATGCCACTCATTTAAATTAGTCTTGACAATCAATACGAATTGTTTTATATTAGGCATGTTCTCAAGTTGTCAAATATGACCAATCCTTTGGAGTCCTATGCCAATAACAATACAAGATGTTGATAAGATTGCAGCGTTAGCAAAATTAGAGTTCTCATCCGCAGAAAAACAAAAACTAGCGAAGGAGCTCGATCAAATTGTCGCTTATGTTGAGAAACTCAATGAGTTAAATACAGAATCTGTGCCGCCAACTTCTCATGTCGTAGATTTAAAAAATGTTCTTAGAGAAGATAAAGTGGAAGAGTGGCTGACACAAGAAGAGGCCCTTCGAAATGCTCCTGCGAAAAAGCATGGATTTTTCAGTGTACCAAAAGTGATTGGTTAAGAATGGATTCTATACTTTCATTCGGCGCAACACATGGCAGTTAACGAAAACACAAAATATATTTTTATTACAGGCGGTGTTGTTTCCTCATTGGGCAAGGGCATTGCCTCAGCATCAATTGGTTTACTATTGAAAGCCCGAGGTTTGAAAGTAACCATTTTGAAATTTGATCCTTACATTAATGTTGATCCCGGTACGTTGAGCCCTTATCAGCATGGGGAAGTGTATGTGACCAACGACGGTGCTGAAACAGATCTTGATCTGGGGCATTATGAGCGCTTTATTGATGATGATATGACCACGCAAAACAATGCCACTACGGGTCAGATATACTATTCCGTGATCACCAAGGAACGCCGAGGTGATTATCTTGGTAAGACCGTTCAAGTCGTTCCTCATATCACAGACGAAATAAAAAGAAGGATTAGAGAGGCTGGGAAAAAAGACGTGGAATATGATGTGGTGATTGCGGAGGTGGGTGGAACAATTGGCGACATTGAGAGCTTACCTTTTTTAGAAGCCATTCGGCAGTACTGTCTGGATGTTGGGCAGGAAAATGTTCTGAATGTTCATTTGACCTTAGTGCCCTATATCAAAGCAGCGGGCGAGTTTAAAACCAAGCCAACCCAACATTCCGTGATGCGGTTAAGAGAAATTGGAATACAGCCCGACGTTCTTCTCTGCCGCTGCGAGACTCGTTTTAATGATGAAACAAAACAAAAAATTGGGCTATTTTGCAATGTACCTAAGAACGCGGTAATTGAAGCAAGAGATGTCCAGACTATTTATGAAGTGCCTTTCATATTCGAAGAAGGGGGATTGGGTGAAATCATAGTGCGAAAACTGGGATTTCAAACATTTAAGCCTGATTTGTCAAAATGGGAATTATTTGTAAAAACCGTAAAAAATCCTGCGGATACAGTTAAGATTGCTATTTGTGGAAAATATATTGGATTGAAGGACTCTTATAAAAGCATTATTGAGTCTTTTGTTCACGCCGGTGTGACCAACCATGTGCAGGTTGAGTTAAAGTGGATGGATTCAGAGGAAATAGAAAATAATGGAATAGGGAAACAGTTGGCTGATGTCTCAGGCCTTTTGATTCCCGGGGGATTTGGAATACGCGGCATTGAGGGTAAGGTAGCCGCGGCTAAATTTGCAAGAGAAGAAGGGTTACCCTATTTTGGAATATGTTTGGGCATGCAGTGCGCCGTGATAGAATTTGCACGTAACATATGCAGTTTAGAGAACGCTAATAGCTCAGAGTTTGATCCAGATACTGAATATCCTGTAATAGACTTAATGGAGGCTCAAAAAAACATATCTGACTTAGGTGGAACCATGCGGCTTGGAGCTTTCGCTTGTAGGCTTAAACCCGGCACCAAGACTTATGCTGCTTATGGTACAGAGGAGATTTTGGAGAGGCACCGCCATCGTTACGAAGTAAATAATCATTATGTTGATCTATTGGAGAAGCACGGGATGATAGCTGCAGGCATTAATCCGAAGACCGAATTAGTTGAAATAATCGAGCTCAAAGGCCATCCTTGGTTTATTGGTGTCCAGTTTCACCCAGAGCTAAAATCCCGTGTTCTCAAAGCGCATCCACTGTTTAGAGAATTTGTCAAAATGGCCTTAACCTACAAATACGAAAATCGACTAAGTTGATAAATTAACAGAAGTTGTCGATATAAGAGTCATGTGGGCTTCAATAATTAAAGTTTGGATTTTATTCTGCTTCATGCTGATCGCCTGTCAGTCCCAGAATGATGTTACATCAAATTCAGCGGATTTGTCTGCATTGCCAGACCAGGAAGGGTGGCAATCGACCTTAACATCCACCAGTAAGGGTATTGTTACAGCGATTATCAAATATGAACACATGGCAAAATACTCGAAGAAGAGATTGGTAAAGTTTGATCAAGGGGTAGAAATCGACCTCTTCGATACCAATGGTTTGCACACTTCAAAGGTCTATGCTGAAAAAGCCGTGTTGTACGAGAACAGCAAAAGACTTGAATTAAGTGGAGATGTAGTTTTCTTAGCTGACAGCGGATTAACTTTGCGCACCGGAAAGCTTCGTTGGGAGGAAACTACCGGCAAAATTTTTTCAGAGGAGTTTGTTACAGTCATAACGGCAGAAAACGATACCATCTATGGTACAGGCTTTAAGTCAGAACAGGCTTTAAAGAATTGGATTGTTAAGAAACCATGGGGCGTGACCCAAAAGAAATTGAA
Source organism: bacterium (assembly GCA_046758765.1). GTDB lineage: Bacteria > Zhuqueibacterota > Zhuqueibacteria > Oceanimicrobiales > Oceanimicrobiaceae > JBHIAW01. Next base: position 60,576 of record JBHIAW010000001.1, read on the forward strand.
TCTTCCGGTTCTTGATGAATCTGCAAAAGGTAAATCCAATGCAGAAAATTAAGAGGATACTCTTCATTTTTGTCCTGATGGCAGGAATCTCTGCACTATTCGGCCGTGAAGAATCGGAACGTCTGCGCTTAATTCATGCGGATATCTTAAAGCGAGAAAATATTGGACAGCAGATGGTACAAAAGCTCGAAGGAAATGTAAAGTTTCAGCAGGGTAAAACTACAATACAGTGTGATATGGCCATCCAAGTCTTAGGTAGTGACGAGGCAGCCCTGATTGGACATGTGCAAATTTTCGATGAGAATAAATCCCTTTTTGCGGATACGGTGTATTTCTATCAGAAAGAACGAAAACAAATTGCACGCGGAAATGTTAGAAGTATCACTGAGTTAGATACGACCACCGCGGATCGTATGACCTATTATGAAGTAGAAGAGAAAATGGTTTCAGAAGGTCGCGTTCGAATAATAAATCCAAAAGAGAGAAAAATTCTCACCAGTGGTTATGCGGAATATTATAGGACGGAAGAGTATGGGAAAATTTTTGAGCAGCCAATTTTGATTCAGTACGATAGCGTGGGCACCGAAATCATGAGAATTGTGGGCGATACCATGGAGACTTACAATGGAGGTGAACGTACGATTGTTACCGGAGATGTAGAAATCACCAAACCGGGAATTATGGCTCGATGCGGTCAGGCGGAATATATTAAAGCTGATGAAAAAATGATCTTGAACGACAAGCCGGAAGTAAGTCAAAGAAATCAGCAAATATCTGGCGATACGTTGTTCTTGTATCTAGAAGAGTCTCAATTGATACGCGCGGAGGTCGTTGGCCAGGCTTTAGCAGTCTCCGATGCTGATACCCTGAATAAAGGACGCTGGGTAAATAAACTAACAGGTCACAAAATGGATTTTTACTTTAATAATCAAGAAGCCGAAAAAGTGCTTGTTGAAAAGCAGGCTACCAGCATATATCATGTTATTGAAGATAACGAGTATAAGGGCTCTAACGAAGTCTCAGGAGACAAAATTGCGTTATTCTTATCTGACGGTGAGGTAGTTCGAGTCCTTGTGGATAGCGCGCCAGATGTTTCCATGGGTAAATATTTACCACCAAAACTTTAGCTTAATATGCATGGAAGTATCTATTTTATCAAAATTGGCAACTATTCAGGCTGCCCTGTCATTCCGTAGGAATTCTTGCAAATTTTAGCACTAAGTAGACAAGGTTCGTTCGGAGGTTGATTCAAAAAAGATTCTTTCAGAATGACAGCCTGAATAAGCGATTGGCGAGAGTTTGGCTTTTCACATTCAGATTAGGACTTAATGCTAAGAGCAGAAGAGCTTGTCAAAATTTACCGAAAACGCAAAGTAGTTAATAGAGTTAGCATAAATGTTAGACAAGGGGAAATTGTTGGTCTTCTTGGTCCAAATGGCGCAGGTAAAACAACTACGTTCTACATGATAACGGGCTTGGTTAAACCTAATCATGGTAGAATTTTTCTAAATGACGAAGATATTACTAAATTGCCCATGTACAAAAGAGCCAGGATGGGGATTGGCTATCTGTCTCAAGAACCATCAATTTTTCGCAAATTAACGGTTGAACAAAATATCATGGCTATTCTTGAAACTCTACCTATTTCAAAGCAGGAGAGAAATAAACGCTTGGCATTTCATTTAGCAGAATTAGGAGTATCCCATTTGGCAAAAAATAAGGCGCATACTCTTTCTGGCGGCGAGCGTCGTCGGGTTGAAATAACTCGTGCCTTAGTCACCAGTCCGAAATATATGTTGCTCGACGAGCCGTTTTCAGGCATAGACCCTATTGCGGTGGAAGAAATTCAAAAAATCGTTCAAGACCTAAAAAATAAAGGTATTGGCGTATTAATTACAGACCATAATGTTCACGAAACGCTATCCATAACAGACCGGGCTTATCTTTTGTATGATGGCGTTGTTTTGAAGTCTGGTACGGCACAATATTTAGCTAATGATCCTGCTGCCATCAAGCTATATTTAGGTGAAAAGTTTAAATTAGAGCGTTGAATATTTCATACATAGGCATCTAACTCCATTTGGAAGAGGGCAGAATATGGCAAATTTGAATCTGGCACAAAGACTCAGCTTACAGTTAAAGCAGTCGCCTCAACAGGTGCTACTCTCTTCTTTGCTGCAGCTTCCAATTCTAAGTTTAGAGCAAAAACTTAAGCTCGAATTAGAAATGAATCCACTTTTAGAAGTGGATGAGCAGTTAGAAATGGAATTGGAAGAGGAGACCGAAGAAGAACAGGAGCCAGCTATGGAATTGGAAGCTAAAGAAGGCGAATCGGATGGGGAAGTGGAAGCCGAAAATGACACGATGGATGATTTCGAAAGTGAACAAGTAGATTGGGAAACTATCTTAAACGATGAAGATACTTATGATTTTCGAATACCGAAAGACCAGAGTGCGGAAGTATTTGAGCGACCAGAAGTTGCTCAGACCACATTGCCTGAACATCTCTTAAACCAGCTCCATGTAACCAACTTATCACAAGAGCAGATGGTAATTGGTGAATATATTATATGGAATATTAATGAGGATGGATACTTAACTTATCCGTTGGAGCAAATTGCAGAAAATTTAGAAGTGAGCATCGACGAAGTTGAAAAAGTGTTGAAAGTGATTCAACAGTTTGATCCGGTGGGAATTGGGGCGCGAACTCTGCAAGAGTGCTTATTGATACAACTATTGGAGAAAGGTCCTAAGAACACCATTACTATTACTATTCTTCGAGACCACTTTGATGATTTCACTAATAAGCGGTTTGAAAAGATCGCTAAAAAAATGGACATTACTTTAGATGATATCCGTAAGGCCAATGAAGAGATAACCAAATTGAACCCCAAACCCGGCGAAGGCTATGTTCTTTTCCAGCACAATGTAATCGTACCGGACTTGATCGTGGAAAAAGACAACGGCGATTTCAGAATCAGCATGAATGATTGGAATATTCCGCATCTCAGAATTAATAATTCATATAAAAAGCTATTACTTGACAAAAAAAATACACCAAAGGAAACAAGAGACTACATCCGTCAAAGTTTAGAATCGGCGCGCTGGCTGATTAATTCCATTCATCAAAGACGGGCCACAATTTTAAGGGTCATGGAAGCTATAATTGACAGGCAGCGAGAGTTTTTTGAAAAAGGCAAAGACTATTTAAGGCCAATGATTCTAAAAGATATCGCCGATGAAATTGGAATGGATATATCTACAATAAGCCGGGTCACCAACGGAAAATATGTCCAGACCGAATGGGGCGTATTTGAATTAAAATACTTTTTTAGTGAAAGGATTAGAAGTGATGCTGGCGAAGATGTTTCAAACAAAACCATAAAGTCCTTGATCAAAGAAATGATAGAGAACGAGAATCCAAATAAACCTTACAACGACCAGAAAATCGCAGAGCTGTTGAAAGAAAAAGGATTCAATGTGGCTCGACGGACGGTAGCAAAATATCGAGAACAGATGATGATCCCAGTGTCACGACTTAGAAGGAAAATTTAATTATTCTTGTATGATTTCAAATGCAGATGGTTAAAAGTACAACTATTTTAGGCGTTCATCATAAGGGCAAAGGAGCGTTGGGAGGCGACGGTCAGGTCACCTTTGGGGATTCCATTTTAAAAACAAAGGCTAAAAAAGTACGAAAAATGTACAAAGATACAGTTTTAACCGGCTTCGCAGGCGCCTCTGCTGATGCATTCACCCTTTTCGAAAAATTTGAACAGCGTCTTGAACAATATGGAGGTAATTTAAATCGGGCGGCCGTAGAGTTGGCCAAAGAATGGCGCACCGATAGATTTCTCAGGCGGCTTGAGGCCCAGCTTATTGTTATGGATAAAGAAAATATGTTCTTGATTTCTGGCACCGGCGATGTGATTGAGCCTGACGACCACATAATTGCCATTGGCTCTGGGGGGAGCTTTGCCATGGCCGCCGCCCGTGCGTTAATGAATCATTCAAATTTAGATGCAAGGTCCATCGTTGTAGAATCTTTGAAAATTGCTGCGAAAATTTGCATTTATACAAATTCAGAACTGATCACAGAAGAATTATGAATGGGGTGTATTAGATGCCGGATATAAAGGAATTTAAGCCTACACAGATTGTCGAAGAATTAGATAAATACATAATCGGCCAGGATAAAGCTAAAAAATCGGTTGCCATTGCTCTTAGAAATCGTTGGCGTCGAATGCAGGTCTCTGAAGATTTGCGGGAAGAAATCATGCCCAATAACATAATTTTGATTGGGCCGACTGGCGTGGGTAAAACCGAGATTGCCCGAAGATTAGCTCGGCTTGCGAATGCCCCCTTTATAAAAGTAGAAGCTTCAAAATTCACAGAAGTAGGTTACGTCGGACGGGATGTGGAATCCATCATCCGCGATCTCACCGATTTGGCTGTCTCCATGGTTCGAGCTCAAAAGACTGCTGAAATTCAACATTTGGCTGAAAAGCATGCCGAGGAACGATTGTTGGATGTCTTGTTGCCTCCCTCTAAGTCCCAAAAGCAACTTGGTTTTGAGGACTCTGAGGAACTTGACATTGAAGAACGTCACAGAAGAACTCGTGAAAAATTAAAAAAGCAATTGCTGAGCGGTGAGTTAGAAGACCGAATGATAGAATTAGATGTGAAAAGTGAGCAATTCCCATTGATGCAAATCATCTCGCCCATGGGCGTTGAGGAGATGGGGCTAAACCTGCAAGACCTTTTTGGTGGGATGATGCCCAAAAAGACTAAACGGCGTAAAATGAAAGTCCACGAGGCCCGTAATTACCTCACTCAAGAAGAAGCCCAAAAGTTGATTGATATGGAACAGGTGGTTCAAGAAGCCATCCAACGGGTAGAAAATTCGGGCATTGTATTCTTGGATGAAATTGATAAAATTGCAGGCGAAAACAGTAAATCTGGACCCGACGTCTCAAGAGAGGGAGTACAAAGAGATTTGTTACCAGTGGTAGAAGGAACCAGTGTCTTTACCAAATATGGCATGGTCAAAACTGACCATATTCTCTTTATCGCTTCTGGCGCTTTTCATGTCTCAAAACCTTCCGATCTAATACCAGAACTACAAGGTCGTTTCCCTATTCGGGTAGAACTGAAAAGTCTGACGGCTGATGATTTTGTTAGAATTCTGACCGAACCGGAAAACGCTTTAATTAAACAATATAAGGCTCTCTTAAAAACCGAAGGCGTGGATTTAATATTTACACCGGATGCTATTCGTGAAATTGCTGACATAGCAAGTCAGGTGAATGACCGAACAGAAAATATCGGTGCCAGACGACTCCACACGGTGTTAACTGCCCTCTTAGAAGATGTTTTGTTTAAAGTTCCTGATCTAAAAGTCAAGGAGATAGAAATCACCCAAGAAAGAGTTCGAGGCACTCTTAAAGAAATTATCGAAGATGTGGATTTGAGTCGGTACATTTTATGATAAACTAGAAGTCCGCCCGAAAAACACCAACATACTTAACCTGCCTCGAATTTCCTATTAATGTATTTGATAACGAAGTTCGGGGTCTGGCCCGATATTCATATTCATATTATTGAAGGATCACCTGATAACGAATCATCAGGCGAATAGATGTCAAAATGACTGAAGGCATCAATGTTAGTCCCATTTAACGGGACTTCCATGTTTTAGCTGCTGAATTTATTCGACAGTGAAACTTAGCCAGGTACGGTATCCTTTGAAGAAAGACAAAGAATTAAGTGCAGATTCGTCGTATTCTTATTTCAATTTGTGTTCCGTGAGATTAAAATAGATTGTCATCAATGCGGAAGAGTGAGTCTGATTTTATCAGGATTTTTCACGAAAGGAAATGAAGCGCAATGCTCAACCAGACTATCTCCCACTACAAAATTCTCGAAAAGCTTGGCGAGGGCGGCATGGGCGTTGTCTACAAAGCCAAGGACACTAGACTCAAACGCGAGGTTGCAATCAAATTTCTACCGGGCCAAATTGCGTCACATAGTGAAGAACGAGAACGTTTCAAAATCGAAGCGCAAGCTGCCGCAGCCCTCAATCACCCGAACATTTCTACAATACATGCGATTGAGGAAGTTGACGATGAGGTGTTCATCGTGATGGAATACATTGACGGGCAGGAATTGAAAGAGAAAATCGAGGCTGGGTCGGTCCCTGTGGATGAAGCATTGGACATTGCATTGCAGATTGCAAAAGGACTGCAGGCAGCGCATAAGAAAGGCATCGTCCATCGCGATATTAAGAGTGCCAATATCATGCTTACGGAAAGTGGGCAAGTTAAGATCATGGATTTTGGTCTCGCCAAAGTTAGGGGCATTGCGAAGGTCACCAAAGTGGGCACAACCCTAGGGACGGCTGCTTACATGTCCCCTGAACAAGCGCGTGGGGAAGAGGTGGATCATCGTACGGACCTTTGGTCTTTGGGTGTGGTCCTGTACGAGATGCTCAGCGGACACTTGCCTTTCGAGGGGGATTACCAGCAGGCAGTGCTATATTCCATCATGAATGAAGACCCAGAGCCGATCACAAGAATTAGAACAGACGTGACGGCAGAGTTGGAGCAGGTCATGCTGAAAATGCTTGAAAAGGATCGCGATCTTAGACATTACAGTGTGGAGGAGTTCTTGAAGAGTCTACAAGATGTTCGAGGCAAAATTGAGGGGACGGAATATGAAGAGAAAGCAAAAGTAATTGCGGTCCTACCTTTCGAAAATATTAGTCCGGATAAGGAGACCGATTATTTCGCTGACGGGCTCGCAGAAGAGCTTATCATAAATTTATCAAGGCTCAAAGATGTCAGTGTTGTCGCTCGGACCACCTCAATGCAGTACAAAGACACAAAAAAGGACATCAAAACCATCGGAAGGGAACTTGCGGCACGCTATATCATGGAAGGGAGTGTGAGAAAATTTCAGGATAACCTGCGCATTTCTGTGCAGCTCATTGATGTTGCTAGAGGCACACAGCTTTGGGCTGAGACCTACAAGGGAAAACTGGCAGATGTGTTTGATATCCAGGAAGAGGTGTCAAGACAAATCGTGGATGCGCTCATGCTAAAACTGACGCCCAAGGAGAAGGTTGTGCTGGAGAAACGCGCGACATTGAATCATGAAGCGTTTGACTTTTATCTGCGGGCAAGAGATTTTCTGTATCGTCTCACGAAGAACAACGTCCAAATTGGCATACAACTTTTCCAGAAGGCAATTGAGCTTGATCCACGCTATGCCGGTGCCTACGCTGGCTTAGGGGAAGCATATGCCACACTCTATCTATATTTTGACAAGAAGGGGGACTGGTTGGATAAATCTATTGAGTCAAGCTTGAAAGCCCTGATGTATGATGCCACATTGGCTGAAGCTTATGCCGCTCTGAGCCTTTCCTACTATAACAAAGATTCACTTGATGAAGCGCTTGAAGCGAGTAAGAAAGCCATCGAGCTTGACCCCAACAGTTTTATCGGCTATTGGATACTGGGGAGAATTTATCATACCACGGACCGCGATAGAGAAGCTGTTGATCTGTTCAAAAAGGTTGTTGCATTGAATCCTGACTTTTATTCAGCATATTCGGACCTGCGTCTAGTTTATGAACGGTTGGGTGAGAAGGAAAAACATAATGAAACATTACAAACCCAGCTTAAAGTCTATCCTCGATATTTGTTGCAACATCCGGATGACGCGCGGGCGCATATGTTCTTTGCCGTCAATTTAGCACAAGTGGGAAAAACTGAAGACGCAAAAAGTGAGGCAGCCAAGGCGTTGGAGTTAAATCCCACTGATCCCCTCATGCTGTATAATGCTGCCCGTTTCTATGCTCAAGTGGGAGAGAAGCATCTCGCGGTAGATTCGCTGAAAAATTCAGTAGCTGCCGGGTTTCTGGAGTATGAATGGGTGAAACGGGATCCCGATCTCGACGGCATCCGTAATGAGCCGGGGTATATCAAATTAATGAAGGGAAAGTAAAAGGTACGAAAACCTGCGGAAGGTTCAAACTAACCTTTGCAAGTGATCTCAGAAAAGTAGTAAAATACCTTGAAAAACAGCTCTATTTTGGAGTCATAGATTTGAATAAGCATTTTCTTTCAATCGCGGATTTGTCTAAAGAAGAAATCACAGAAATGTTTGACCTAGCCGCAGAATTAAAAGCCAAACAGAAAAGGGGTGAACACCACAGGCTTCTGGAAGGCAAAACTTTGGCGATGATTTTTCAGAAGCCATCGGCGCGTACCCGCGTATCATTTGAAGTCGGGATGTTTCAACTCGGAGGCCATGCACTTTATTTGGGGCCTAATGATATTCAACTCGGAAAGCGGGAATCCATTGGCGATATGGCTCAAACGCTTTCTCGTTATGTGGATATTATCATGGCAAGATTATTTGGCCATGAGGGCATTCTGGAATTAGCAAGACACGCCTCGGTACCCGTCGTAAATGGACTCACCGATTTACTGCACCCCTGTCAGGTATTAGCAGATGCATTTACGATACTTGAAAAAAGAGGAACTCTGTCAAATCTCACAGTAGCCTATGTCGGCGATGGTAATAATGTGGCTAATTCATGGCTAAATCTGGCATCGAAGATTCCCATAACGTTGCATTTCGGCATACCGCAAGGCTATGATCCTGACGAGCAAATTTTGGGAAGGGCTAAGCAGAACCAAGAAAGTGATATTCAAATCTTTAGGGAGCCAATCGAAGCCGTTAAGGCAGCAGATGTGATTTACACAGATGTTTGGGCCAGTATGGGGCAAGAAGCCGAACTAAAAAAAAGAAAAAAAGTATTTGCGAACTTTCAGGTGAATGAAGAGTTGGTGAAACAAGCTAACCCAAACTGCATGATTATGCACTGTTTGCCTGCTCATCGAGGAGAAGAAATCACCAATGAAGTAATAGATGGCTCCCATTCCATTGTATTTGATGAAGCAGAAAACAGGCTTCATGTTCAAAAGGCAATCATGGTAAGATTATTAACATGATCAAAAGAGAAATTGCGTTTCGGGACCTCAAGGAGGAGCAGAGTTTAACCATCCAAAAGTTTACAGAAGACCTTGCGGAAGATTGGGATAACTTTGTGTGGGATTCCAATAATGGAACGATGTTTCATACACGAAGATTTTTGAATTACCATCCTCAAGGTCGTTTTCAAGACTGTTCTTTGATCTTTAAGAGAAGGCAGAGATGGCTGGCGGTTCTTCCGGCGGCTGTCATCCATGTTGATGGGAAAAAAATATTATCTTCACATGCTGGCGCTTCATTTGCGGGGCCGGTGTTCAAATCTGACTTATCTTTCCTCAATACCTTTCGACTCGTTGAGGCTTTGGTCGAATTTGCCAAAGGAGAAGCATTCACACAGATAGTATTGACTTTACCACCGCAAATTTACCATTTGAGGCCCAGCAATTATCTGGATTTTGCTCTTTTGGAATCTGGATTTACTTATCTTAAACGAGAAGTTTCTAGTGTCATCCCTTTGGATTTTGCTGAGGAAGACACCTTAATGATTTTCAGTCCGGAATCACGCAGAGCGGTTCGCAAAGCTCAAAAATTAGCGGTTCAAGGTACCGAGTCTGAAGATTTTGAAACGTTTTATGCCATACTCAAAAAAAATCTAAAATTGCGACATAATGTACAGCCAGTTCATTCATTGGATGAATTGCTGCTTTTAAGGAATATCTTCCCCGACCGAATTAAGTTGTTCGCAGCAACAATTGCAGGCCAAATGATTGCTGGAATTGTAGTTTTTGTGTGCAATGAAAAAGTGGCTTTGGCGTTCTACGTAAGCCACAACGAACAGATGCAGAAATACCGCGGGGTTAATTACCTATTTTATCATGTGATTCGTTGGGCCATCCGACACCGTCTGCAATTTCTTGATTTTGGAATTTTTACCGTCAACATGAAACCTAATTGGGGACTGGCTCGATTCAAGGAAAGTTTTGGCGCCCAGGGGATTTTTCGCGAAACCTTGGTTAGAAATCTTTAGTCTTAACATGGGTTTGAAGATCTTACACATCGCCCCATTCAATACGGCTGGTGTACCCATCACATTTGTAAAGGCAGAAAGAAGATTGGGACATCACAGCCGGCTGATTACTCTGAGTAAAGACCCTCGAGATTACCAGGAGGACTTATGCCTTGATTTGCCCTTTTTAAATTCTTGGGGCACCCGACTGGCAAAAAAACTGGTTTCCCATCCCAGCAAACTGAATATCACCAATGAAAAGAATACACCTGATGAAACTCCCTTAGCCTGGCATCCAAATAATCTCGCAGAAAAATGTTTGATAAGTTTGCGGGAATGGCTTTGGAGGAAAAGAATTGATGCGTTATTTGAGGAAATTGATTTCTGGAATTTTGATGTGTACCAATTGGACGGAGGATTAGAGTTTTTTAGGAACGGACGCACGGTACAGCGGCTTAAAGCATTGGGCAAAAAAATAATTTGCTGCTACACAGGTAGTGATTTGCGGACTCGGGGTGTCATCCCTATTATTGATTCCTTGAGTGACCTGAACATCACTTTGGAATATGATCACTTAAGACTTCATCCGAACATCGAACATGTCTTTTTTCCATTTGATGTGACCAGTTATGATATAAGACCAGAACCAGAATCAAACACAATTACTATTGGCCATGCGCCGACAAATAGACAAGCAAAAGGCAGTCAAAAAATAATAGCGGCCGTAAAAGATTTGGAATCGGTGTATCCGGTCGAATTAAAGTTAATTGAAAATCTCACCCACAAAGAGGCGTTGCGGGAAAAGTCCCGCTGCCACATTTTTGTTGATCAAGTGGGTGATTTAGGATATGGCATAAACTCGTTAGAAGCCTTAGCAATGGGGATTCCAACCTGTTCATGTCTGGCACCCGGCTTTGCAGAGAAATACCCCAACCATCCTTTTGTGGTGATTGATGAAAAAAATATTAAACATCAATTAATTGAGTTAATCCAAAATAAGGAGTTGAGACAAAAAAAGGGACTGCAAGGCAGAAAGTGGGTAAAACAACACCATGACAGTGTGAAAGTGGTGCAGCGTATTCATCATTTGGCTGATATTCTGCCAATTACTCAGCAAACTGTAAGTTAACTAGTGTGCGAACGAAAACATAATTTTTTGCTGTCATTGCGAGCGCTTCTTAGCGAAGCAATCTCCATCTTAGCCACCGCAGGAGATTGCTTCGGCAAAAAACGCCTCGCAATGACAGATATCATCAATAGTTTTCGTTCAATGACTAACTAGGTTACGAGAATGGAACAACTTACCATTTCTTTACGTGAAGCAATGGCAGCCGAATTAAAAGATGCTGCTGAGAAAATCATGACAAAAAGAAATCACACAGAGTTAGTTCATGAGGGACAATATGTCGCAGAAGTTGATGTCGTGAGCACCCAAACCCTGACAGGGTTAACGGGCCATGAATAATCGCGATCGCGCTCTCAATCTTTGGTGGGTGAAGCCGGGAGGAACGGTCTTCACGTGATAAGTAGCTCTGATGATGATCACATTCACGGGGAAAGGGCTGCCAGACAATCCAAACACAACATACGAACCTTCATCTTAGGGAGTTAGCAAATTATGTCAAATATTAGCCAAAAATAACATTGATTTGTAATTGAACAGACAACCAGGAGGGATGAGTAGAAGCCATGAGCGAAGGTTCTAAATTAGCAGTCAGGCTACAACGCGCTTTGTTGCGGCTTCTTGGAAAACAAATTAGTAAAACACCTCTCAGTCCGACCGATTTCCCAAACCATGATATTCGTCGAATACTTATAATTGGCCTTCACGATCAATTAAGAGATTTACTCTTGGCTACTCCTGTATTTAGAGCAGTTAGACAACATTTCCCTAAAGCTCATATTGCTGCTTTGGTACGAAACAACCTGGCTCCCATTTTAGACCATAATGTGAATCTCGCTGAAGTCATTTGTTTCTTTGAAAGTATTTCAGGTTGGTCAGTCAAGAAAGCAATCCAATTCGTGAAGCGTGTTCGGTCAAAGTTTGATTTGACTATTGTGCTAGATTTAGTTTCTGATTCAGTGACCAGTGATCTATTAGCCTATCTAAGTGGCGCCAAATATGTTTTAGGCTCAGAGCATCTGGTTTTTCAACCCGGTCAAGACAATTTCATTTATAACCTGTTAGCGCCTTATTATGATTCTAACAAACATCAGACCGAAAAAAACTTAGACATCGTCCGATTCATTCAAGTGGACACGGAGGACAAATCTGAAGAGATTTATTTAACCCAAGAAGAACGAAAGTTGGCTTGGGAGTTTCTATATGAAAACGGCTTACAACCGGATGATCTACTTTTAGCTATACGCCTCGGTGCCCGTAAAGTCAGAAATCGATGGAATGTAACAAAATTTGTTGAGTTAGCAAAATATTTTAGTTCGAGACATAATGCAAAAATAATTGTTTCATGGGGGCCAAACGATGTCAAACTGGGTCAATACTTTCTAAACAGTTTACCGTTTAAACCGGTTGAGGCCGTTGGATTGAATCTCAGAAAATTGGCGGCAGTATTTTCTTTTTGTAATTTGGTTTTCTGTTGTGACACCGATGCTATGCATTTAGCTGCGAGTGTTGGCACGCCATTAGTTGCAGTATTTGGGTCCACTGATCCCGAAGAATGGAAGCCAATCGGGCAACGATTTGTGGGGTTAAAAGGGGTGCAGGGGAACTGCAGTTTCGTCAATGTTGCTCAGGTGATTGAGGCTGCCGAGAGACTTCTAAAAGCTTATCCTAAATCAGTAGAAGTAGGTTCTGAAGATTTTGAGATTTCTGAACAGGTGGTAGAGCGCTATCTCAATATTTTGAATCCGTTTGACAAATTGAAAAAATACTTGACAATCAAGAAATAAATCCATAATATGCGACGAGCGAGTTTTAATTGTGAGCCTTCCATTTTGTTCCCCATCTATGGGCATTTGTGTATGAATGTTTTAGGGAATGTGGAGCAAGTTTTTGGAGGTAGCTATTGAAAGCTTTTTCATTTATCACAGATAAAGGTTATACACAAATCGGCATAGAATTTGGTGGAGAAGCTTATAATTTTTCTCTGGCCTGGGAACTATACAAACAGCTCAAAAGCAACGGAAAAGGCCCGAGTCTTAGCTTCTTACAGATCATGGTTGAGGCCGATTTCTTCAATTTGGAAACTCTGGAAGAAGTCATACGCTCTCTTCAGGAAGTAAGGTCTATTCATGACTTAAAGTTGAAACAGCCGATAAAATTTCAGCCGCCGATTGGTCGGCCTCAAAAAATCCTTTGTTTAGGACGTAACTATAAAGCACATGCAGAAGAATTAGGCAATGCTGTTCCAGAAGAACCCATTTTCTTTTCTAAGTCGCCTTCAGCGATCATTTCACATGAAGCGAAAATAAGGCTGCCTAAGAATATCGGACATGTTGATTATGAAGGGGAGTTAGCCATAATAATAGGCAAACAAGGCTGTCAAATTTCCGAGAAACACGCTTATGATTTTATTGCGGGATACAGTATCCTAAATGACGTCACAGCAAGGGATTTGCAAAAGTCTGATATCAAAGAAAGCAAACCTTGGTTCCGCTCCAAAAGTTTTGATACCTTCTGTCCATTTGGACCTTATTTGATTCCAAAGGATTACATCAAAGATACCAACGAACTAAACCTAGAAGTGAGAGTTAATGGCGAGCGTAAACAATTTGCTTCGATATCGCAAATGGTCTTTAGTGTTTCAGAAATTGTAGCTTATCTTGCAAAGCATCTCACTCTTCAGCCAGGAGACATAATCGCAACGGGAACACCAGCCGGCGTGGGCCCCCTTCAAGTTGGGGATGTTGTAGAATGTGAGATAAGCCAAATCGGTACTTTGAGAAATCCGGTTGAGTAGTCAATTGAGAAATTGTAACTTTATTAAGAATTAGTGTTTGAACGAAAACACAATTCTTACTGTCATTGCGAGCGCTTTCCAGCGAAGCAATCTCCTTAATTAGGTAGGTATGAGATTGCTTCGGCAAAAAGCGCCTCGCAATGACGGTTAGAAGCTATAAAACACTAATTAAATTATTTCTATACCCTTACCTAAGGAAGGAGAGAGTTATGCGTCTAAACTTTAAGACAGTGCTTCTTGTGTTAACTATTGGTGTCCTTACCGCTATCTTAGTGCTAAGTGCGTCTGAGAGTGAAAAACAAAAAGAAGTGCTAATCAAGTTCCGTGCCCATGCTCAGAATAGTCAAATTGATTCTTTGAGTAGGACTTTGGGGCTCACTAAAATTAAATCTTTTAAAGAGATCAATGTAGACGTATTCAAAATTTCGTCGGACTATTCTGTGAACGAAATAGTGACGATTTGCAGTAATCTACCTTTTATCGAATATGCAGAACCAACGGCAGAGTACAGAGCTTTTTCGACAGAAACTAAATCTTCGGAATCCAGCTCTGAGCCAAAGGCAGCGGCCCCAGCCCAAAAGCAAGCCAAAGTCGCTGAATTTAAGCCTGGCGAAGTACTAATCAAATTTAAAACTACCGTACCGGACATCACAATTAATCAACTCTTATCTGACGTTGGACTCAGTATTGACAAAAAATATGCCAACATTGGAGTACAGAAATGCAGCATCGAAATTGAAAAACCAGTGTTGCAAATAGTTGAAGAGTGTAACGCGGATGCTAATGTTGAATATGCTGAGCCAAATTACATATACCACACCTTCCTCGTTCCCAATGATCCTCGTTATTCGAGTTTGTTTGGAATGGATAATATTGATGCACCGGCAGCTTGGGATAGTCAAACCGGGAGCAAGTCAGTCATTGTGGGCGTCATTGATACTGGGGCAGACCAGGAGCATGAAGATTTGGAAGACAACATCTGGATAAATTCTGGTGAATTTGGCGATGGTAAAGAAAATAACAACGTCGATGACGATGGCAACGGATTTGTTGATGACTTTCAAGGTTGGGATTTCCTCAACGATGACAACAACCCGTTCGACGATAATGACCACGGGACGCACGTATCCGGCACCGTTGGTGCGGTTGGCAACAACAATAAGGGGGTTGTGGGGGTTAACTGGAATGTCTCAATCATGCCACTAAAATTCTTAGGTTCAGATGGCAGCGGCACCAGCGCCGATGCCATTAACGCGATAATCTATGCCACCAACATGGGTGCAAAAGTGTTAAGCAATAGTTGGGGTGGCGGTGGCTTTTCCCGCGCTTTGGAGGACGCGGTAAAGTTTGCCAACCAAAATGGCGTTCTCTTTGTTGCTGCGGCTGGAAATGATTTCAGCAATAATGATTCCTTTCCTACCTATCCAGCTAACTATGAAGTAGAGAACGTTATTTCAGTAGCAGCCAGCACGAGTAGCGACAACCTTGCTGGATTTTCCAACTTTGGAAAGAAAACAGTGGATTTAGCAGCGCCTGGGAGCAATATATTGAGCACCCTGCCGTTGAATCGATATGGAACTCTAAGTGGGACTTCCATGGCTACCCCTCATGTAAGCGGTGCGGCGGCCTTAGTTTGGGCCGAATATCCAACCATACCCATGAAGCATGTTAAAGTTCGCATTTTAGGTTCCGTAGATAGAAAATCCAGTTTGGCTGATCGAGTGGCAACAGGAGGCAGGTTGAACGTTCATAAGGCACTTTCAACCAATCCAATTATTGCCAATACCTCTCGCCTTGAAAATACGTTGGACGAAGTCGGACCCTACGTAGTGGAATCGGATATCATAGATGATGTTAGCGTTCAATCTGCTACGTTAACCTATCAGGTTTCTGGTCAAGAAGCTGTTGCCGTTGCCATGACTTCCACAGGTAGTGATCGATATCGCGGAGAAATTCCAGGTCAGAAATTGGGTAGCACTATTGTGTATTTCGTAAAGGCCATCGATGGAGCTGGCAATGAGACAAGAGACAGCAACTTTACCTTCGCCATTGCTGAACCACCTAATGGTAACTGTGGATGTGGTAAACCAGCATTAGAGGTGAATATACAAAATCCCAAATTGCGCACGACCGTGAACGCTTTAGCGAATATATCGTTTTTTGTACTTCCTTTATTTGCATATAAAATCCATTCGAATCGAAGAAAAAAGCGTAGTATGAAAAAATAAGAAAATTATTCTTGGATACTTAAAGCCCTCGTGATGGTAACAAACATGAGGGCTTTTCAGATTTTGGCAAAAAAAACCGATCTTTCATCTGACATGAAAATCAAACGCATCTTACTGTTTTGTGCAGCAGTTGGTTTTATTTACGCTGGCATCAACTATTCGTTCAATAATACAACCCAAAATGATTTTGAGAAGATTCTCTACACGTTGAGTGTTGATGAAAACGGCTTTGAGTATTTTCATGTGAGCATAGAGATAGACAATTTAGACTCGTCATTTTTGAATTTTCGAATGCCACGGTGGGCGCCTGGTGCTTACCGGCTAAGAGAATACTTCAAGAATGTTCGCAATTTTAAGGCTTTTGACCGCTCGGGCAAGAATTTAGAGGTCCAAAGAATCAGCGAGGATGCATGGCAAGTAAGAAATTCTAATAGTTATGTGCTGGTTGAATATGATGTTAAACCTGCATTTGAATTTTGGTCAGAGAGGACCTTGGATTCCACTTATGCTCTCGTTCAAGGGCCGGGTGTGTTTATGTATCTGGAAGGGGAAATGTCAACCCCAATTTTAGTTAAGTATAACTTACCCGATGGATGGAAGATCGCTTCGCCACTAAAACAGATTAACGGCAAAAACCTTTTTTATGCAGAAGGCTATGATCGTTTTATTGATGCACCGACACAATTAGGGTATTTTAAGCAGTATGGATTTGAGCTGGAGGACGTGCCCTTTGAATTGATTGTTTACGGTAATGCCGATTTTTCAGTCGATAGCTTTCTTGTGATGGTGAAAGATATTTGTCAATATCAAATTAACTTGTTTCGAGATATTCCTTTTGAGAAATATATATTCTTTTACAAGTTACTTTCGGGACATAGAAGGGGGGGCGGACTTGAGCATTTCAATGCAACGACTATTGGTTTCTCACGTGAACGGTTGGCTCAAACTGTATTCAGTGCGGCTGAGGTCACCGCACATGAATTTTTTCATGTGTGGAATGTTAAAAGAATACGTCCCAAAGTTTTGGGCCCTTTTGATTACACAAAAGAAGCCCGTACCTCAGCCCTGTGGTTCTGTGAGGGTGTCACCAGTTATTATGAGTTATTGACACTTGTGCGAACAAAAATCTGGAGTAAGAAGAAGTTCATTGATGAACTTGAAAAACAAATTGAAATTCTCCAAGAAACGCCTGATCGCCACCTTACAAGCGCAGAGCGAGCAAGTTGGTCTATTTGGGAACGCGGCTATGGTCATTCAGGTGTTTCATTTTACAATAAAGGACAGATTTTGGGGTGGCTGATTGATATTAAGATTCGACAAGCAACAAATAACAGATTTAGCTTAGATGATGTTATGCGTTTCATGAATTGGTGGTTCGCCAAGGAGAATGTCGGCTTTGAGCCTGGAGACATCAAACGAACAATTAACGCAATCAGTCAAACAGATTTCTCAGAATTTTTTGATAAATATGTATCTGGAACTGTGGAACTCCCTTATGAGAAAATATTAGCTTACGCTGGCTTAAATATCCAGATTCAAGGAAAGTGGGTTCCCAACATTGGAAATTTTTATTTTGTTGGTCCACGAAATCGGGTAGTCATAGTAGAGGCGAACAGCCCGGTTGAAGAGGCTGGTTTGAGAAGAAGGGATTTGATTTTGGCAATAGATGGAAAAGATGTTTCCGAGATCGGAGAGATAAACGAAATAGTCAATGCAAAAGAAATAGGCGCTCAATTAGTCTTGAAAGTTTTAAGAGACGGTGTGGAACTGAACTTACCAGTTGAAGTAGGAAAAAAGGAGGAAATTGAGTGCGAAATCGAAGCTATGAATAATCCTACCGGTTTACAGTTGAATATTCAAGAAGGTTGGCTAGAAGGATGGACCGGTCAGAGGAGCGTCATGAGACACTGACCCCCGAATGCTTTCGCATTGGCGTCAACTTAAGCAAATGTCTTGTTCCAAAACTCCACAGACTGTGGCATAAGATTAAAAATTGGAGCAAGTAATGTAAAAAGCAACCTGATGTCATTCAGAA
>JBHIAW010000002.1:0-48840 GCA_046758765.1 bacterium
TACAATTTTGCTTAATTTTCCCTTGCATTTTTAGAAAAAGATTGTAATTTAAGAAATTATCAGATTTCAGTAAATACATGTTACCCACTAAGAAAGTAAGGCAGATATGTTAGTGACCATTGAATACTGCTTGGTTTGAGACTATTTTCCCAAAGCCTCCAGTTTGAAGGCAGAGTTAGAAAAACAGTTCTCCGATATCAATGTAGAACTTATCGAAGGTAGTGGTGGAGTTTTTGAAGTGGTGAAAGATGGCGAGTTGATCTTCTCTAAAAAGCAACTTGGGCGATTCCCCGAGCACGAAGAAATCGTTGAGAAATTGAAAACTTAGAAAGTTGTTACTCTTGGCAGGTATGAGATTGCTCCGGCAAAAAACCCTTCTCAGAACAGCCCTCGGTTGTCATGCTGGAAGCATCTTTTTACGAATGCAAAATAAAAGCTCATCGAAGCATGGATTTACCGCTTTCAAAAAAGATTCTTGCAGAATGACAAACCGGAGAGAGCTGTTCTTCCTGAGAGAATGGTGCAAAAGTGCCATGCGGCGCTCGAAATGATGGCTATAATGTATCGTTTTCGTTCAAGAACTAATTGAGAAGCAAATCCCACTTATCAAGTGCAAACACTATTATACCGCGCAACACAGAACCAGCCTTTTTGCATTGACTACAATGCTCGTTTTTTCCTACTGACTTTGCATTTAGGTGAGGAAACTTCTCAAGTACTATAGGATGAATCCTCACCCATTAATTAATCTTGACAATTTCAATGGAACTGAATATATTTGCGTAGGATTACTATTACGAATTTTAGTCCAGCGATAGTCATGAGAAACTGCAACGAGGTTCCTGTGCACATTTTTGAGCAAAAAAATGGTGTCTTAAAAGCATGGATGCTGGTTACCGTTATCGGTCTGAGCTGCGCTCCCGGCTGCGGCAACGAGGGAGGAAAAGCGCCAGCCCGCCCATTCTCGACCAACACCTCTCAACCAATCCTCTCAGATGTAACAACGGAGGTGGGAATCGACTTTGTGTATGACAATGGCATGTCGGGTAAGCTGTATTTCGTAGAGATGATGGGGGGTGGCGGCGCCATGTTCGATTATGACAATGATGGTGACCTTGACCTCTATATGGTTCAAGGTCATTTTCTGGACCCGGCATGGCCTGGGCCGGATGCCTCAACACCAAGAGACCGACTTTATCGTAATGACCTTGAAGTACGGCCTGATGGAAGCCGTACGTTACACTTCACCGATGTAACGGAAGCGAGTCGGTTGCGCGCTACCGGCTATGGTATGGGCGTAACCACAGGCGATTATAACAACGATGGCTGGGTAGACCTCTACGTCCTCAACTGGGGGGACAACCAGTTGTGGCGTAATAATGGCGATGGGACGTTTACCGATGTGACTCAGGAAAGTGGCACCAACGATCCCGGTTGGTCTACGGCTGCGGCCTTTCTGGACTTCGACCTCGATGGATGGTTGGACCTGATGATTGTCAACTATGACGCTTATACCTTTGCAAATGATCACCCCTGTTACTCGCCAATTTCAGGAGGTCGGGATTATTGTCATCCCAGTGCTTACCCACCGGCGCCAGACCGTTTGCTGCGCAATCGCGGAGATGGCACCTTCGAAAATGTTACGTTTCCAACCAGGGTCGCACGAGCGTATGGGCCTGGGCTAGGAATTACTGTTGCAGACTTCAACGGGGATGGCTGGCTTGACATGTATGTGGCGAATGATCAGAGGGAAAACCAGCTTTGGATAAACCATGAGGGACGCTATTTCCAAAACCAGGCCGTCATTTCAGGCACGGCGGTCAACGGCGCTGGGGCTCCAGAAGCCAGCATGGGCGTGAACGCGGCTGATTTCGACGGTGATGGTGATGAGGACCTCTTTATGACCCATCTCACACGGGAAACCAACACGCTTTACATTAACTATGGCCATGCTAACTTTGGCATGGCGCTGTTTCAGGATCACAGCCGGACGTCAGGGTTGGGGGCGGCAAGTTTGCCGTACACCGGCTTTGGTACAGTCGATTTTGATTATGACAACGACGGTTGGCTAGACTTGTTCATCGCCAATGGTCATGTGGGAATCATCCAAGAACTAGCCCAACAAGGCGACCCCTTTCCTTTGAAACAGGTTAATTTGCTTTTTCGCAACCTGGGAGAGGGGCGTTTTAAAATGATAAGCTCCACAGACGATCCAGTCTTTGGGCTGGCCGAGGTCAGCCGGGGAACGGCCAGGGGCGATCTGGATAATGATGGCGACACAGACATTTTGCTGTTCAATAACAACGGACCTGCACGGCTACTACGTAATGAAGTGGGACAGGAACAAATGTGGCTGGGGTTACGCCTGGTAGGTGCAGCAACCCAGCGAGATATGTTTGGAACCCGGGTAGCCCTGGTGCGCGCCGATGGCTCCACGTTGTGGCGTCGAGTGCATGTCGATGGCAGTTACTGTTCAGCCCATGACCCGCGGGTCTTGTTTGGATTAGGTACCGCAAAAGAATACGAAGTGGTACGGATCTACTGGCCAGGAGGCGGGATTGAAGAGTGGAGAGAGCTGGACGTAGATCAGTATCATACCTTGATTCAGGGAACGGGAACACAGATTGATTTGCCATGAACGTTAGTTCAGGATTCACAAGGTCGCTTGCCAAGCTATCCATGGGGCTCGTTTTTCTAGTGGGTGGAATAGCTTGTCGTCAGGCAGAACCTGAAGCCTTGCAACGGGTTGAATTTCCGGACCTCTCTCTGTTGGAGGATGCGGTAGAGCAGCAGCTCAAATCGGAATATGCCAAACTGAGCACTCTGGAGAGTGAGAGACAGGTTGAGTCAACGGCGTTAGGGCGTGCCTACGGCAGGATGGGGCAACTCTTTCTCGCATATGATATTGTCCAAGCAGCAGAAGCTGCTCTGCGCAATGCCAAAATCTTGATGCCTACGGAAGTGCGCTGGCCTTACTATCTCGGGTATCTATACTTCACGCTTGGTCAGTTGGAACGAGCCGCGGCCGAGTATGAACAGGCTGGCAAGCTAAAGCCCAAAGAGGCAACTATATGGGTACGACTGGGCGAAACCTTTCAGCAAATGGGGCGCGACGCTGAAGCGAAACCGCTGTTAGAAAAAGCCGTTCGCGTAGATGCCACTTCAGCAAAAGCACACTTCCTCTTAGGTCAGATAGCTAATGACGCCAGAAAATTCAAAACAGCCATTAAACATTATAGGGCTGCCTTGAAGCTGCAACCCTCGGCCACAAGCATATATTATGCCCTCGGGATCGCATATCGGAATCTGGGAAGGAATATGGAGGATATTAAGCGCAGCCTGCAATACTTGCACAAACGAGGCAACGTGAAAGTGCGGCTGAAAGATCCTTTCTTGGACGAGGTTAGAAAGCTTAAGAGAGGTTCAAAGTCATTGTCCTCCAGGGGAAGCAGATTCATGATGCAGGGGCGATTACGAGAAGCTGAAATCGCTTTTGAACAGGTAATAGCGGCAGACTCCAATGATGTCCTCGCCCACCTGAATCTGGGTTCGGTACGCGCCCGTTTGGGCAAGACAGATAAAGCTATTGCGGCCCTTGAGCGTGCGGTTCAACTGGACCCTTCGCAAACCGTAGCCCTTATGCTGCTGGGGCAGCTTTATGCTAAACAGGGAGAAACCAAAACCGCCGAGCATTACTATCGGGCGGCTTTGCAGGTAGATGCACGCAATGATGAGGCCCACCTGGGCTTGGCCACATTATTACGGCGTACAGGACGTTGCCAGGAGGCTATGCCGCACTTCGAGAAGGTTCTGGAGATTACCCCTGGACAGGTTCAGGCTCACCTATATAGGGCGGTTTGTCATATACAGCTAGGCGAGTATGTCAAGGCGCGTACCTTACTTGAAGCTGCTCACGACGTCTTTCCACACTATCGCAGCATACGCGATGCGTTGGTACGATTATTGGCGGCCAGCCCGGAAGCCGAGGTACGCGATGGGAAGCTTGCCCTGACGCTCGCCGAAAAGCCTGTGGCTGAGTCAGACCATGTCGAAACCACCGAAGCCTTGGCCATGGCCTATGCCGAGTTGGGGCGCTTTGCTGAGGCCATCCATTGGCAGGAGGCCGCTATTGAGACCGCGCGTACACAAAGTAAGACAGACTATCTGGATCATCTCAAGCACAATCTGCTGCGCTACCAGCAAGGTAAACCGAGCCGTACCCCATGGGCCCGGTTTTACGATGAAAAGTGATGAAGCAGCAGTTGCGATGTGTTTCAACCCGGTATCCCACGTAAGCGCTTTCAACGGGAGCTTCTTGAACCATCACGTAACTATTCAGGCTGCCCGGTCATTCCGTAGGAATTTCCATGTCAGGCTTGACACCCGATAATGATGAAAATAATGTTAAGCAATTTTCCTCCATGTCATTCCGTAGGAATCTTCCCGCCCTTAGCATACAATTCAGGGAGGATGCCTCTGGCATGACAGTTTAGGTGTTTTGCTGCATCTCACTAAAAAGGTGATGCTTTCAAACAACGAATCACTTAATCTTAAATTAGGTCACATTTATTTTCGTGGTAATCTTTGTAAATTTTAGCACTTAGTAAACAAGGTTCGTTCGGACGTTGATTCAACAAAGACTCTTCCAGAATCACAGCCTGAATAGTTACCGATATACTTGTTATGCGGAATAACATTAATCATCTTTTTGTTGACAATCTTATATATGCATATACGTGCATGTTTAAATATCTACGATCATCAGGGAGTACTTAAATGAAGAGAATTGCCATCATCGGAGCTGGGCCAATAGGACTTGAAACCGCGTTATATGCTTCAAAGCTCGGTTATGAGTTCGAAATTTTTGAAAAGGGTGAGATCGGATTCAATATTTTGAATTGGGGGCATGTAACATTATTCTCACCGTGGAGCATGAATCACTCCTCATTAGGTGTTGCATTGCTTGAGAAATATAGACCCGAGTGGCTTGAGCCAGCTCAGGAAGATTATCTAACCGGTAAAGAGTACGTTGAAACGTATCTATGGCCATTGAGTACGTTACCTCAGCTAAATGAAAACATTCATACTGGTACCTGTGTGGAGTTCATTGGTAGAGAAGGGATTCTTAAAGGGGATTTAGTTGGTGGTTCCGATCGCGCTGCTTATCCATTTCGGATTCTTACTGTTAACTCCCAAGGGGTAGAAAACTGTTACTCTGCAGACATCGTCATTGACGCCTCCGGAGTTTATGGCAATCACAACTGGTTAGGGGATGGGGGAATTCCAGCTTTGGGAGAAAAGGAAAGCGAGCCTCACATTGGATATGGTTTGGAAGATATTTGCGGTGCAGACCGATCAAAATACGCTGGCAAAAAAACCTTGTTGGTTGGGACTGGTTACTCGGCAGCTACCGCGATTTCGGATTTTCACAAATTGATACACGAAGAACCGCACACCTCTGTGCTTTGGGCAATACGTGAAAGCCGCCAATCGCCAATCCCTCTTATCGAAGAGGACCCCCTTCCAAATCGTGCAAAATTAACCGAAATTGCCAACACCATTACAAGAAATGGTCAGCCTCAAGTAGAATTCAGGAATAATACCATCATAGATTCGATTCAATATTTAGAGCATGGAGAAAAATTTGTCGTAGGATTAAGAACCAACGGATTATTAGACAAAGTAGAAGTCGATCGCGTGATTGCCAATGTGGGCTACGGTCCGGACAATTCCGTATACCGGGAACTGCAGGTGCATGAATGCTATGCCACCAGGGGGCCGATGAAACTAGCGGCTGCTCTTTTAGGAGGTTCTGCTACCGATTGTTTAGCTCAAACAAGTCACGGGTCTGACACACTGAAAAACCCAGAACCCAATTTTTACATCATCGGAAACAAGAGCTATGGCCGTAACTCAACATTCTTGATCCATATTGGCCTGAGTCAAATTCAAGAAGTTTTTACATTGATTACCGGTGATGCAAAACTCAATCTTTACCAAGTCACTCAAAAGGAGAAGAAAACATCTTGAGTTTCGAGAATCTGAAAATTCGTGAGAACGACCTAACTGTAGAGGCATTTGAAAATCTCGAAGTCCAAGAATCCTTAGTTCAGTTCTCACGAAAACCACCAGCGAGCGATGTGCCGTGGGTGCCTCTGCACAGTTTGGATGCCCTGTGGTTCCAAGTAGGAGGGACTATTTGCAATTTGTGGTGCACTCACTGCTTCATTAGCTGCAGTCCGCAAAATCATAAATTTGGATTTATGGAGCGCCCCACAGTACGCACATACTTAGAAGAGTCCAAAAAATTTGGAGTTAAAGAATACTATTTCACCGGCGGGGAACCGTTTATGAACAAAGAGCTGCTTGGCATTTTAGAAGATACACTGGAATTAGGTCCGGCCACGGTCCTTACCAACGGGATATTGATTCTTGAGCGCGTGGCCAAACGACTTAGGGATATCGTGGAACAAACCATTTACACTTTAGAAATCCGGGTCAGTATCGATGGATTTGCCGGAGAAAGCAACGATAAAATACGAGGTGAAGGAAGCTTCCGAAAGGCTCTGAATGGCATCAAAAATTTGGTTGATCATGGATTTTTGCCAATAATAACCGCCGCACAAACTTGGGAAGATTCCGAGACGGAAAAGGTGTTTCAAGGATTTAGAAAAGCCTTATTCGATATGGGGTATTCCCGACCAAGAATCAAAATTATCCCCCCACTGCGAATTGGCAGAGAAAAAGTCCGCAGTCGGGGATACGACAAATATGAATACGTGACTAAAGAGATGATGGCTAACTACGATGATACTCTGCTTCAGTGCAGTCTCAGCCGAATGGTCACGGATAAAGGCGTATACGTATGCCCAATCTTGATTGACTCTCCCGAAGCCAAAGTTGGTGACTCACTGGCAGAGTCATTTACACCATATCCTCTGAAGCATCAGGCGTGTTATACCTGTTACCTATCGGGAGCTATTTGTCATAATTTTTCTGGAACTGAAAGTAGTTAAAAATTTACCACAGATGAACACCTATTGTCAAGGAAATAAAATCAGAATCTATGGATGGTAATGAAACGTAACTAACGAGTGTTTGAACGAAAACACCATTTTTACTGTCATTGCGAGCGCTTCTCAGCGAAGCAATCTCCCAATTAGGTAGGTGTGAGATTGCTTCGGCAAAAAACGCCTCGCAATGACGGTTAGGATCTATAGTTTTCGTTCAAACAATAACTAATATAATAGGTATAAAGTAGGCATGAATAGCAACACTAAGAAGTTAGGAACAAACAATTCAACAATGATTAGCGCTGAGAAAGCAGTACGGGAGCGGTATACAAAAGGTTCCCAACAGCAGGAGGTTGCTCTATGCTGTGCCGCCGTAGACTATGATAAGAAATATTTAGAAATCATACCCCAAGAAATCATTGAACGTGATTACGGTTGCGGCGATCCTTCTAAATACGTAAAACCGGGGGAGACGGTATTAGACCTAGGTAGTGGAACAGGCAAAATATGCTACATCATTTCGCAAATGGTAGGAGCAGAAGGCCGGGTTATTGGTGTGGATATGAATCAGGAAATGCTGTCCTTAGCAAGAAAGTACCAGAAAGAAGTAGGTGACAAAATAGGCTATCACAACGTGGAATTTCGCCGCGGGAAAATTCAGGATTTGAAGTTGGATTTAGACCGAGCCGACCTTTATTTGAGAGAAAATCCTATACGCAGCGCTTCTGAATTCCTACGTTATGAAGAATTCCTTGAGGAACAGAGAAAAAATCAGCCTCTCATTCCCGATGATTCCATTGACTTAGTGGTCTCAAACTGTGTTTTAAATTTGGTAAAAGACGAAGACAAAAAGCAGCTTTTTAGCGAAATTTATCGACTGTTAAGAAAGGGGGGTCGAGTCGCTATTTCCGATATTGTTGCAGACGAAGATGTGCCAACCCATTTAAAGAATGACCCTGATCTTTGGAGCGGCTGCATTTCTGGTGCTTTACGTGAAGACGAGTTTCTCAAAGCCTTTGCAGATGCGGGTTTCTACGGCATTCAAATCGAAAAGTGGAACGATGAACCCTGGCAAACCGTAGAAGGCATTGAATTTCGCTCTGTGACCATAACTGCCTACAAAGGAAAAGAGGGCCCTTGCCTGGAACGAAATCAGGCCGTGATCTACCGCGGCCCTTGGAAAGCAGTCATCGATGACGATGGCCATACCCTCTATCGGGGAGAACGAATGGCTGTGTGCAACAAAACCTTTCGCATTTATACCAAGGAGCCATATTCTGCTGACATAATTCCAGTGGAGCCTTATGAGAAGATTCCTCTGGAACAAGCCCAGAGTTTTGCCTGCAATAAAAATGCCCGTCGCCATCCGAGAGAAACTAAAGGGCTGGATTACAACGTAACCGAACTTAGCGATGGCGCGTCCTGTGGTCCGGAGGGTTGTTGTTAAATCGTTTAGCCGGCAAGCATTTGTAGAAGAGTAGGATTAAATGCAAGAAACCGATTGTGAAAAAATTGCTGTATTTGGTGGTGTTTACAACAACTATTTAGCTTTAGAAGCCCTGGTAACCGATGCCAAAAAAAGGGGCGCAGAAAAGCTTTTCTGCCTAGGAGATTTGGGCGCTTTTGGACCTAATCCTGACAAAGTGTTCCCAATTCTATTGGAACATAATATTGCTGTGGTTCAAGGGAACTACGACCATTCCATCGGCAACAACCTAAGTGACTGCCAGTGCGGTTACACAGACTCTCGGGATAATCATTTTGCCCAGATCAGTTACGACTACACCTTCACGAAAACCAGCCCAGACTTCAGAAAATGGCAGAAACAACTTCCTTCAGAAATTCGATTTACTTTTGGAGGTAAGCGGGTGCTGCTCTGTCATGGCTCCCCTCGAAAGACCAACGAATTTCTCTGGGAATCCACTACCCCGACCCATTTCTTACAAAAACTTTTTCACGATCATGAAGCTGATATTATTCTGAGTACGCACACCGGCATTCATTGGAAAAGAGATGTGGGGGAGGGCAAGCTCTTCGCCAATGTGGGTGTCATCGGTCGTCCTGCAAATGATGGTCAGACCAATGCGTGGTATGCCATACTTTCCGCCAACGGACATGTAGAAATCGAATTTATCCCGTTGGAATATGATTACCTGCGACTAGCTGAAGAAATGCGAGAAGAGAATCTTCCCCAAGAGTTTATCGACACCATTTTGACTGGCTGGTGGACAACCTGTCTGGAGATTTTACCAGCCAAAGAGCGCCTGCGTGGGAAATTCTAACTAAGGACAGAGGTAAAACGATGTGTTAATTCCGTCCGGGATTATAGGAATTCAGACCACGCAAGTGAAATCCGCAACCGGCGGTAACACCTCAGTCTTCGTCAGGAAAATCTCGTTCCCCAGTTAACAGAGGGTGTGAAAAGTACAATCGAGACGTTCCATAGCTCAGCAACACCTTGATGTCATTCTGGAAGAATCTTTTTAATAAACAGGACCTTACGTCCAATCAAAAAAGATTCCTCCTGAATGACAAGCACCGCAGAGTCTGACTTTTCACACAGTCTGTGAACGAGTACGGCTGGTTACCTCACCGTAGCTGAGGTTTTACAACCGGCGTATTTTACTAATTGAATCTATCCAGGATGAAGACCCCTCTAATTCCCGATTTAGAATTTTACGCGACCTGATAAATAAGAGGTCGATAACGCGGTTCAGGAATTGGCTTTTCGTTTGCCCGCGCTGCTTCAAACCAGGCTTGTTTTGCTTTCAGCACCTCACTCAAGGCTTTCTCTGGAGTTTCTCCAAAAGCAGAATAATGTTTTAAGTCTGGTATATCCGCAATATATCCATTATCCTCTTCACTATGAAACACATTGATATGATAATCTTTCATTCTTCATCCTCCATCTGAAGATTACTGCACATGCCGTTACTTCTGAAAATCGAATGTTCTTTGATCCAGAGATTAGTTTTTTAACAATTTTCGTCTTTTCACATATTTAATGTAATAATGATCTTAAATTTATTCAACTGTTTTTAACACTTACTTTACAAATAAGACTTGGCACCAGAGCGTCTGAGAAAAATTTTTAAGTAAGTCCATGTTATATATTTCAATTTATTTTGTATCTTTCTGCTCTCCCATTTCTTCTTTCATTAGTATGGTGAAAAAAACTTGTTATTTTATAAAAAGAAAATTATATTTAGAGTAAATGTAACATATTGGTTATATAAGGAGAAAAGGAATGGACAATGTGGATTTAGTTATAAAAAAGTTAGAGAAAATAGAAAACGAAATTAATGCTTTGAAATTTTCATTAAAACAAAGTCAAAAGCCTTTGAAGCTAGGTGGTATTTGGACAAGAATCGATATTACCGAAAATGATATAGAAGAAGCAAAGAGATCGTTATTTAAAAGTAAACTGACCAAGGATATATAAGAATGCCCCATTATACCATTGATGCACATCCATTGATTTGGCATTTTACTAATTCCACCAAATTGAGTCCAAAAGCTAAAGAGTGTATCGAAGAAATAGAACAGGGTAAATCTGCTGGAATTATCCCATCAATTGTCATGGCTGAATCATTCTATGTAGCAAGTAAAAAAAGAATCAATTTTGATTATAACGATTTACTTGACAAAATAATTTTAAGTCCAAATTATTTACTTTATCCGTTGGACGCAGATATTTTATTTAAGTTAGGCCAAATGCATCCAATCACAGAATTACATGATCAAATTATTGTCGCTACCGCATTAATAACAGAAAGTAAATTAATTACTAAAGATAAAGATATTGAAAATTCAAAAGTAGTCGATGTCATTTGGTAAAACACTAATACTCTGATGTATGAATCCAAAATTCCGGGGAGCAGCCTTCAGGCGGTGATCGATTTTTACAAGAAGGATGTGGATCGCACACTGATCCGGGAGAATCTCAAACTCACAGTGGAGGAACGCCTGCTCAATCTGCAAAATTTCCTGAAGTTCACCAGCGAACTTCAAAAAGCCGGCCAGAAGGTTCGCCAACGGGTCGTGACCAAGCGAGTCCATAGATGATCATGGATTATCAGAAGCTCATTCCCATTCTGGTTAAGGGTCAGGTAAAGTTTATTATGATTGGCGGTGCAGCCGCCATTGTACACGGTTCTGCACGTGTGACCTTCGATCTGGATGTAGTTTATGCTCGCGATTCGGACAATATTGAGCGGCTAGTACAAACGCTAAAACCTTATTTCCCGTATCTGCGAGATGCACCCCCCGGACTGCCTTTCGTATTCGACCAAGACACCGTGGAGAAAGGTTTGAATTTCACCTTGACAACTAAACTCGGGAGTTTAGACCTGCTTGGAGAAGTTGTTGGCGGAGGAACTTACGAAGACTTGCTACCCTATTCTCAGCAAATCGAAGTATTGTACAACTTAGGTCAAGTTGTTTCACGGTGTTACAATGATATAGTCATTTGAGATATTTATATAGTCTAAATACCTTACTTAAGTACTATAATTTAAATACCTTAAGAAATCAAAAATACTTTTATGGCACAGCCTTTGCCTTATTGTTAATAATTCAGATAAAGTAGCAGAATAATTAGCAATCGTGGGATAAGCGTAAAATGAAATCTGTAATAAATTTGGTTGGGTTAGCCCTATTACTGCTTTATTGTGGTCATGAAGTCTATGGGCAGGGGCTCAATCTACCGGGTGGCAGAGGGCTCCTACATTTATCATCAGCGTGGAACTTGGAAAAGGGGGGCATTACATTCCACGGCTATACATCTTCTTATTATCAGAGAGCAAGTATTACCAGGCCAAATGGAATATCTGAGAGAAAGACCTATTGGGACATTCAAGGAGCTCTAACCATTCATTTTGCCAGCGGCAAACATATTGAATGGATTATTACCCAGATCGTATACCAAGACAATCACAAAGGTGAAGATGAAAACGAATTCAATTTACCAGACGATTTGATTCTAAAGTTAAAAGTCGGCTCTTTAGGTGGTCGTGTGAGTACATTTAAGTTTGGATTTACGGTTGCAACCCGCATACCCATCGCCTCCAAACACAATCTTATCCTGGAACCTTATTCAAGTGACAGAATACAAGCAGGGTTTACTACTCAGTTTTCCTATTCGCCTGATCCGCTTATTCCAGAGAGTGCCTTTAATCTGCATGTAAATCTTGGCCTTTGGTATCAATATGATACGGGAAGATACTTAGTTAGTAGCCCCCCAGAGGACCTGATACCCGTAATTGACCCAACTTTGGCATTTTTATATGGCATAGGTTTTGCTTTTCCTAGCAAGCGATTTGATATTTCATTCGAGTTGACTGGTCAGGCATTTCTCAATAGGCCTCCGGTGACTGTATACGGAAGAGAAGATGTTATTTGTTTTACCCCTGGTGTAAGATACAGACTTTCACCTTGGTTTTCATTGCTAGCCGGTTTGGATTTAAGATTATCAGATTTTAGAGACACTACCTTATACCAACGCGATGGTACCGCCCTCAGCCGCGTTAATGACGAGCTTGCCAATTATCCATTCTGGCAGTTTCGGTTTGGAATTCAAGTGAATATCCGAAAGCCCGCTCCCCAATTACCTACTGCGGTTCATCTCAGCAAGACAGCCACCGACGGGAACAATGACCACTTTGATCATAGGAAAGCGAATATTGCACGCCGTTTAGCCAGGCAGCAGAAATTGACAAGAGAAAGACTAAAAGCGGACAGTGCGGATGCAGAGCTTGAACGTATTCGAGCAGAAAGGAAAAGAATACAAATGATGATTAGTCGGCTAAGAAAGATTTTGGAAATTGAGCAAGAAGATGTTGAAGTTGAAAAGGAGTTAACAAAAAAACATCCCTGATATCAATCTAAATTTTTGGGTTAACCTTCCAGCTTGTCTCTAAGATATTGCAATAAACTGTCTATTGAAATTCTTTCTTGGGACATAGAATCTCGTTCCCGAACAGTCACCGTATTATCCTCTGAGGTCTGAGAATCAACCGTTATACAAAATGGTGTACCCGCTTCATCCTGACGCCGATATCTTCTTCCGATAGCTCCACTTTCATCATAAAACACGACAAAATATTTTTTTAAGTGATCAGTGATTTTGTGCGCTATTTCTGGCATGCCATCACGTTTGACCAATGGAAAGATACCAGCCTTAATTGGTGCAATATGAGGAGTAAAATGTAGAACCACTCGAGTCTCGCCATTTAGATTTTCTTCTTCATAGGCATCCGTCAAACAGGTTAAGAGTGTTCGGTCGCAACCGGCAGAGGTTTCGATGATGTAAGGTAAGTATCGTTCCCTTGTTACATCGTCAAAATATTGCATGTCTTTGCCTGAGAATTCCTGATGCCGGAATAGATCAAAATCCGTACGATTGTGAATACCTTCCAATTCCTTCCAACCAAAGGGAAACAGATACTCAATATCAAAAGCTGCGGCAGCATAGTGCGCCAACTCATCCGGGCCATGCTGATGGAATCTTAGATTCTCTTTACGAATTCCCAGCTCATCGTACCATTGAATCCGCTTTTCCTTCCAATATTCGAACCATTGCTCATCGGTGCCCGGTTTAACAAAGAACTGCATTTCCATTTGCTCGAATTCTCGGGTTCTAAAAATGAAATTCTTAGGTGTGATTTCATTCCGAAAAGCTTTACCAATTTGAGCAATTCCAAACGGAATCTTTTTGCGCGAAGATTGTAGAACGCTCAAATAGTTTACATAAATTCCTTGGGCCGTTTCAGGTCTTAAATAGACAATAGAGGCTTCTTCCTCAACCGGTCCCATGTGAGTTTTAAACATCAAATTAAATTGACGGGCCTCGGTAAGCTCGCCGCCGCAAACCGGGCACGCTTGCGCGTCAAATTCATCACTGCGAAACCGGCGTTTGCAGGTTTTACAATCCACCATAGGGTCTGTAAAGCCTTCAACGTGACCGGAAGCCTCCCAAATCTTTGGATGCATAAGTATAGCCGAATCCAGTCCGACAATATCGTCGCGAAATTGAACCATACTCTTCCACCAAAATGCTTTTATATTTTTTTTGAGCTCAATGCCTAAGGGCCCATAATCATAGCAGCTATCCAAACCACCATAAATCTCACTTGACTGATATATGAATCCTCTTCGCTTACAAAGAGACACCAATTTGCTCATGATATTGTCTGAAGGCTCCTTGCCCATCAAAATCTCCTCAAAAGAGATACATCAAAAAAGTCAATTAATTGTTCCTTGTCGAATAATTGCGGCCGCTCTTTCGGGTGGGACCACGTTTATCTGGAATCCGGAACCCAGATCAAAACTAGTGTGACCGCGAAATCTGGGGGTGATTTCAATATGCCAGTGATAATCCCGCTCCAAGGTCTTCCAATAGCCACGCAGTTTTCCAGCGGACATATTGGGACCGGAATGAAGAACCATCACATAATTTGGATCATTAAAGATGGTACTGATCTTCGATAAGATTTCCTTAAGCACCGAGGCCAAAAGAGTATGTTCAAGATTCCATTCAAAGAAAGTTTCGTGTTTCTTAGGCAAAATCCAGACTTCAAAAGGAGCACGTGATGAAAATGGTGCAAAAGCAAGATATTTCTCGTTTTGTAAAATAATACGTTCTTTGTCTGTAATTTCTTGATTTATTACATCACAAAAAATACATCGTTCCTTATATTGATAATAATCCATGGCGTTCATTAATTCCGTTTTAACACGAGTAGGAGTAATGGGCGTCGCAATGATATGTGAATGTGAATGGTTCACCGTCTCGACATTACCTTCGCCATAATTTTTATGAACAAGTACATATCGAAATCGTTCATCTCTTTTCAGGTCTAAGATTCGCTCTCGATAAGCAGATAAAACATCTTTTATGTGGTTCACATCCATATCAGGGATTTGTGTACAATGGGTAGGTGATTCTATGACTTGCTCATGCGCCCCAATACCGTCTAATACGTCATACATACCAACTCCTCGATTATTTAAATCCCCATAAATCTGCAAAATTGGCTTTTGGTCTGGTATCACACGTACTGACCAACCGGGTTCATTTTTCTGGGAATTATCGAGGCGAATTGAAAATATTTCTGACGGCGTTTCTGTCTCGAAACCCTCACAAAATTGACAATGTGACTCTTTTTTATTTTCAGGTGTTCGTTCGCGTGGTAGTTTGTTGCAAACTAATTGATGGATATCATATTTGTTTTCAATAATGATTGTCCAGCGACCAGTAATTGGATCTCGTCTTAATTGGTTCACGCTCATTGACGCCTCCAATTCAAATCCATCTAATAAATTTACAATATCGCAGGTTGGAAACGAACGAATGTTAACTTTCTGACTGTCACTTTTCTTTAACTTCGGTTTCTTTCTCGGTCTCTTTTTCCTCTTCACTTTTTGTCACTTCAGCACCCTCCTCTGCCTCTTTCTGTTCGAACTCCTCATCTTGTCTTTCAAGGAGGTTCTCGTCATCTTTCAATTTCCTCAACACAAGGTACGTTATCATCGTACCTGTATTAAAAGTGGCTATTAAATAAGACAAAACCCAAACTCCAACAATTATCATACTAAAAGAAAAAATGTAGGCCGATATGTTTAAGGTAAGTGAAAGGTCAAGGGGACTGAAATCCCGCACAAAATAAAAGTAAGGAGCCAGACCACCAAAAATATTTGCTATCCACTCATCTAAACCTGTTGTCCAGCTTTGAAGAATATATTGCGCTTGTGCAGATATATCAATATACTTATTCCCCATAGAAAAAGACAAGAGATCGTTCATGAGAAGAAATGAGCGTTTAACAAAAATGCCCAATATTACAAACCCTGTTACGCTCAAAATCCCCACAATTCCTTCGTACAGAACAAGTCGCCACGGCTGACTCCACGAAGTGGAGAAACTCTGAAATATCGCTTCGAAGGCATCCTCATTAGTGGTAGCAAGAATGGCAGGAGCTAAGACCAAAGCCACTCCGGCAACCGCAACCAAAAATAACATAAAAAGTGATGCCCCAACCCATAAAAGTGTAAACAATGAAATCCCAATTTCTCCGACATAAGGAATCTTACCTAACAACCCTATGAACCATGCCCCTATCACAAAAGCAAAGAACAGGATACCAATTGCTATTGGGGTAAGAATCGTGGAGCCACTCTTTTTTAGAGAAAAAACCAACGCTTCACGCCAGCTATAGAAGTTGTTTCCTTTTAACACCATGAAAGAGGCCCTTGCCACCGCGGTACTACCGATAAGATGAATAAAGACCCACAACAGACAACCTATAACAAAAACAATTGTGGAAATTAATGGAACCGGTTCCTGAGTAGCGAACAGGCACGGGAACAGACCAAATTCAGAAATAATCCAGTTAAAGCTTTTACCAGCAATTAGAAAACTCAAAACAGCAAAAACAAAATAACCAACGTATCCAACAGATAAGCCGACAAATTGAATCCAAATTCTTTGAAGACTAAAGGCAAGTCGATTTGAACGAAATAGGTCCCGGAAATCAAATCGTAAAGCCACCATATTTCCTCCATCTTTTAGGTTTACAAATGAGATAGGTTGATGTTTATTTGAACATTATGAAACGCCCATATATTAAAGAAAAATAAGCCAATTGTCAAGTAAAAACTGCGCAGTTTGAATTTCGTGCACAAGGCTCTAAGTACATCAAATGCACAGTGAGCTAAGGGTCTGCCAATCGAGAAATGTTGCATCGCTTTAGTTTTTTAAGTTTCACTTTCTTTGGAGTTACCCGCTTCTTGCACCTCTGGCGTTGTTATTGAAAGTCTTACACGAACAATTCGGTTGCGAATGATTTTTTCTACAGTAAAGGTGTAGTTGCCATATTCAACTATTTCTTTTTCTTCGGGAACATATCCTGTCAAACTC
Source organism: bacterium (assembly GCA_046758765.1). Taxonomy (GTDB): domain Bacteria; phylum Zhuqueibacterota; class Zhuqueibacteria; order Oceanimicrobiales; family Oceanimicrobiaceae; genus JBHIAW01. Next base: position 16,930 of record JBHIAW010000002.1, read on the forward strand.
AATATGAACCCACCTAAGCTTTCATATTCCCCTTCAGTTGGAAGATCAATTTTAAGCTCTTCGTTCAACTCATGCAAATCGATTTTTGCATCCACTATGAAGCTATTTTCATCAAGCTCTCGATAAAGGGGCGGCTCCTGATCATATTCATCTTGAATATCTCCGACAATTTCTTCGATAACGTCTTCAAGGGTGACCAATCCCGCCGTACCCCCATATTCATCCACCACAATGGCCATGTGCGATTTTTCCCGCTGAAATTCTTTCAATAGATTTTGCAATTTCTTGGTCTCAGGAACAAAGTAAGCAGGTCTTGCTAAAGCTCTTAAATCGAGCTGCTTGGAACCTTCATTTATGATATATGGCAAAAGGTCTTTGGCATGAATAATCCCTAAGATATTATCAACATCTTCCCGGTACAGAGGAATTCTACTATGGCCTTTTTGTTTTATTAGCCTGGTCAAAGCTTTCAAACTAGTGCATTCTTCAACACATACCATATCGGTGCGGGGCACCATTATTTCGTGCACCTCGGTTTCACCAAATTCAAAAATGGAATGAATCATGGCGCGTTCAGTGTCTTCAAGGTTGCCGATGTCCTCACTATCTTTAACAAGCGCTATAATCTTATGATGGTCAAAAAATGTGGTTTTGCTCTTAATCCTAAGCTTTGAAGATAAAAAGGAGACCATCTTTGCAAAAAGCTTGGCTATGGGTGAGATGATGGAATAGAATAGCAAAACTGGAAAGGAAACAAGTTCAGCAAATGTTCGATTATATCTAAGAACAAAAAGTCTCGACCAAAATTCACTAATTACAAATAAAATAGCGGCAATGATCCCTACCATTATGAACAACGTGAGGACAAAAGCAATTGCGTACATACGTCCAACATATCGAGCTAAGAGAACACCCACACATATTAATGCAATGTCAGTGATAAGTGAGCCGATTTTGATAGCAATTAACAATGAATTGGGATCACTGAGAAGTTTTAGAGTGCGTGAAGATCGTTTAGTGGTTTTTCTTCTTAGTTCTTTAAGATCGACTTCAGAGAGAGATAAATAAGCAGTTTCTGTACCAGAAAATAATGCAGAAAGTAAAATAAGAACAAAAAAAACTACTAATTCTGTTAAAAGTGAATCTGGGTCCAAATGAGTTTTATTTCCTTAAATTTATTTCGTCGATTATATCATTAGTACCTTGAGACTCTACAACTACATCAAACAAAATAAACTTGATTTAAGAAACACCTATTCTTTTGAATGTTTGGACAAAAAGTAATTCTCAAGGTTTGTCATGGTTTTCTTATTTTGCGTGGTCTTATCGTCATAGCCTAAGAAATGTAACATCCCGTGAATGACCATCCGAAGGAGTTCTTCTTCTAAATTCACATTATATCTAATAGCTTGCTCCTTGACCGTATCTAAACTTATATAGATTTCACCCTCAAATGATTTTTCATTTTCTTCAGAAAGGGGAAATGCAATCACATCAGTGGCTGAGTTCTTTTTGAGATATTCTTTGTTTAAGTTTCTTATATATTCATCATTTACTAAGATTATTTCAATGTGACCATCTACCTTACCTTCACTAAGCCAAACTTTCTTAGCAATGTTCTCAATTTCAAGCAGATTTAGTTTGTTGGCAACGGTATTATGAACTTGGACCTGAAGTTTCAAGCGCTTTTTCTATGGGTTTTTTACGTCTTCTTCTGAAAAACCTTTTTTCTTGTTGAGGATATTCAATTCGACCATGAAAAATACCAGTCAAATGGGTCACAAAGCCCTCCTTGATAAGATTTAAGTCTCTTAAAGTTAAGGGACATTCATCTAAATCTGACAATCGTTCTTGAATTATCGTATTTACCATACTTCTGATTCTACTTACCGTCGGATCCTGCAAAGTTCGAGAAACAGCTTCAACCCCATCAGCCAACATCACAATGCCTGTTTCCTTTGTTTGTGGTTTTGGACCTGGATATCGAAAATTTGCTTCGTTTACGTCGGTCCCATCATTTGCCTCCAAAGCTTTCTTGTAAAAATAACTAATCAAATTCGTGCCGTGATGTTCTGGAATAAAATCCCGAATTTCTTTAGGCAGATTGTACTGCTCAGCAATCTCTAAGCCTTTCTTAACATGATTGATTAGAATTAAACAGCTCATATTGGGCGTAAGCTTCTCATGTGGATTCTTCCCGGCTTTTTGATTCTCAACAAAGTATTCCGATATATCCATTTTGCCGATATCATGGTAATAGGCTCCAACTCTTGCCAATAAAGCATTAGCTCCAATGGCTTCTGCCGCAATTTCTGATAGATTGCCAACCATGATACTATGATGATAAGTACCCGGCGCGCGAATTGCTAATTCACGTAGCAACGGTTTATTCAAGTCGGATAGTTCTAAAAACGTCGAATTTGTAGTCATTTTGAATATGTATTCGAAAATAATCATGAGACCGTATGTCATGATAGGCGAGAAGAGTCCGTTGAGTCCGCCGTAACCCCAGTCTTTCAATATATCCATGATCGCCGTATTTCTAATAGACTCCAAGGTGCCAATCGAAAGAACATAGGCACCCGTAATAGCCAAAATACCTTTTAACATCCAGGAACGAGCTTCGATTTCACGAACAGCAAAAGTGGAAATAGTTCCAACAAATAGCGAAATGATCATTATTCCAAATTCATTGCCTCGTAGTGCACCTATTAAGACGCTTAATGCTACCGTTCCTATGAAAGCTGTTCGGGTATCAAAAAAAATAGTCAGCAGCATAGAAGCAATGGCAATGGGAATAAGATATTTAGAAAATTCGAATTGATTGCTGAGAAACGTGATAAACAGTATTACCATAAAAATGACGAAGATCAATAACATGTTCTTGACATTACTGAAAATCTCTTTTCTAGCTACTAACAGAAACATGCCAACAAAAGACAAAGAGAGGCTTACTATTAGAACCCGACCTATATAGGGCAAAATCAATTTAATGCCGCCCGCTCGCAATTCTCTTTCAGCCTTCTCTAATGCTAATGATTTTAATTTCTCTAACGTTTCCTTTGTAATTATTTCATGGGTGTTTATGATTCTTTCGTTTTCTAGAACCGTTCCTTTGGCTAAAGGTACTTTGCTTTGGGCGACTTGAATTCTCGTTTCTGTTTCATCATCATCATAAATTAAATTGGGCTGTAAGAAAGTCCTAACGATTAAGTAGCCAAGTTTAAAGACGCGATTCTGTTGCGGGTACGCTTGTTGCAGTTTATCACGCAATATGCGATCGATGTCTTCATGAGTATAAAAGTTATTTAAATCTTCAAGAAATTCGGCATTTTGTGATATTACAGATATTTTGACTACATGAGCTGGGATATCATTTGGGCTGAGATTTAGAACTCCAATAGTATAAATATCGGTCAAAATTCTTCTTAAATTGCTAATGAATGTTCTAAATTCAAATTTTGAGAGCTTACCACCTTCTGTTTGCGATCTTACATCTTCATTGTTTGACTGCTTCTTAGGCCCAGAATTAGTTTTTGATTCCTTGTTGTTAGATAACAGAAAAGTAATATTCTCCTGCTCTATTGGGGGAACTTTGAATTCATTTAGAATCTCTCTGAACCTTCTTATTTTGACTGAATCAGGGAAAACTGAAGTTCGAATTTTAGTAATTTCTTGAATTAACTCATCCAATTTTTCCAGAGCTTCGTGGTCTACGCTATCTACACGAACAAATACTGGAGGTACTCCTTCTGCCGCTAATCTCTTGTCGCGCTCATACTCGTCGTCGCTTTTATTAACAAAAAATGTAAATGGAGCGATTACTTCCTTCCCGGTGTATACGTCTCCTTCCTTTAGGTCCACAAATTGATATTCTTGGGTCTGGGGGAACATAAACGTAGTGGTTGCAATAATAACTAAAGCCATTAGAAGCTGAGGCGTGTAAGGCCAATATCGATGGCCTTGTAGAGCCTCTAGTCCTTCCCGATAGACTTTTTGAATGTGAGAAACAATTTCAGCAATTTTTGACAAGCAAAATCTCCGACTCTATTATTGATTGTTATTATTGTTCATGCTTTCATAAGCATCATAAGCTTTTATGATGTCTCGTACCAAACGATGGCGGACAACATCCCGTTCAGTCAAATAAATAAATTCAATACCCTCTATTTCCGATAATACTGCCTGAACCTGTACAAGACCAGAAAGTTTAGAATCACGTAAATCTATTTGGGTAATGTCACCGGTTATGATAGCCTTGGAATTGATACCCAAACGAGTTAGAAACATTTTCATCTGATTAAAGGAGGTGTTCTGGGCTTCATCCAGGATCACAAAAGAATTGTTCAGCGTTCGACCTCGCATATACGCCAAAGGTACAATTTCTATTACTCGAGTCTCTAAATATCTTTTGAGTTTATCTGCGGGTATCATATGGTAAAGGGAATCATAAAGAGGTCTAAGATATGGATCAACCTTTTCTCGGAAATCACCGGGTAAAAAGCCTAAACTCTCTCCAGCTTCGACAGCCGGTCGGGTTAGAATAATTCTATCAACCTCTCGGTCCCGTAGCGCGGCCACAGCCATGGCAACGGCCAAAAATGTTTTTCCTGTACCCGCGGGGCCAATTACAAATACAATATCATGCTTCTTAGACGAGTCACAAAATGCCCCTTGACCTCTACTCTTTGGCTTTATGAATCCATCTTTTGTGTACAGAATAACTGAATCTGTATCTTCGTCGGTCAGTTGTAGCTTGTTGGATTTCTTATTTTCTACCAGATCAATAATCGTTTCTATGTCCTTCTCCGTGATCTCTTGATCTCGTGCGACCATCATGATCAGTTCATAAAAAATTTTCTGAAGAGTCTCTACAACAGGCGGTTCACCCTCTAAGACTAATTCAGTACCTCTGGCAACAATTTTGCCGTTGAATATTTTCTTAAGAAATCTCAAATGAGTATCTTGAAATCCGAAAAGCTTAAGGTGATCAACGCCTCTTATCGAGATTCTTTTTTGGACTTTTTTTGTATTCTTCAATATTATTTCGACTAAGTATTCTGATTAATAAAAAAAGCTCTTGTCCGCGTGGCTATATTTGACCACCGAATCAAGAGCTAAATTTTGACAAAAACTAAAACAACCGTGATCAACAATTCTTAATTGCTTACACAAGAGCAATAATTATTGGATTATTGCCTAAGTAAATTTGTTATGCTCAACGAATTACCTAGGAATAACCAATACCGTATAAGGATAAATTAGACTAGGGTCATCACCTACGGTGTCTTTATTGGCATCATATATTGCTCGCCACTTAGTAGGATCACCAAGTACATCCATGCTGCCAGCAATTTTGGCCAGATTATCACCCTTTCCTACCAGATATTCATCGGGTCCAACTTCCCGCTGAATCTTAAAAATCTGATCGGGATAAATCAAATCAGGATCTTTTATTTGGTCCCGATTATATGAATAAATCCGGACCCACATAAAGGGATCGCCGTAAATATCAGGCTTTTTGGAAATTCTCCAGAGATAGTCACCCCGAATGACCGTGTATTCATCGTAGATAGCTTTAGGCATCTTTGACCTAAGCTGAGCAATCTTACCTTCGAGGCTGGCGATTTTATCTCGCATTTCTGTTAAGACAGCATTCTTATCCTTCTTAAGCTCTTGCAGCTTTTCTTCATTAGCATCAATTTCCTTCCGTCTCTTAAACAAATCTTCAGGGGATAAAGCTCCCAAGGCGTTTAGTTCAGTTTCCATATCACTGAGTTTTTGACGGAAAGCATTGACTTCTTCTTCAGTGGTACCGATAACTTGGTAGATTTCTGCCCACACATCTTTAATTTGAGCATTTACATCAGCAATTTGGGACTGAAGCGATTCAATCTCGGCATCTAACTTGGCAATTTCGTCCTTCGCTGCTCTCTCCCGATTTGCCCACTCTTCCACCTGAGCGTTGTACTCTTTCATGGTCATTTCTTGTGCAAAACTAACATTATTCAATATCAGTACAACGAGTATTGAGAAGGCAAAGAGAGTTTTACTCACAGCTTTCATGTTAGCCCTCCTTTTTTCGAAAGTATAAATAAAATCTTTAATTACTGACCAACTCGCGTCTTGACTTCTTCGAGTTCTGCTTTGGTGTCTTGCAGCTCTTGTTTTGTGCGATTTAGTTCACTCTCAACTCGACTCTTCTCCCTTCTTCTCTCCTCTAAAGTATTTTCTGCCGCAAGTGCAGCATTTTTCTGTTCTTCTAATGCTTGTAGTTGCTCAGCGTTGGGATGTTTGGTACAGCCAACAAAGGAGAATGAGGAAAGAACAAACAACATCATCACAAACAAAATAATAAACTTTACTGTTTTCATCTGGCAATTCACCTCCTTCCCTTAACTAAATTATTCTTGAAATTTTTTTCCATCATGTGGGGATTGATTAACAAAGTGAATAATAACAAAAAAAATCCTAATTGTCAAGAAAAAAATGATTTACACAGTTTTCAAACCTAATTCTTTAAGCTGTTCTTCTTTGACTTCAGAAGGCGCCCTGTCCATTAATGAAAGAGCACTATTGGTTTTAGGAAAGGCAATGACTTCTCGAATGGAGTTTTTGTTGGCTAACAGCATGACCAATCGGTCAAACCCAAATGCAATGCCGCCGTGCGGAGGTGCACCATACTCAAATGCATCCAAAAGAAATCCAAACTTATCTTTAGCCTCTGCTTCTGATATCTTAAGTAAATGGAATATTTTGTTTTGCAGGTCCCGATTATGAATTCGGACGCTTCCGCCTGCTATTTCATATCCGTTTAATATCAAATCATAAGCTTTGGCCCTGACCTTGTCAGCGTTCTTATCTAATAGCTGCAAGTCTTCATCCAATGGCGCGGTAAAAGGATGATGTCGCGCCACAAATCGGTCTTCTTCAGGGTCCAATTCTAATAATGGAAAATGCACGATCCACACATGCTTAAATTCTTTTTGCGGGATTAAACTTTCTTCTTCTGCCAATCTTTTTCTCAAAAAACCCAACAATGAAAGAGCCTTATATTTTTCATCTGCTATTAACAGTAGCAAATCCCCACTTTTGGCATTAAAAGAGAGGTTTATCTTGTGAATGGCATCTTCTGTAAAAAATTTGACTAATGGGGAATCCCATCCATTCTCCGATACTCTAATGGCAATCAATCCTTTAGCACCTTCTTGCATCAAAGTCTTTGTCAATTCATCCATCCGTTTCCGCGAGAAACTTGCTCCGTTCTTCATGACTATTCCACAAACGATACCTTCAGCTTTGAGGCTTTCAGTGAACACTTTAAAATTGCACTTCTTAACTAGGTTGCTAATCTCTACAATTTCCATTCCAAAACGAATATCAGGTTTATCTGTACCATAGGTTGCAATGGCTTCTTCATAGGTAAACCGAGGAAAGGGAGTTTCAATTTCTATGTCTAAAATCTTCTTAAAAACTTCGACCATGAGTCCTTCAACCGTTTCCAGAACATCGCTCTCCTCAACAAATGACATTTCAACATCTATTTGAGTGAATTCCGGCTGTCGGTCTGCGCGAAGGTCTTCATCTCTAAAGCAACGAACAATCTGAAAATATCGATCTATACCCGCAATCATAAGAATTTGCTTATAGGTTTGAGGGCTCTGCGGCAAAGCATAGAATTTCCCTTTATGAATTCTGCTCGGCACTAAATAATCTCTGGCACCTTCGGGAGTACTGCGCATCAAAAAGGGAGTTTCGATTTCTAAGAAACCATGACGATCAAAATATGACCTGACTGCCTGGTAAGTTTTGTGTCTGATAATCAAACCCCGCTGCATCTCTTTATTTCTGAGATCAATGTAGCGGTATTTCAGACGCAATTCCTCAGAGATGTCTACATTTTCATCAACACCAAATGGGGGAGTTTTAGCTCTATTTAGTATCTTAAGCTTCTGAGCTATCACCTCGATGACCCCTGTGCTTAAATTAGGATTAACCATACCTTCGGGTCTTTTCTGCACTAGGCCTTTTATGGCAATTACAAACTCCCCTCGAAGCTCCTTAGCACGTTGGTAGGAATGTTTCGAAGCTTGAGGATCAAAAACGACCTGAGTGATGCCATAGCGGTCTCTCAAATCGATAAATATTACCCCTCCAAGGTCTCGTCTCCGATGCACCCATCCCATTAAGATTACATCATGGCCACTGTTTTCTATCCCCAGCTCACCACAGGTATGGGTTCTTTTCCACCCTTCCAATTTGTCCAATTTTTTTCCCTCCTTGACAACGTCAATTCATTGTTAATCTAAGATATAAAAAAACCGCCATAAGTTCAATGACATCTGGCGGCTTTTGTTTCACTAGTAGAACGATTCCTAATCATCATAGCAATGAACATGAAAGTGTTCTTGTGTTTCTGTGTTCAAGTGTTTAGGTGCTAATATCTTGGAATAAATCAACTACGGCAAAATACATAAACACTTTAACACCTAAACACCCTAACACTGTATATTGACCGGTTGTTTTGGAAACGTTATCCCTCCGCACAAATTTTGAGTAGTTAGTAACCAAAAGCAAATACTTGACGTATCGTGGTGTCGCCATAAGATGGGTCAATGGAACCAAAGTCATTCCAGCGCCGAATTCTATTCATAACGCATCGTTCTACTTTGCGACTGCTTATCGTTGAAGAAACAATGGTCAGTTTTTTCACCGCACCTTGAGGGGTGATAGTAAAACGAACAACCAGTTTGCCCTTCAAATTTGGATTCCGTTTAAGGGCTCTTTCGTAACAATATTGAATTGCGTTCTTATGCTTTAACACAACTGCCTGAATATCATCTTGGTTCCTTCCTAAAATACCTTTTTCGCCATTCCCTTCGATAAGAGGTGAGTCACTCACTACAACCAATTCGCCCGATCTTTCAAAAGACCTAGACTTGGTAGTTCCTAAGCCAGAAACCAATTGATCTATGCCTCCCCCTTCTTGAGCACGTTCGCCCTTTACGCCATCGCCGCCATCTCCAGAACCTCCTTTACTCCTACTCGGCATACCGCCTGTCTTAATTCCTGACAAATTTGATAGGGCTTTATCCAGGTCTTGTTCACTATTTCCCGATCTAAATAGGATGTCTTCTACTTCCTCTCCGCTTGCCACACTACTGGTACTTGTCAGTAAAGCGAGAATACCTTTAGAACCAATTGCGGCTGCAATCTCTTTTTGTGATCTACCTGTACCCTTGCCACCGGCTCTCCCTCGTCGAGCCGATCTGAGTTGCGATCTTTTAGTTGTTTTTGTAGCTTTACCTTTTGGTGCAGCCCCTTCAGCTAACTCTGTTTCTGAACTCTTTTCCTTATCGGCCTCTTCCGCCTCCTCAACAGGTCTTTCCTTAGAAAAATCAAATTTAGTGAAAAGCGCTTCTTTTGGAGCTTCACGTTCCACTAACATTTTTGCTAAACGTTGTTGAATTTTAGCTAACTTACTAATTCTGCTTTCCATCGAAGGCGGATTCAGCAAAAAATAAGATACCAACATTATGTGCGCTAAGATCGAAGCAATTAAAAAAGTTATGAAGCGTTGATCAATACGATCTGAGAATGATTTACGGAATTCCCTTGGGAATTCTATTATTTTAGGCTCGAAAAAATCACTCTCCGATGTGTCATAATCATCAAGCTCATAATCGTTGACGGAACGTGGATTCTTCTCTGCATCATTCATTTTTTCACCCTTAGCTTCCTTTGTGTGCAGGTTCTAATGAACAGATTATTAATAGTTCATAGGTATAAAATTAAACCCTATTCTCCTTTTCTATATACGAGAAGTCGCATGTTTGGGTACTCCGAAGCACCACAGGTCGCCATCACTTTTACCAAGTCCCTATATTTTATACCCCTGTCCGCCTGAATGGTCACTTTACCAGAAAAAGGAATACCAAACTGTTCTTCCATGTTTTTCGCTTCAATAGCATGGAATAATAATTCATTCTTAAGTGGCCTGATAATGTATCCTCTTTGTTTTTGCACACTTTTCAAATCAATGACGGGTTTGTCGTTGACCATAACAACTTCCTTAGAAACAATTAAATCCAAAGCTGTCTCGGCCGAAGTTTGTATGGTGGATTTGGGAAGAGTCAAATATTCAGATGGTTGAATCAATTGACCCTCTGTAGCATAGGTTTTCAGTAAAAACACCAAAATAATGGTAAACATATCCATCATGGAAGTAAGGTTTAAACGTCCACCGCCGGGATTGGTATCGTGCTTTTTTATTCGAGATGGTATGAAGGCCATAGGGATCTCCAATAACTACATTGAGATAAATAAGATACGAATTTTCATCTAATTTATGCTTTAAAGGACTGATGCACTAAAAGAAACTTTTGGGAACAAACTTATATGCCTACCATCTATTGATATTGAACGAGAAGCATCCATCGTACTGACTATATCCTGGTATTCTATCTGTGGCTCAGCCTGGATCACAATGGAATCAACATCCCTAAAACGACCGACAGCTTTTTGCTTAATTTCATAGAGTCTTTGAGAAAGTAGAGCATAATCGTATTCGCCATTAACTTTCGAAATAGAAGGCCCCTGCTCGGTTTTCATGATACCTGCCGCACTTGACAAAAAGAATCCTTTATCGGTAATCGTAACTGCCAAATCTAATTTTAACTCAGTTTCTTTTGGCATGTCTGTTTTTACTGTCTTAGCCCCGGCCGCAGGGGGTAAATTTAATTCTATGACGCTGATTTTGATATACTGTGCCGATGAAAGTAATAGTGGTATGATCACCACCATAAGATTCATAACAGGCGTCAGATTAGGCTGCAAATTTTCTATTTTAACTCGTGATCTGCGGAAAGACGGTCTGTAGGCCATGATCTATTGATTCCCAGTTATAAGGTTAATCAATTTGACTGTATGTTCGTCGATTTCATCGATAATTTGAATGGTTTTATTGTGTAAGAATGTATAAATCAAAATCGCTGGTACAGCAATCGCCAGTCCCAACAGAGTAGTATTCATGGCGGTAGATATACCTGCTGCCAAAAAGGCTGACTTTTGTGCCGCGTCATAGCCAGCTTCAGAAACCGCACTAAATGCTAATATGAGTCCGTAGATCGTTCCCATGAGACCTATCAATGTGGATATATTACCTATCATAGCTAAGAATCCCGTTCTTTCTTGAAGCTTGGGAATGACTTCGAGAGTACCCTCATCCACAGAATTTTGAATAGAGCGAAAATCAACGGCCTCACTATCTGCAACCCTACGGAGTCCAGCACTTACGACGCGCGCTAATGCTTTGTCTTTGGCTGCCTCGCAAAGGTCTAAGGCTTTCTGATATTCTCCGGCCTTAACCAATTTACGGATTTCCGCCATAAATTTGTTGGAATTGATATTTGACTTCACCCAAATGTAGTAGCTTCTCTCCACTGCAATGGCTACCATAAAGGCCGCCGTTACCAATAGAGCCCACATGAATAACCATCCTGATGCTCCGGGACGGAAATGTTCAATTAAGTCACCCATGTCACATGTCCTCCATAATTAAAAGTGTGTCCTAAGATGTACCATTAATTATAAATCTAATTCTTGTCTTTCGCAAGAACTTTTTTTATGATTTCGATTTTTTTCAAATTCTCAAGCTCGCTTTCTAAAAGCCACAGCTTTTCTGGGCCTGAGTTGAGCTCATGTTCAAATGACCTGTCAATAAAGTCCATTTCTTCAAATACTGCATCTTCACGAGTTGGCAAAATGGCGACGTTCGGCTTTTCAATTACTGCCTCAATAAAAATCTCTTCTAAGACTATTTCTTCGATTTTACCTACTTGTGTTGTATCGGACCTGACAGAGGTAGTATCCTTTTGAGCAAAAGCACATTCAATTATAATTAAATTTGCTATGGCTAGGAATAAAACTAAGTTATATCTACTTATTCTAGACATTGACACCTCATTATTTCTCATCTATCTTTGATTCTTCTTCAATATTGTGATCAAGGTCTTCCTCTAATGGTTCTTCAATATTAGACCAATCCGGTAAATTCTTGACTTCCAACACCGCCTCCAAGCTCCCAATCAGATCATTTGAATCTTGGACTTCTAATGATAAAACATTTTTCCCGCTTTGTAAAAACTTAGACAGATCATGAATACGAGTTGATGGTTCTTGTGAAGAATCGTAATCATATACTGCAACAAATTGACCATTTAAGAATAGATTATATGAGCCATCCAAATTCAACTGGATTAATCCTGAAACAGGGAGTCCAGTAATTTCAAATGCCTTTCTAATATAAACCTTATTTTGACCTTCTGGAAACTGGGTTAAGTTAGCGGACGACAGGGTATCTTCTGAAGGCGCTGCTATATCAAATTTTGTAGAATCTGTGCCCGGAAAGCTTCTTTGATCCATTTGTATCCATATCTTTTTTGATGTGCTTTCAGCAAATTTAGTACTGGGACCTATTTCTTTGGCAGGAGTCCATAGAGAGTCATTAAAATCAACTTCGTTCCAGCCAGAATAAAAATCGGCAGAAACTAACCAAGTAGAATTCGATGGAATTAGCTTGGTTTCACTTGCCATTCCCAACATTTCGCCATATTCTTCAGGGTTGGACTGGACCAGGGCCAATTTAACTTTCTGACTCCAGGGATTTTCTATAGCCAGCTCCTCGTAGGTCTCGTATCCGAACATAAGAATCTTTTGGACCGCATCGCGTAAGGAAAAATGGTTTTCCTCAAATGTAAATAACGCATCCTCATAGTCAATGCGCTCAGTTTGTTTGAAGAGATTTTCATAATATCGACGTTTGGCATCTGCTTGTATAGAAAAAGAATCGGCTAAAGCTGCATACTCATAAATTGACCTCATTAGATTCTCTTCGGCAGCGGCAATTTCATCGGATTGAATGTTCAACGAGCGGGCATTTTCAATACTTTGCTTATACCCTTTAGCACTCGCCAACATATAGTTACTACTGATCTCAATAAAATTAGACATTTGATCAGCTAATTCAAAGGCACTTTCGTCGCCGCTTTCAATCAAGTTCTCATAAGGTCCAACTATTTCACTGTAACCTGTTAACGCCTCAATTCCAAGATTTTTGTATTCGTTAGGAACCATATTACTCATGGTTACGATTTTGTTTTTGGATAATTCTATCCACTGATTGTCAAGATTTAGTTCGGCTCCTTCATTAATATTTCGAGTATGCGCAGCAATAATCTCTTTTAAAGTTGGGTCCACAGCCTTTACCAAAAGCTGATATCGATACACTATTTCTTCCAATTTCTTCATCCCTGGCGGGGATGGAGCATTTAAGAATTGCTCTACCGATTCAAAATTGATTTCAGCTATGTGGTATAATGTTTCAGAAATCTTGCTCTGACATTTATTAATCCATTTTTCGGCAGCTATCAGTGTGGTATCTAATGGGACCAATTTACCTGATGTGGCGGCTACTGTATCGGGTGTGATGGATTGGCTATATGCTTCTGCAAATCGCGATAGTACCTTGACTCCATTTTTGTAGGCCTCAACTGCCCTCTCGTAAAGTTCTGCGGCTGTATTGTTTATTTCCTTTTGGGCAACAATTCTTCGATTCTCATCCATCGCTGGAATATCCTGAAGAGCCCATGTTTGAGCAAAATCTTCGTAAACCCTGCCGATTTTATAAGTAGCTTCATAAAGTCGAACCGTTCCATAACCTGCTAATTTTGTATAACTGTCAACTAAGTCTAAGAGAAGCTGTTTCTTCTTAACTTTGTTTTCTGACATTACTGCTGGAGGCAGCTTAAATTCAATATTCTTGTACTCATTGTATTTGGACTCTGTTAACTCATATAAGGCTTCGGCTGCAAAAAAATCATTAGAATCTATACCGCGGTCCTTAAATTCGTTGTTTTTACGGACAGCCTTTTCAAATTCCTCTTTAGCTTCATTAATAAGATTATTCTCTTTCAAGTATTTTCCACGATGATAAAAGGCCTCAACTACTCGAGGCGAATCAGGAAATTTTTCTGCAAACGCTGCGTAGATGTTGTTTGCGCTCCCTAAATCGCCCAATTTTAAATAGTAATTTGCATTATTAAATAACAGCTCATCAGCATCTTCTGCGTTGGGGAATCTCTCAACAAATTTTGTGTTTACTTTGATGGCCCGCATCCATTCCTCAGCTTGAACAAATGAGACACTCGCGTTATATAACGCAACTTGAGCCATTTCTTCGTCTGGTTGTAGCTGGGCCAGTTTTTCATAAACTAAGGCGGCATTATGAAAATCACTTAATTCCCTGTAGTCAAATGCCAAATTGTTCAGAGCATTCAAGGAGTGCTCAGATTTGGGATACTCGCTGAGCAATTGGCTGTAACTATCTACTGCTCGTCTATATTCTTTCGCTTGTTCATATTCCAGAGCTGAATTGTACAAAGCCAAATCTGCGAATTCAACGTTGGGGGCCTGCGCAACCATCCTGCGATATTCTTGAGCTGCACGCAGATGTTCCAAAGAATCTGCGTATGTTTTGGCTTGTAAGAATATCGATTCGGCTAATCGTCGATTGGCTTTCGCTGCATATTCTGGGCTCATATCTCTCAGTCTTCTGGCTACTAACTCAGCGCTTTCATAGTCAGACTTGCCGAAATAGCTCTCCATAATAATGTATCGAGCATGGTCTATTTCGGGGCTTCCAGGAAAGTGCTTGACCAAGGTCCTAAAATACTTAAGTGCTTCCTTGAATTGGTGGTGCTCATAATATAAGGCCCCTGCTTTTGCGAGAATTTTGGCCGTCTCAGGCTCGTGTGGAAAAAGCTTGACATAATTGTCCAAAGCAAAAACCAGTCTCTTTTGATCCTCTGTAAGTGCATCTCTTTGAAGATGTAATCTTTGCCGAAGACTATCTCTGGAACTCAATCCTTCCCGAATCTCGCCGATAGTCAGGGGTAAGACTGTTCTTGGAGATGAGAGACTGTCTGTTCTCAATACATCATCAGCAATAGCAATTGCGTTCTCGGCTGCTTGTTTCTGAAATCTAGTGTTCCAATATAAGTTGCTAATCTTAATGTACTCATCGAATGCTTGATCGTGCAATGCAAGTTTGGCATCCAACGTTAATGCCATATTCCAATGAATCAAAGCGGCGTTACTGTTTTCAGAGAAGGTGGACAAATAGTCACGACTATCATTTACTGCCTGAAAGTAGAGGTTTTGGTCGTCGGTTTCTTTAGCTCTTCTTAGTAACAATTGGATGTTATCTCGCATCGCTCTTTCAGCTAAATCGAGTGCCTCTTTTCTCGCCTCTGGCTCCTCAACGTTTTCCCACCAATCCGTACCTGGTCGATAAGTACGAAATAATTCAGATCGCCGCACGTAACTCATACGTTCATCGTTCATTTTTCTGTATGCTTCGGCCATCTTTGCTTGGATTTCTGGAGCCTTAGGTGAATTCGGGTACATTGTTAAGGTGAGTTGATAGGCATTTATCGCCTGATCATATTCTTCTTTGACCTCCAGGTAAACATCACCGATCTTGCGAAGCACATCGAACCCATATTCTCTTCCACCAAGCTCTCTAAAATATTCAGCCGCCTTCTCAGGACCTCCATAATCCAAGAAACTAATCCCGATATACTCAATTGCTTCATCCCGAACAGCCGGAAAGTGATACTGATACTCAGGATCAATCTCTTTAGCGTGTTCAATGTCGTCAGCTAACATGGTAAAATAAGAGATAGCCGATGGATAATCGTTCAATTTGTAGTATGCCCATCCCAGACGATATAACGCCGCATCATAAATTGAACTTTCTTTGTAGTTTAATACTTGTTGATATAGGCCAATAGCTTTGTCAATGTCATTGACCGGGGGATTGAAATAATGTTCAGCCATCCGCATCAGGGCATCTGGAACGTACCGGCTCTCAGGAAATTCTTCAATCAGTTTTTGAAAAGCTTCGAAAGCTTGCTCTCGTTGGCCTAAATCTTCAAGCAAAAATCCTTTGTTATAGAGCGCATCGTCAAGCAAATTACTTTCAGGGAATTCATCAATAATTCTCTGGTACAATCTCAGAGGTTCACCATAATCCTTATGAGGCTCCTCAGGCAATTGCTCAATTTCTCCCTTGTCATAAAGAGCTAATAATCGGTGATATTCGTCGTTGGTAACTTCATAATCCAGTATCGCCTGTTCATAATACAATTCTGCCAAACGAACGATTAGTCTGTCTAATATTCGACTATTTGGATGGTCTTCAATGAAGGCTTCCGTATCCCTAATACCTTTGGCTCGCAGCTCGTCTTTTTCTATCAACAATCTTTCAGTCTCATTTTTGTAATACTCTTGCAGTTCCAACAAATCATCTATCGAATAAGTCTGAAGGAGGGAATCCGTTGATAAAGCTGTATCTTTGTTTCCGGCGAGGCCGTTGGTTAGGGCTGGATTCTGGCTATAAGACCATGTCGAGCTCAAAATAATGGCTATGAATGTAATGACAAATTTCACTTTCATTTTTCCAATTTAGGGGTGAACGTCCTGTCCTTTGCTAAAATTAATTTGTCAGACTTTTATTTTGGGGGCGAGATAGGAGTTTGGGTTTTCTCAACTTCTCGCTCCTTGGTGTCAAAGTACGACTCTTTGAAATAATCTTCCTTTTGCTTTTTCTCTGTTTGAATTTGTTCTTTTGTCACTTCTTCTTCTATACGCTTAATTTTCTCATCAAACCCTGCGATTCTTTGCTCTAACGATTTTCTGCGTTCTTCTAATATCTGATTAATCGAATTAATATTGTCTGAGATGTCAGAAATTCTTGCCTCTTTTTCCTTAATGCTCTGAAAGGTAATGTCATTCATTCCGAAACCAGAGAAATCGGCCCAGGTATCGAAGTTGGTGTCTAATTCCTGAACTTGGTGCTCAGCCAGCCAAACACGAAGTTGACTAGATCGATTCATAAGATTCCTTAACTCATTTTCCAAAATTTCCAAGTCCAGTTTGGCATCTAAATCATACGTATAAGCTACACTTGTAGCCTGTAATCGTCTTAGATTTCTTAGATTCTCTTGAATTCTTTGACGTTCGTTATCCATTTGTTGAACTAAGTTACTTAACACAGCCCTTTGGTATTTTACCGACCCTTCCTTAGTTGCGAGTGGATATTCTAATAAATAATTTACATTATACATAGAACTGTCCGCTTGATAAACATTTAGTACCTTCATTAACCTCTCGCGTTGTTGATGGGCAGCAGTTACAATACTTTTTTCTCCTTTTTCATTTGCCTGAATGATAATCTCGTCTAAATAATCAATTTGCTGTAAAATAGTGTTACGTTCATCTTCAAATTTTTCTAAAACCAAATTTCCTTTAATTCCACGATGTCGAAATTCTGCAAGCATTTGCTGTAGGTGAGCTCGAATTTGAGAAGTAATCTTATAAAGGTTATCGTCACGTCGCTCTAGAATCTCTTCTTCTATTTGGTCTAGCTCAGCAAGTTGATCTAAGATCAATTTTCTCTCGTCATTGTAAAAATCAGACAATTCCAAAACTCTTCGAGCATTAGCGACGTATCTTAAATCTCGGAGCGCAGAATCTGGTTGCTTTAAAAGCTTCTTACAATGGGCCGACAAAACTAAGGCTTCGTAGGTATAATTTGAGGCCAAATAATCTTGAAACAAATGATTCACATTTTCAATAGTTTGGGCATAGTTACCTTGTTTAAAATTAGCCCAAGCTGCGCCTAAGAGACTCTTATCATAGTCACTGAATCCTGGTGAAACGCTATTAAAATACTCAAGAGCTTTTTCATAATCACCAAGTTCATAGTGAATGTAGCCCAGTTTCAAACGAGAGTTGTTTCGAATAAAGGTCGTTTGAGTCTCTGTCCATGGATAATTTTCACGATTTGCCAATTCCTTAAATATCTCAATTGCATCGTCATAATTATGTTGATTTGCAGAAACGATGCCCAACAGGTAACGTGCCATCAAATAGTATTTCGAATCCTTTGCCACATTTGATAGCGCTTCTTTAGCCTCACTGAATCTTGAATCTTTGAAATAGGCATAACCAGCCATATAATTACACTTGTTGTAACAACTTTTTTTCACCCTTGCAGCCTGGGATTTAAGGATTTCAAAATATTTATAAAAATCTGTCTTATTGCCTAATTTGTCATTGATCACCATCAGCCGAAATAAACTGTCTTCAAAATATGGTGAATCAGGATACTCGGCTACAATCACTTCATAATCCTTTGTTGCATCATCGAACAACTGACGAGCGTATAAGCACTCTCCGCGAAAGAAAATCACGGATTCAAGACCTTTGAAAAAGTTACCATAATCTTTCAAAATTAGATTAAATTGAAGTTCGGCTAGCGGGTAATCACCCTCAACATAATTCAAAAACGCATCATTCAAATCCCTTTCAAGCATTCTTGACCTTTCTGCTAAAGAAGCATTAGCGAGAAGGCTTTCTTTCATTATTTCATGCTGAGTATATCGAACATCATAATTAGCGATTTGCTTTGCTTTCCATTCTCCAAAAATCTCGGATACCTTTGGACCCTCCACTATCAGATTAGAGTCATATCCTAACAAACTTAGAAACCGATTGTCGATTTTTTTCAAAATGGACCTTCTATAGTCTTCCAGTTCAATACTGACATCAGTGTCCTGATTAATAGCCTTTAATTCCAATTTTTCTATTTCATTTAATATTTGGGTAATCAATTTTGCTTCAATTATGTATTGGTCTGCAAGGGCATCGGGAAAAGCGGCTTTTGAGTCGCCCAAAAGATTACTGATCGAGTCTTTTTGAGATTCAATTAGTTGCTGCATTTGACCACTTGCTCGCGCTTTGACTTTCCGTCTAAATTTATCCAAATGACTATAAAACGATAATACAGAATCTACTTCACTGGAATAGTCTTGAACCATTTCAGATATACGCTTTTGCGTATGAAGGCCCTCTGCGTAAAGTTCTCGATTTTCCAGCAGCCCGACTACTTTTTCCCGCAACGCAGCAATTTTTTCCCAAGACCTGAAATCTCTATTCTGATCCACTACCCGCTCTAATTGGTTGATTTCCTCTATTATTTTTAGAAGTTTATTTAGCTCTTGGGAGTATTCTGCGATTAATCTATCCGACTCACCAAATATCTCGGCATAACCAATTTCATCTTTCAGAATAGCCCTTTTCCCTCGCACTCTTATTTCTTCAGTAATATTTTGAATCATTTGCAAAAGCAGTTTCTCCTTCACAGCCATATCTGAAAAAAACTGCTTGCTTTTCTGATTGAGATAAAATTGAAGTTTGTCCTCAAAGCTTACTTCAATCTGGCTTTCAAAATCATCTGTTTCTTGAGAATAAAGATAAGGGTTATTCTGAATGTGGAAAATTAACAGTAAAAAAGATGGAATGAGGAATAACTTTAAATAATGATATTTTGTCTTTCGTAGCTGCCTTGCCATGATAGAATTTCACCGTTGGACAATATATTTATGAAGAATGACGATTAATTTTTGAAAGCTCAGCCAATCAAGCCAAATATGTTCCTACTTCTCCATAGAAAGTTTTTATTTATTTCGTCGGTGAATTAAAAATCTTTACAAAAAAGAATGCAATGTTGTTAGGTCTCCAAGCTTGAGAAGAACACAAATATTGATGGAATTAAGTTTTTGAAGCTACGCGAATCCTGTTAATGGCCCTCACTAATGCAACCCTGGCGCGCGCAACATCCCATGTTTTACTGCCTTCGTTAATTCTTTTGATGGCCCTGTCCTTGGCATCTTGGGCACGTTTGAGGTCAATAGCAGCCGTAGATTCCGCAGTTTCAGCCAGAACAGACATACTGTGGGGAAGTACTTCTACAAAACCACCGCTTGTAGCAAAAAACAAAGTTTCGTCATCAATCTGTACTTTTATTTCACCTATTTTTAGAGCGGCCAACAATGGGGTGTGCCCAGGAAGCACGCCAAAGTATCCATTTAAACCTGGAACACGAACCGCGGTGACATCACCTGAGTAGACTTTTTGGACAGGAGTAAGTATCTCAAATTTTATTTTTTGACGTAACATATTGGTATATGAATTCATGTTACTTCGTGTTAAGCTTCACTCATTTTTTCGGCTTTTGCGATAGCCTCATCAATTGTTCCGACCATGTAAAATGCTTGCTCCGGTAGATGATCGTATTCCCCATCGACAATGCCCTTGAATCCACGAATTGTCTCTTCTAATCGGACATATTTACCAGCCGTCCCAGTAAATTCCTCAGCCACAAAAAATGGTTGAGATAGAAATCGTTGAATCCTACGGGCACGATTAACTACGATCTTATCTTCGTCGGAAAGTTCTTCCATTCCAAGAATGGCAATGATATCTTGCAGGTCTTTATATTTCTGCAAAATCTTTTGTACAGAGCGCGCAACTTGATAATGTTCTTCTCCAACAACACGTGGGTCCAAAATTCGCGAGGTTGAATCCAGAGGATCCACAGCAGGATAAATTCCCAGCTCAACTATTTGCCTGGATAAAACTGTGGTCGCATCTAAATGAGCAAAAGTTGTCGCCGGTGCTGGATCAGTTAAATCATCAGCAGGAACATAAATCGCTTGAACCGATGTAATTGATCCCTTGTTTGTGGAAGTAATTCTTTCTTGCAGTTCGCCCATCTCTGTGGCTAAAGTTGGTTGATAGCCCACAGCCGAAGGCATTCGGCCTAATAAAGCCGAAACCTCTGAACCAGCCTGGGTAAATCGGAATATATTGTCTATGAAAAGTAGAACATCTTTTCCTTCTCCATCCCTAAAATATTCAGCAATGGTAAGGGCGGAGAGCCCTACACGTTGGCGAGCTCCTGGCAGTTCATTCATCTGACCAAAAACCAGACTGGTCTTTGCCAATACGCCTGATTCCTTCATCTCTAACCAGAGATCGTTGCCTTCACGGGTTCGTTCTCCTACACCTCCAAACACTGAATACCCTCCATGTTCGGTAGCAATATTCCGGATCAGTTCCATGATTAAGACGGTCTTGCCGACTCCGGCACCTCCAAATAGACCTGTTTTTCCACCGCGAGAATACGGCTCTAACAGGTCAATGACCTTAATACCGGTCTCAAACATTTCAGATTTTGTATCCAAGTTTTGAAACTTCGGGGGCTCTCTATGAATCGGGTACCACTCCTTAGCTTCCACAGAACCCAGCTCATCAATTGGCTCACCAATGACGTTTAAAAGCCTTCCAAGCGTGCCTGGACCTACGGGTACAGAGATAGGTTTACCCGTACTCCTGACCGGCGTTCCACGAATTAAGCCATCGGTGGAGTCCATTGCCACACATCGAGCTGTTTGCTCTCCCAAATGCTGTTGAACTTCTAATACTAATCGACGGCCATGGCCTCGATCAATTTCCAAGGCCGTTAATAGTTCAGGTAAGTCACCATCCTCGAACTGAACATCAACTACGGCACCAATTATTTGTGCAATTCGGCCTTCTTTCATCTCCTCCTAATCCCTTTGTTATCAAATTGATTGATTAATAGATTCACTTTACCTTAGAACAATTTTCAAATTAAGCTCGAAGTGCTTCCGCACCCCCAACAATTTCTGAAATTTCCTTTGTAATCGTAGATTGTCGAACTTTATTATAATACAGTGTTAAATCGTATATCATCTCTTGGGCGTTATCGGTAGCTGCATCCATGGCAACCATTCTGGCGCCCTGTTCAGCAGCATAGGATTCTAACAAAATGCGCCACATCTGAATATTCAAATTTTTTGGACATACTTCATCTAATATTTTTCCAGCAGACGGTTCATGAAGGTAGTCAACCGGCTGGTATTTATCAAATTCTGGCAATTGAGGCTCGATTGGTAACAATTGCTCAACTATGACCCTTTGCACGGCGGCAGATTTGAATTCGTTATAGACCACAAAAACCCTATCCAATTCCTTGGATTGATATAAATTCTGAATCAAGCTCGAGATGTTGACCGCATGCTTGAATTCAAGTTGATCGAAGAGATTTATGTATCTTTCAATCAATTCAAATCCACGACGCGAGAAATGCTCAAAGCCTTTTCTTCCAACGGTCACTAAGGTCGTTTTTTCCAAAGAGTTGTGAGCATCAATTTCGGCTTTAGCCATACGAATGATGTTGGCGTTAAAACTGCCGCAAAGTCCTCGGTCAGCCGTTACTACCACATAACAAATACGGTTTGGCTCTCGCACTGCCAAGAGCGGGTGCAAGCTTCTGTTTTCTTTAGCCGCAACATGAGATAATAGCTGTCCCAAACGGTAGGCATAGGGTCTGGCACTAATAAGCCTTGCCTGAGCCTTCCGCAACTTAGCAGCCGCCACCATTTTCATGGCCTTGGTAATTTGCTGCGTACTGCGAACGCTGCTGATGCGTCTTCTTATGTCACGAAGCGTAGCCAATTATTCTTCCACCAAAACCATTTTCATAAATTCTTTGCAAACCGACTCCATTTTCTGGCGCAGTTCATCGTCTAATTCTTTCTTTTCTCTAACAGCTCTAAGGACGTCGGGATAATTGGATTCTAAGAATTGATAGTATTCTCTTTCCAAACGGGCAATTTGTTCTAAGGGCACACTGTCTAAATAGCCGTTGACCCCGAGGAAAATGATAGCAATTTGCTTTTCTACGGGTAGAGGTACATATTGGTCTTGTTTCAAAATTTCCACCATTCGCTGTCCTCGGGTAATCTGGGCTAAAGTAGCTTTATCTAAATCAGAACCAAATTTTGTAAACGCTTCAAGATCACGATACTGAGCCAGATCCAAGCGAAGCCTTCCTGCAACTTGTTTCATAGCCTTGATTTGAGCGTTGCCACCCACTCGGGACACCGACAGGCCAACGTTTATGGCTGGTCGCACACCCGCGTAAAACAAATCAGATTCTAAGTATATTTGACCATCGGTAATTGAGATAACATTCGTCGGGATATATGCTGTAACGTCGCCTGCTTGGGTTTCAATTATTGGAAGGGCTGTTAATGAGCCACCACCTAGATCGTCATTTAGTTTAGCTGCACGCTCTAATAATCGTGAATGGAGATAAAACACATCACCAGGAAAAGCTTCACGGCCTGGGGGACGGCGTAAGAGTAAGGAGAGTTGACGATAGGCCCAGGCATGTTTGGAGAGATCATCATACACTGCTAACGCATGTTTTCCATTATCTCTAAAGAATTCGCCTATTGCAGCGCCACTGTATGGAGCAATATATAGCAGCGGTGCCGGCTCACTTGCCGTGGCAGAAATCACGACGGTGTAATCCATTGCGCCAGCCTGTTCTAAAATCTTAACGACCTTGGCCACACTGGATGCCTTTTGCCCTACCGCAACATAAATACAAAAGACATCTGTATCTCTTTGATTGATAATTGTGTCAACGACTAAGGCTGTTTTGCCTGTCTGTCGGTCTCCAATAATCAACTCACGCTGGCCGCGACCAATAGGTATCATAGAGTCAATTGCTTTGAGCCCGGTTTGCAGCGGTTCCTTCACTGGCCGTCGTTGAATGACCCCCGGGGCCTTTCTTTCGATAGGCTGAAATTTATTTGTGTTAATTGGTCCTTTACCGTCAATGGGCTGGCCTAAAGGGTTAATCACCCGACCCAACATCTCTTCACCAACCGGTATTTGCAAAATGCGACCTGTTCTTTTGGCCGTATCTCCCTCTTTGATGTGGCTATCACTACCAAAAAGCACACACCCAACATTATCTTCCTCTAAGTTAAAAGTCATTCCAAAAAGATTTCCAGGAAACTCCACTAGCTCGCTGGCCATAACCTTTTCTAAGCCATAAACCCTGGCAATGCCGTCACCCACTTGTATAACCTCGCCAACCTCTTCGAGCTGTATAGTGGTTTCGAAACTTTCTATTTGCTTCTTAATTATTGAAGTTATTTCTTCCGGACGAATCTCCATCCTAATTATCGACCTCCTCGATTAACAATTGTAAATAATACTGATAAACTGTACATTGGCATCTCACAAAAATACGACTGTTCCGCAATGAAACATCCTTTTACCGTATAGGCTTCAAATTTAGACCCCTTTTCAGGCAGAAATAAGGTAATTGCAAATGCTATACCATTTCCGAGTTTGAGTTTTCAGTCAATTGATATTTGAGCCGATTTAATTGACTTTTAAGACTACCGTCAATGACCTGGCCATCTACTTTTATGATAATTCCTGCAATAATATTAGGATCGATGCTGTTCTGAATCTGAACATTGGCATCCAATCTCTTGCTCAAGGTTTGTTTTAGTCTAAGTAATGAGCACTCATCTAATGGAACAGCCGTAATAGCAGAAGCTCGAACTTTCTTTAAATATCGATCAAAGATGAGTTCAAACTGCTTAGCTATGATAGAAAAAATAGATT
Source organism: bacterium (assembly GCA_046758765.1). Lineage (GTDB taxonomy): Bacteria > Zhuqueibacterota > Zhuqueibacteria > Oceanimicrobiales > Oceanimicrobiaceae > JBHIAW01. The sequence goes on from JBHIAW010000002.1 coordinate 41,350, forward strand.
GCCGGTTCTTCTTCAAAAGAACTAAGAGAAAATTAAAGAATACATTCGAAACCCGGTCTTGAAAAAGTGCTTCTATTTTTCTTGCTTTCTCACGTTTGTTGATTTCTTGCGAATTGAGAAAGTGTCGAAAGGGTTGATTTGATTGTAAATTATTATTAAACAATTCCATTTCATTGCGAATGCTCTCTAATATGCCTTTTTCTTTGGCTAGTTCAAAAAGCGCTTGTGCATACCTTTTTGCAAGAACGTTTTCTCTCAACTGGCCTCCACCATTTCTTGTAAGGATTCATCAATTAGTTTTTTGTGGTCATCAGTTGATAAGGCTTTGCCAATCAACTTTGAAGCCATAAGCACCGATAATTCAACGGTTTGTTTTTTTATCTCTTCCACAGCTTTTTCTCTCTCCAAAGCTATTTCTCGTTTTGTACGCTCTAACAAGTTCGAGGCTTCGGATTGTGCTTTTTCAATAATTTCTTCTTTGGTAGACTCTGCCGTTTTGCGACTCTTATTTAGAAGCTCTTGAGCTTCTTTTTTAGCGGCTTCCAAGATTTCTTGTTGTTGAGCCTTGACCTGTTGCAATTCCTCTTGAGCAACATCTGCTTTTTCAAGAGCTTCTCTTATTCTCTTTTCTCTCTCGTCAAGGGTCTGGAGAATGGGTCCCCAAGCCATTTTCTTCAAAACAAAAAGTAAAAGAATAAATGTCAAAGCGGTCCAAAAAATGGTCCCGGGATCTGGGCTAAGTAAATTCATATTCTATTAACCTATTTAATTTAAACGGCAGTTTTAAGACTTAATAAAAAACAAATAACCAATGCTAAAAGAGCAACGCCCTCAATCATGGCTGCTGTAATAATCATTGCACCTCTAATATCGCCGGCCGCCTCAGGCTGCCTGGCGATTCCTTCCATAGCGGCGCTGGCTAATTTACTGACACCATAAGCACCTCCAATAACAGAAATTGCAGCACCAAAACCAGCGGATAAAAATGCCATTCCAAGTTCAGTCATGAATCCTCCTTCTAAGTTAGTTTTAAGTTGTTCTAATTATCACTACGGCGCAAGACCGATAGAAACGTTATTCTGAGCGACTGAAAGGAGCGAAGAATCTCCAACTTCAAGACTAACTTAGGGCTAAGGTTCAGAGATTCTACGTCGCTTTGCTCCTCAGAATGACAATCTTGAGCTGTAGTGTTATGACTTTTTATTAATGCTCTTGATGAACTGCCATACCAATAAATACCGATGACAAAATAGTAAATATGTATGCTTGAATCAGGGCGATTAAGATTTCAAGCAAACTCACAAATAAAATGCCTCCTAAAGTGATGCCGCCTACGAACCAATTTTTGAAAGTAAAAATTAAACCCAAGAGGGCAAAGATGACCACGTGTCCGGCTGTCATATTTGCGAAAAGTCGAATGGCCAAAGCGAAATGCTTGGTCATCATACCGATGAATTCAACCGGAATCATAATGGGCAATACAAAAAACGGTAAACCTGGTGGAATAAGTCCTTTAAAATATCCAACAAACCCATGACTCTTGATGCCGGAAATTTGTACCATAAAAAACGTAAGAAGCGCCAAAGCGGCGGTCACGCTAATGTTGCCAGTGGCTGTAAAGCCAAATGGGACTAATCCTAATAGATTACAGGTAAGTATAAAAAAGAAAGCGGTTAACAGATAAGGAGCATACTTGCGGCTGTGACTCCCAAGATACGGCCGCATCACGTCTTCTTCTAAATAACTAACAAGAAATTCAAAGAAATTTGCAAGGCCATGAGGCACTAACTTGGGTTTTCGGAATAACCAGGAAAAAGTCACAATCAATAATCCAGAGGCGATCCACATCATAATTATATGCTTGGTAATGGAGAGGTCAAAACCAAACAGATGAATTGGAATCACATCTGAATCGGTAATGTGGTGCATAATAAAATCAGCGCCCGCCTGCTCATGTTCACCACCTTGTGCTCCTCCAATTAATCTTGGGTAACAAAATGCAAGAAATGCTGTCATACTTTTTTATGTCACTTTTCTGCTTTTTAACTCATTTTGAATAAATCTAACTTCAAAAAATTGTAACGTTAAATAAAAACCAACTAAAGACACACTGAAGCTAATTAAAGGAACCTTGGCAATTTTCCATGCAAAAAAAAGGGCGAATATTAGGACCACAAATCTAATGCCCATACCGCCGAGAACAACAGCAAAAAATGTTTTCGTAGGTTTATTAAATGCCCATTTTATGGAAAAGAAAGCAAACAAAATGTTAATCAAACTCACCAAGTATCCATAAAAAACTCCCAAAGCCATTCGGGAGTTCCCTAATAATTTCACCGGAATAAGACAAACAACAAGTAAAGCCGACGTTATGCCACCTATTTGGACAAGAAATTTCAAATTTTCATTCATCTTTTCCTGATTTTGTAGAATCCCGCGGGTAAACCGCTCTGTAAACTGTTAGAAATCCCGCAGTCGCCCCCAAAAATAATCCAAGAATAAGTAGCAAAGGAGTGGTATGAAATTTTGAATCTAACCAGTAACCACCTCCAACACCTAATATGATTGCAATGGCAAATCTGAGACCCAAATCGATAAATGGAGCTACCGATTTAAAGCTCTTATGAGCGTCTGAAGATTTATCATTCAACTTGTTTCGCTATTTTGATTTCTTTAGGTTCTTGTTTTTGATCAACAAAGGATGGGACGCTTTTGGGCAATTGGCTCTTGTTCTCAGCAATTTTCCCATCACTCATTGAACACACCCCTTCGAATATCGCGCCTTCATCTATAACTAATTTGCTGGTCTTAAGCTCTCCATTAAAGACAGAATTAGCTTCAAAAACAACCTTCCCAGAAGCCTGGAGTTTACCTCTTAATTTACCGCCTACGATTGCGTTCTTAACGGCGACTTCTCCATTAATATCGCCCTCTTTACCGACTACCAAGGAATCACTAGTAGTGATCTTACCTTTGACTTTACCATCTACCCGAAGCGTACTTTGCACCTTTAAGGTACCTTCGAAAGTAGAGCCCTTACCAATTATAGTATTTAACTCACCGCTAGCATTGAATCCTTCGAAACTTTTCTTGCCTAGCATATTCTTCCTCACCATTTTATGCTCTGTTAATGATTAGAGTTGATTTTATCATTAAATGCTAGAATGAACTCCTTTGGATCTACGGGCGCTCCATCTTTCCAGATCTCGAAATGCAGATGGGGTCCGGAACTCCTTCCAGAGGTTCCCAAAAGTGCAATCGGTTCCCCCTTCTTCACGTAGTCCTTTTCATTCTTGAGTAATCTTTGATTATGACCATAGTAGGACAAAATCTCGCCCCCGTGGTCAATAATAATTAAGTTGCCCAGATCAAAGGTCCAATTAGCAAAAATTACAACCCCTGAGCCCGCGGCACGAATTACCGAACCCTTTTTAGCCGCAATATCAAGGCCAGCATGTGTTTTTGGAACAAACCAACTTTCCTTATCAAAATCAGTTGTTAAGAAACCTTCCACAGGGAGAAGCGTAGGTATGTTTTCGGCATACTCATGAAACTTGCTCTTTTTGGGAGTCAATAAGTAGCGTCCTTGATTCTCAGCTAAATTTGGCCCCGGCTTGCTCTCTGATAAACGGAAAGATTTGATATTCTCCAAAGGTAAAGTTGGCTGGGTGGCGGCAACTCTTCCTCCAGTTTCTTTTTCCAAATCACTATTCACACCGAGCAGGTTCCTTAGTTTTTGATACTCCTTTTCTAAAAAGGAAAATTGTTCAGCTAATGAAATCACTCTTTTATTGTCTTCTTGAAGCTGCTTATTCTTTCTAGTTAATTGTTGAGTATACGTATTCAACGTCGCAAATTTCCAATAAAAGAGTGCTCCAAAAATAATGTGTAAGACTAATATTATGCCAACAACATAAAAAACTTTTAATAATCGATGGTCAATGCGAAAACTATAAGGGTCAACGTTGTCCTCGGGGACAATTAATATAGTCAATTTATTTGATCTTCTCTTTGACATTGAATTTGTGCCAAAAATACTCTCAAATTAATGGTAACTATTCAGGCTGTCATTCTACAAGAATCTTTTTTGAATCAACGTCCGAACGAACCTTGTTTACTTAGTGCTAAAATTTACAAAGATTCTTACGGAATGACACGGCAGCCTGAATAGTCACAATTAACGTCTTAGAATTTCCCTCAAGTTTTTGATAATCATACCATAAATTATTTAATTTAACAACCGCCCCCCTAAATGTCAAGAGATTTCTCATGGTTACAAATTCTTAAACATCTTCAAATTCGTTCCATCAGTTCTAATATTCTTTCCAAGTCAGCATCTGAATAGTACTCGACTTCGATCTTGCCACCTGCTCCTTTTCTTTTCTGCTGGATTCGAACTTGGGTCCCCAATATGCTCCTCAATTTGTCTTCCGATTCCTGAATGAGTGGATCGACATCTCTCCGTTTTGCTTTCTTGGGCTTCGATGGGTGCGTGGGCTGCTTGACAAGTTTTTCAATCTGACGTACTGAGTATTTCTTTTTTACTGCTTTTTTCCACAGTGTAATTTGGTCGCTGCTATTTGGTAGAGCTAATAGAGCTCTGCCATGGCCCACAGTAATCTCCCCCTGAATTAAACTTTCTTGAATAATGCTTGGTAACTTTAATAAGCGTAAAGAATTAGTAATAGTTGACCTGTCCTTGCCGACTTTTTGGGCAACCTCATCTTGGGTAAGGTTACATTTTGAAATTAATGTTTGGTATCCATTAGCTTCATCGATGGGGTTTAGGTCTTCTCTCTGAATATTTTCGACCAGCGAAAGTTCCAGCATCTCCTCATCGGTGTTGACCTCTAACACAAAAGCAGGGATGCGCGCCAGTCCCAATTCGCGAGCCGCTCTGAGTCTTCTTTCACCAGCAATCAATTCATAGCCAGAATTCACATCTCGAACGGTGATAGGTTGAATGACCCCGTTTTCAGCAATTGACTGCTTTAGTTCTTCTAAAGCAGCGGGATTGAAGGTTTCCCGAGGTTGAAAAGGATTCGACTTGACCTCTGAGATTTCTACTTCCTTGAGGCGTTCCACTTGACGCTCATCATCAAGTGCAATGTCAGGAATTAGAGCACCCAATCCCTTACCTAGCCTCTTAACGGCCATTAATTAATATTTCCTCCGCCAAATTCATATAGTTCTCAGACCCCTTTGATATTGCATCGTAAAGTATAATAGGCTTGCCATAACTTGGGGCTTCGCTTAGTCGTACATTACGATCAATAATGGTCTTAAATACTTTATTTTCAAAATACCTCTTTACATCTTCGGCCACTTGTCGGGATAAGTTAAGACGGCTGTCATACATTGTCAAAAGAACACCTTCAATAACAAGTTTTGAATTTAAATGCTTCTGAACCAATCGAATCGTGTTGAGTAGCTGCCCCAGGCCTTCCAATGCATAATATTCACACTGAATTGGTATTAGAACTGAATCAGCCGCAGTTAAAGCATTTATGGTTAAAAGACCTAAAGATGGAGGACAATCAATAAAAATGTAATCATAATCTTTCTTCAAATTCTTCATAGCATTGCTTAATACTCTTTCCCGGGAAATAGTATTGACTAACTCGATTTCCGCCCCTGCCAAACGAACTGTGGAAGGAAGAACGTCCAAGAAGTCTAAATATGTTGAGGTGATCGCTCGATGAATATGCAGGTCTTCAATAATAACTTCGTAGGTGCTTTTTTGAACCTTTTTAGGATCAATTCCTAAGCCGCTGGTAGAATTAGCCTGGGGATCAATATCAACAAGAAGAGTTGGATGCTCTGCCACCGCTAAACACGCAGACAGGTTAACCGCAGTAGTTGTCTTACCAACCCCACCTTTCTGATTCGCAATAGTAATAATCTTTGTCATTAAATTACCCAATCATATTTTTCAACTGTTTAATAATATAAGTTTTTAACTTACTAAAATCAAGATAAAAGTTGGGGCGATAATTTCTAAAATTGGCAATACTGTTATTAAATGAATAATAGGAATCCATAGCGTAGCAAGCTACAAGTAAAATAATCAGTAAGTGCGAATATTTAGAAATTACGTGACTATTCAGGCTGTCATTCTAGAAGAATCTTTTTTGAATCAACGTCCGAACGGACTTGTTTACTTAGTGCTTAAATTTACAAGGATTCCTATGGAATGACAGGGCGGGCTGAATAGTTACGAAATTAATTTAGCTGAAAAGCACGCAGAGCAAGCACGTAGAAGGCTAAGAAGTCAAATAATTGAACAAAAATGATCCTTCAAGAGAGATTGTAGGATAGGCCCTTGAAATCCTTGGTGGCCTTTGCGCCTTCTTGTGGCTCTTTGCGGTTAGAGGAATGTTTCTGATTGGATAATTCGATGATATTCAGTAGTTCTTCCGTGTTTAATTTTTTCGCCCCAATCTCGGTTAAAACGGTGAGAACACACTGGTCGTACCTCCCCGTTGTTCAATTTTGATTTGTCGCAGATGGGGCGCTTTAATGTTTATTCTAAAATAAAAGCCTCGACCTATTCCAGAGGGGCTCCAATTGAACTGAGCCTCCCAACAGTGCAGGTCTCTGTGAAATGAGATTCGTTGATCAGCAATCTTACCATTCTCGATATCGTACCGCAGACGATAACCAATTCGCCATTTCTTAGTTAATTGTACCTCTACGTTAGAAAGATCGATATAAGCGTTTCGTGTGGGTCTTGCAGGGTTAAACTTATTTACACTATATGAAAACGAAATGGTAGCACGCCAAGGTATGTCAAAAGCTGAAAAAGCACTTTCCGGCTCAAACCGATCGCTGATGTCCCCTTCACTGGGTAATTGGGTTTGGTCGATCTGTTCAATTTTTAGAGGTTCAGACTGTGGAACAGCAGGAGATGAAGATGGTCCTCCTACTGCCGGTTGCGTACTTTTTTGACGGCCACTCAAAGTCCATCTGGCATCAACTCGAAATTGCGTAAGCCTGAGAACATTGAAAAAGCCTCTAGTGTTTAACAGAAGCTTATTCACAGTTTTTCCAGCATCCGTATCAAATTCATAGAAACTGTGGTTCATGCTCATATTAATCCCGAGGTTTCTTCTGGGATTAGCCCGAAACGAAGTTGATAAATTTTGCATTTTCAGGCTGTCGGCTGCAAAATTGTATCCACCGCTGAAGTTCAAATTAAACAAGTCTATTTTCTTCTCTTTTTCTCCCTCACCCAATTTCATTTGGAATAGATTGCTAACGCTAAACGATAGACTTTTTTGCTCTCCAGCAGGTGTGCCACCAAACCTATCCCGCTTAATGACTTTTCCCGAGGTATCTTGCAACGTTTGAAAATAGCCCCAAAATGAAGTTGAAAAATCTGGTTGAAATGAAAAAGAGAGCGTGGGTGTCATAACATGACGTAAGGCTTTAATAGGACCAATATTGGGAAAGAAAGTGCCGTACAATTTCGTGTTAGCAGAAACAGATAGA
>JBHIAW010000003.1:0-45435 GCA_046758765.1 bacterium
TCTTGGAGTGATCTCCCATAAAAAGTCCTACAAACTGAGAACCACTGTCAACCCATTTCCCATCCACGTAGACTTTCACTGTTCCGAAGTTATTTTTCAAATCGCTGTTGTTGGTATCGGCTCCGAGGTTAATCCGCTGTCCTAAATAAGCATGGCCTAAAAACCCTTCATGCTGTTTGTTACTGTAAGAATGAATAATCGACCTTTCTATTTCGCCACCAACTTTACAGACTTCGCCAATGGATGTCCCTTCGTAAATCCTCGCCCCAATTTTGATTGTAGAATTATCACCAACAAAGGCTGGGCCCACAATGACAGCATTAGGCATGACCGTTGTATTATTACCTATATAAACAGGTCCCTGCGCTGCATCCAAAACAACACCTGGTTTGATCTTGGAGTTTTGTCCTATGTAAATCCGCTGTTCAGTTAATAAAGCTGCATGTTCAGAGATTTCTCCCTGTATTTGACCGCCAAGGTCTAAATAATTAAAGTCATGTTCTATTTCCTTTTCATTCTTATTGATCAAATCCCAAGGATAGTTGATTATTTCCGCGTGTATCTCTACTATATCGACATTACTAAACCATTCAACCTGAAATGGTTTCTCAGAAATCAATTGCATTTTTTTAACATTGGCTCCACGTAAGAAAGCCGCTACCACCTCACCTTTGCACATACAAATGCGTTCTTGTCTGGTTTCTACCGATTCTAAAAGTTTTGATTCAAACAAAACTCGGCCGTTGATAAAAAGACAATTCTCAGCATCAATTTGATTTACTCTGGCTCTGGGATTTTGCTCTTTAACAATTTCTGCTAAATAATCTCGACAAAATAAGTAGGTAGAAGCCTGGGAAAATTGTCTCAAGACTTTGTCTTTTAAACTTGATATTCCGCACCGCAACTCCCATGAAGGTCGCGTTAAAGTTAACGGATATAGTTGATTGGAATAAGAATCTTCAAATATACAGATGCTAAATACCATATTCCCTCCATCTTAATTTCCAATTAATCTTACTTTATGTTAATGTTTTTATAACCATGAATCGTTAAATTCTTCCGACCATTAGCAATATAATTAAAACGAAATAGCGAGGCAATTACAAACTTTTTCCTTTTTTGCCACCATTTTTCACAAAAAATAAGATTTTTACGTATTGTTCGTTCAGCATCACCAGTTGTACATCCATCAGTAATCATTTTTATAATACCAGCGTTAGCACATCGACCAAAACTTTTTTCTAAAAATGGAATAAAAACAAAACGATCTTGAAAGCCAATATAAGAAAAAGCTTTTTTCTCCGCTGAAATCGAATCTTTGCCGAGGATATGAGCTGAGAAACATGCAATCATATAACAAATCTTATTTTTAAGCAATTGATTGTTTTGTAGGTCAATTAAAGCTTTTCCATCACTTCCAAACAAAGAAGTGCCGGAATCACCACCATGACCATAGAATACCACAACACCAACCTGACTTACGATTTTATGAAGAACCCCTTCAACTTTTTTCCTCATAGCTTCCTTATGTTTAAGGTCAAAAACAATATAAACATCTGCATCCAAGAACTTTTTTAGTACCTTTGAGGCCCAAATGTATGTAAATTTCGTTGCATCATTCTTTGTTGTTTTAAGTCTGGGTCTAATTAATACGACTTTCTTTTTTTCCATTATTCCCCCCTAAAAAACTCTGCCTCCATTCTTTTGAGGTCTTCTTCATCAATTTTTTCGCTAGCTAGTGAATCAATTATGGTCTCCAAGATAGCTTTCCTTTGGGCTAATCCAATCGGAGTCTTCTTCTTAATTTGGTTATAAAGTTCTTCAAGTGAATATTTTTCACCACTTGTAGTTATAAGAAAAATCTTTTCGGGATGAGGGCTACGCTTTACAACGTCCTCAATGGCTTCAAGGATTTCATCTTCTTTTAATTCAAGTAGGTCTTTTATAGTTAAAATAAGTTTCTCTTCATCCCAGGGTTTTCCAAAGTAAGCATCCGCATTACCTTCTTTAAACGCGAAGCCGATGTCATCGTAACCAGCTTTGCCTGTAAGAAGGATCTTTTTAATCCATGGATATTTCTCATTTATATCTTTAAATAGTCTTGACCCTTGGTCATGACCAGGCATAATTTCATCTGCTATAATTACTATTGGAACGTTTCTGTTCTTAAGATTTTCCAGAAACGATAAAGCTTCCTCTGGATTTTCAAAGCACTCAACCTCCACCGATTTACCCAAAGCTTCTTCTAGTTTAGATCTTAGCGCAACCAAAACTTGTTGATTATCATCAATACAAATTACTATACCTTCGCTCATTTTGCATCACCTCCTATGGGCAATATAACTGAAAATGTTGTTCGCTTTTTGTTAGAAGTAAAAGTTAGTTTTCCCCCACATCTTTCAACTACTAATTTGCTAAAGTACAATCCATAACCTGCCCATGGCCTATTACTTCCCTTTGTAGTAAAAAATATGTCAAAAATTTTATCCCTAATCTCTCTAGGAATTTCAGGACCGTCATCTCCTATCTTTACAATGATTCTATCGTTCTGTCGTTGGGTTTCAATATAAATATTTCCTTCATTCTTAATAGCTTCAATGGCGTTTTCAATTAGGTTATGCCATACCATGTTTAGAGTACCAATTTGTGCCCTAATCTTAGGAATCCCAGAAGAATAAGCTTTCTTTATCTTTATTCTTCCGTTAATCATATTCCGAAATATATTCAAAACGCGTTCCAAACCATCATGAACATCAACTTCCTCAAATCGAGATACATCAATATTTGAATATTCTCTTAAGGAGTTTGCGCTTACACTTAATTGATTAATAGAAGTTTCACAATTCTTCAAATTACTTCCGATTTCCCACACTGTTTCCAGAAAATTAAGAAGTTTTTCCTGATCATAGTTCTGTAACAAATATACAATTTTTCTCAACTTCTCTGTTATACCAACTTTAGCCAAAATTCGGCTCACTGAAATAGCATTTGAGATTTTGTGCTTAGATAAGAATTTTCCCAAACGTTTTCGATCTTTTCGCTCCTCCTTGAAACTATGCATTTCGCTGGAACTTTTCTCAAAAACATCAGCTAATAACGACAAGTAAAACTGTTCGTCTTCCTCCGCCAACCTGAGAGTCTTAAAACTCATGTATAGCTCAATTAGATTTCTAAGAAAGTTTTTAGCATTTGCCGTTGACTGTTTTATCGAGCCAATGGGGGAATTAAAACTGTGAAGTACACCGCCAATGATCCTCTGAGTACTGGTAACTCTTTCGATTTGTATTAATTGATTCTCCACTGCTAGTTTTCTGCTTACATCTTCCACTAGAATCAGAAGGGTCTCTACTTCATTGGCTGTTTTGAAAAGAGGCTCGCATCTGAGACTAAGAAAGGATTTTTTACCAAATAAAGAAGTAAACTCCCTTCTTCCCCATTCGAAAGGGTTTCCTGTTTTTAATGCTTCTTTAATAAGCTCTTTAAGATCGTTAGGAACCGTACCCAACTCAAAAATATTTTGACCAGTCGCATTGCCACCCATAATATTAATATGTGCTTGATTGACTTCGGTAATAGTTCCATCTCTATTCACACAGGCTATGCCTATCGGCGCATGCTTAATGATTCTTGTACGAAGCTCAGATTCTCTCTTCGCTTCCTCAAGAAGTTTCATGTTTTCAATCTTAATAGCGATGAAGTTTGCCAAAGTTGTCAAAATACTTTCATCGGCCGCAGTGAACCCTCTCCCCGCCTTAACACGAGATAAACGAATGACACCTGTGACTTCACTTCTAAACTTCAAAGGCACGCCCAAATAAGGCTCTGGGTCTCCTTCTTCACCCAATATTTCAGACCACTTTGGAAATTTTCGCTGTAACCCAGGAGCTTTTTGGGCTACTTCTTCTTCATCTTTAGTGTCATAAATCCTTAGCGGTTTTCTAGATTTGGCTATCCAACCTGTCAAGCCTTCTCCAATGGAATAAACCATTTCATGCTTTTTTCCTACATTTAAGATTCCAGTTGTTGCCTCCAACATAAGTTTATTATCTTTTTTTAGAAATATTGAACAACCATCTGCTTCGAAAGCCTCGTTAATCTGCTCAACTAATTCGTTTAAGCTTAATGCCTTTATTAGAGACTGCTTGAGACGATTAAGAATCATTTCTTTCTTAAATCGAAAAGAATTTCTAATTGAATAAGCCGCGAAATCACAGACTAATTTCATAAGTCGTTCATGAGTTTTACTAAATTTTTTCACTTCTGAAGAAGTAATAGCTATAGCACCCATTGTTTTTCCATACCTTTTTATAGGGAACACCAGACAAGATACAATCAAGTCATCAAAGAATGTCCTAAACAAAAAAGGCTCCATTTTTCTTGCATCAGATACATTATAACTTTTGCCTGTTTGGATTGTAAGACAGAGCCGTGTTACTTGTTCTATAGGATCTGGCCTGTTTTTTTTTCTTTTCTTGATATGGAAGTTTTGATCTAAGTAGTATGCAATCAAATTCTTGTCTTTTTCGTCAACAATTAAACAAAGTCCTTTTTCACCAGCAACTAATTTCACACTTTCATCAACTAACAATTTCAGCAACCTATCTAGTTGATGTACTTTGTTAAGCTTTCGCTGAATATTGATCAGCTTTTCATATTCTTCTATATTTTTAATTTGTTTAATCATAGCAATCACCTCATAAACAAATTTTACCCAAAATGGTTGGCTTAGCTGCGCCAGTTGCACCGGGAACATTATTAAGATTTCCCGAAATAGTTTCGTTGGCTAAAACAGCAAAACAGACCGCCTCTTTAGCCTCCGAGGGAATGCCAAACTCATCAATAGTTTTCACTGAAATATCTTGGAATTTGTTTCGTAATGAGTTCATGATGTGCTGGTTTTCGGTGCCGCCGCCGCTAACAATCAATTCATCAATCATGGTTTTTGGGGCAGCAAATTCTTGACAACTTTGCCAAATGGCCATGACTGTGAATTCTGCGGCTGTGGCGATTAAATCAACGGGTTTCAATCTTAATCTGCTTCCCTTTGCTAAAAATTTGTCACAAAAAGCGCTGCCAAATTCTTCTCGACCCGTCGATTTCGGGGGTGGCTTCTTAAAGAATGTCTGTTCTAAGCCAAAGGCCAGAAGCTCTGGTGAGACCCGTCCGGATTCCGCCGTATGACCCTCGTCGTCAAAAGGTTTATTAAAAAGTTTCTGCATGAGGGCATCGATAACCATATTTCCGGGACCCGTGTCAAAGGCCACCACATCCTCTAAGCTACCATTTTTCTTCAAGACCGTAAGATTAGCAATGCCTCCAATATTTAGCAAGGCTCGATTTTTCTCGGAAGAACGAAACATTATGAAATCAAAATAGGGGATAAGCGGGGCACCCTGCCCACCCTCTGCCATATCCGCTGGACGAAAATCAGCCACCGTCAAAATTCCCGTACGCTTGGCAATAACCGACGGTTCCCCCAACTGCAAAGTCGACCTTATTTTGTATTCAAAAAGAGTGGTTTCCTCAGGAAGATGCTGAACCGTCTGACCGTGTGAACCGATGAAATCCACTTGTTCTGGTTTGATAGGTGTGGCCTGCAGAAGCGCCATAACCGCATCGGCAAAGATTTCGCCTAATAGAACATTGAACCTACATATCTCATCAATCTTACCCTGCATCGAAATTTCTACAATCTTTTCTCTTAGGCCTACCGGATAAGGATAAGTAATAAAATGAATCAGATCAAGAGTGGTTTCCAACCCGTGATTTCTTATTTTCACTAAAGCGGCATCAACCCCATCCATCGAGGTGCCTGACATAAGGCCAACGGCTACCTTTTGGCTTTTTCGTTGGATTGTTTGGAGATATTGCATATCACGCTATTTCTTTCACTAATATTTCATTTCATATTCAAAGGAGGTGTCAAGATGACTTCTGACTCTTTCAGCAAAAGTTCTGTGAGGATTTCTTTTGGTGCCACAATTTTACTTCCAGTCACCCCGCTGCAGTTCACCATAAACTTCACCCAAAACTTGCCAAACCTTTCGGGGGTTGTCGCTGCGGATGTAAGACATATAAGCAGTACCGTAGTAGCTCCAGGCGGCAAAATTGCGTATCCCTTCAGAGTAGGCCACAGCTACCGCCTCCTTGATTTCCTCTTCTCGTCCTGCCGGTATCTTATAAGCTTGAATCCAGATTTGTGACTCCTTATTAAATTTGTTACAGAGATTTTGTACCTCGCCCGCAAAGTCTCCAACAAATTGCCGAAGCTCTTTTTTAAAAAATATCCAGTAAGGGTCCGTACCGAAAACATCAAGACTAGGGATACTTACAACCCTAGACCAATCGGAGAGACCAAGGCTTTTTTCCTTGATAGGTAAGAGACAAACGCCATTTCTTACGCCTTTGTCCTGAGTTGTATCACACAGCTCTTTTAAAAAATCCACCACCGACTGCTCTTGAAAACGACTGATCTCTGCAGGGGCCGCTTCTGACATTTCTTGATTCATGCTTTCTCGAAATTTTTCAATACACGCGTTGCACCGGCAATACCAATGATTGAAGCGATTCTTATCTTGAAGATTCACAAAAAAATGGGGTTCATCCCAAAACAGGACATCGGCACCAAGTTCCACAGCATCATCAATCCAGTTTAGCATAAATTGACGAAATTTAGGATGGTTCAAACAGGCTGCTGGGGCTAACTTGCCATCGGGCAAAACCTGACAGGCGTCTCTATTTTTCAACGCAAAACTGCTGTACGCTTCGCCACCGAAAACTCTGCCAATGCCCCAGGGGTCCACATAACATTCCAACCCTGCGTCCTTTGAAAGAGAAATTAATTCTTTAATGGTATCCCTATAAAATTCTTGATCATTTTCAGAAAAAGTGTGCACAATGAAATTGCAATTGTGGTTCAGAATCTCCTCCAAATCACTAACAAAGTGACGAGGATTGCGATTGCCAAAATAGCTAATTCCAGTTTTCACCGTTGCTACCATCAATTAAATATAGTTTTTTTGGACGATTTATGCAATGTCTAAAAATGTTTGAGAGCTTGCAGAATGCGATATAGTTTTACAGTGATGAAGGAGCTGAGAAGAATTTTTATGATATCTCCTGGAATGAAAATCACGAAGCCGCCCCAGAGTGCCGTGCCAAGAGTAATCGGTTTTCCGACTATCATCTTGATATTCAAGTAAAGCACCGTAACGCCAAAAACAAAGATGATAAGCACGCCCATCAGGTTAGAGAAGCAGATGCGAAGGAAACCAGGGAGATTTGACCTATTAGAGTCATTCTTTCCCCATATCATATAGCCGATAGCATAGGCAGCTATTGGATAGCCCACAAGATACCCAAAGGTTGGTTGAAAAACATAACCGGGGCCCCCGCCATGAGCAAAAATTGGGGCGCCAAGAAGTCCAACCGTTAGATAAATGATTTGACTTATCGCTCCAAATTTCGCTCCAAGAACGGAGCCCGCGAGTATAACAAAAAATGTTTGAAGCGTGATGGGTACATAAAAAGTCAGCGGAATTCTTAGAAACGCACCGGCAGCCGTTAAGGCAGCAAACAGACTGGACATGAGATAATTTTGATATCTTACTCTGCCCTGATGTGTGCTTAGTGGCATAGGACGTCTTTAAGAAAAATAGCGAGAAAATACAACATCCCCCAAAAGGATGGCCTCCTTAGAATATGGTTTAATACCTCGCTTTTCAAGTTCTGCATCAATTATGGCCTTAGCCTCTTTCCATTTGTCCTGTTTTTCAAGCCGTTGAATGAATTCAATGTATTGCTGACCGTCTTTTCTGAATATCTTTTTTATGAATATCTTTCGATTCTTTTGATCAATTAAAGTGTGGAGAGCAGGATAAGGACCTGGGGGTTGGCTTTCTATGTCACGTCTGTTAATAATGAGAGTGTCTTCAAACCCGGAGATGGTCTTAGATTCCTTGAATCTTCGGCTTGCAGTAAATCCTGAGTCTGCTTCAGGTTTTGTCTCTGCTCTATCCTCAACTAATTGAAACCTTATAGTATGGGGTTCAGCAGTGGACTCTCGTTTTCTTGAAATTTCGCTATCCAAGCTCGTGTCTATTTCATCGAACGCATCTAAAGATATAGCATCCTTCCGCGAACTGAGAAACCTTTTACTATCTTTTCTATCATGCAAAGTAGCCTCTTCATTGGCGGGAGATTTCAAGTGTTCAAGCCCTCCTACTAAGAGGTGTCTTTCTAATGCATTCTCAATTTCCTTAAATGTCCAAAATTCCTTGCTCAAAGCTTCCTCTTTCATACCATCCGCTATTGGTCCCAATCCTCTTTCATTTAGCATCCCCAACAGCACTTGAGAATTCACACTTCGGTTCTCTTCACCAGTTATAGAAGCTTCAAATTTGATTAGCAAATTTATTTCTTTAAGAAAGGTAGAGATTGGCTTTTCATTATAAACCTCTATCTCTAACGGTCGTGTTAATTCTTCAAAATCTTGACGGGTTATGGTTTCGGTGTCCAGATTCTCAATCGCGCTAACAAGCCTTTGAATAAATGGACGATTTTCACCGAGACCTTGGACGACTACAAGAACGTCATCCTTATCTCTTTGGTTGGTTGTATTAAACAGAACTTCGATTGTGGTTTGCCGAGGCCGCACCAAAGCATCAAATTGGAGATTTACCGAGACCTTGGCAAGATGGATAATTTCTTCTTTCGTAAAAAGCGTCTCTCGTATTAGTGTTTCTTTCAAATCTTCAAGCTGTTTTTTGATTTGCTCACCCTGGAGGTCATAATGGCTTTGGGTAGAGATTTGCAGTGGCTTTTCTTGCTCAAATACTCTGCGGGCGTAATTTTTGAGACAAACTTGGAAAACCTCTGGATATTCCCCGTCTATTATCTCTTCATGTCTAATCTTTTCCTTTCCGTGGGAAATTCTCCTCAACAAAATCTCCACTAATCGCTTCTTCTCAGTTTCCCAGAGTTTCGATACCATATGCATCCTCCCCCATCAAGTAAGAAAGGAAAAAATAAGGACTATCAAGTCAGACAGCCCTCACAATACCAGCGGCAATCTAATTACTCTTCTTCTTTGATTACCCGCGCCACATCGGCTACTTTATCATCATCATCTAATTTGATTAAACGAAATCCGCGAGTGTTTCTCCCCTGTATACTCAGCTTCTTAACCCCCTGTCTTATGACTACTCCATTGTTTGTAATTATCATGATATCATCTTCGTCCACCACTTCTTTTATCGCCACCAATTCAGCGGTTATATCTGTTACTTTAATGGTTATGATACCTTTCCCGCCTCGATGGCTAACCCTGTACTCTTTTATATCTGTGCGTTTACCATAGCCATTATATGTTACCACCAAAACCGTACTTTCGCGTTTTATGACTATCATCCCTATAACACAATCATCTTTACCCAACGCAATTCCCTTTACACCGGCAGCCGTCCTTCCCATGTCTCGCACTTCATTCTCATGAAATCTTATCGCCAGTCCCTTACGGGTAGCAAGTAAAATATCATGGGTCCCATCAGTTAATTCGGCGTCAATTAAATCATCTCCTTCACGAATAGTAATAGCATTTATTCCACCCCTTCGTGGATTTCCATAAGCGGAAAGTCGAGTCTTCTTAATTAATCCTCGTTTTGTAGCCATCACCAAATAGAGCTCATTGTTAAAATCCCTTACATTGACAAATGCGGCCAGCTTTTCATTCTTAGACAATTGAAGTAAATTAACAATTGCACGACCTTTTGAAGCCCGACCGGCTTGCGGAACTTCATGTACTTTAAGCCAATAACAACGACCTTTGTTTGTGAAAAATAGAATATAGTTATGGGTAGAAGCTACAAACAGATGTTCAATAAAATCCTCTTCCTTGGTAGAGGCACCCGTATAACCTCGACCACCGCGCAGTTGTCTCTTGTAACTAGAAACCGGAAATCGCTTTATAAAACCTGAATGGGAAATGGTAATTACCATATCCTCTTCGGCTATCATATCTTCAATGGAAAACTCCTCGGTTTCATATATTATTTCTGTTCTTCTATCGTCATCATATTTTTCTTTTAGTTCTAATAATTCTTCTTTGATTAACTGCATTCTTTTGGGTTTACTTTCTAATAAGGACCGCAGTTTTTCTATTACCTTTATGGTTTCTAAGTATTCGTCTTCTATCTTTTTTCTTTCCAATCCCGTCAACCGTTGTAGCCGCATATCTAAAATTGCTTGGGCCTGGATTTCAGTAAGACTGAATCGTTTAATCAGCGAGTTTCGCGCAGTGTGCGGATTCCTCGATTTCTTAATAATGGCCACGATCTCATCTATGTTGTCAAGACAAATCTTTAGACCTTCTAAGATATGGGCGCGACTCTCGGCCTTTTCTAGATCGAATTTTATCCGTCGGACAACGACTTCGTGGCGGAAGCTAATAAAATGCTCAAGAACCTCTTTGAGATTCAAAATCTTGGGAGCCCCCTCCACCAGTGCCAACATAATTGTCCCGAACGTTGCCTGCATTTGCGTATGTTTGAAAAGCTGGTTGAGAATAACTTCAGCCGGTGCATCTCGCTTTAACTCAATGACAACCCGCATCCCGTCTCGGTCCGACTCGTCTCGCACATCGCTGATTCCCTCAATCTTCTTATTTCTAGCTAAGTCTGCAATCTTTTCTATCAAGTTGGCCTTGTTAACCTGGTAAGGCAGCTCGCTCACAATAATATTCTCGCGTCCACTGCGAACCGTTTCGATATTTGCTCGTGCACGAAGGACAATGCGGCCGCGCCCAGTTCGATAAATTTCATCAATCCCTTCATCACCGTAGATGATAGCTCCGGTAGGAAAGTCTGGGCCTTTAATATGTTTCATTAAACTGTCAACAGTCAAATCGGGTCGATTGATTAAAGCAACTAAAGCATCAACGACCTCGCCTAAGTTATGAGGCGGGATATTTGTAGCCATGCCCACTGCAATGCCTGAGGAGCCATTTATTAACAAATTTGGTAAAACAGAAGGTAAGACCGTAGGTTCTTGCAATGTTTCATCAAAGTTGGGTACGAAATCGACCGTGTTTTTTTCTAAGTCTCTTAGAACTTCCATCGCAATGGAAGCGAGTCTCGCCTCAGTATAACGCATGGCAGCCGGCGAATCGCCATCCACAGAACCAAAATTTCCTTGACCGTCCACCAAAGGATATCTTAGCGAGAAATCTTGCACCATACGGACCATACTATCATAGACCGCAGCATCGCCGTGCGGGTGATATTTACCTAAAACTTCTCCGACAATACGCGCGCTTTTTTTGTATTGGGAATTGGGCCGTAAGCCCAAATCGTTCATTCCGTAAAGCACTCTTCTGTGGACTGGTTTTAAGCCGTCTCGGACATCGGGTAGAGCCCGAGAAACTATGACAGACATAGAGTAGTCGATATAGGAGTCCTTCATCTCCTCTTCTAAGAAAACCGGGACTATTCGATCGCGTTGTATTTCCATAACTTTATTCGCAGCACCCTATACTTTATTAAACGTCTAAATATCTAACATACTTGGCATGCTCTTCGATAAACTTTCTGCGTGGCTCCACTTGGTCTCCCATTAACACAGAGAAAATATGATCCGCTTCATAAGCCTCTTCAATAGTCACCTGAAGGATGGTTCTGTGTTCGGGGTCCATAGTTGTACGCCAGAGCTGATCGGGATTCATTTCACCAAGACCTTTGTATCGTTGAACCACGGCACCATTTTTTCCCAACCGCTGCAAAATGGCTTCCCGTTCATCATCATCATAAGCATAGTACTCTTGTTTACCCTTGTGAATTCTATAAAGCGGGGGTTGGGCAATGTATACATATCCTTTGTCAATAAGCCCTCGCATATATCGAAAGAAAAATGTAAGCAGTAGTGTCCGAATGTGAGAACCATCAACATCGGCGTCGGTCATGATAATTATTTTGTTATAGCGCGCTTTCTCTGGATCAAATTCATCGGCTCCGATTCCAGTACCGAGCGCGGTCACAATGGTTCGAATCTCATCATTTGATAAGATTTTATCAAGCCTTGCCTTTTCTACATTTAAGATTTTACCTTTTAGAGGAAGAATTGCTTGAAATCTACGGTCCCTTCCTTGTTTAGCCGAACCACCCGCTGAGTCCCCTTCGACCAAATATATTTCACACTGGGCCGGGTTTTGAATTGAGCAGTCTGCTAACTTTCCGGGAAGATTGTTGCCATCTAAGGCACTTTTTCTACGAGTCAGCTCTCGGGCTTTTCGAGCCGCCTCTCTTGACCGGGCAGCAGTCAAGCATTTTTCTACTATCTTCTTTGCAATGCCGGGGTTCTCTTCTAAGAAAAAAGCCAAACCATCACCAAATATAGATTCGGTAATGCCTTTGACCTCGCTGTTTCCCAGCTTGGTCTTGGTTTGGCCCTCAAATTGTGGTTCTACTACTTTTGCACTAATTACAGCCGTTAGACCTTCCCTGACATCCTCTCCGGTTAAACTAAAATCAACACTTTTTAGGAGATTATTCTTTTGAGCATAATTATTTAAAGTTCGCGTGAGCGCTGATTTAAAACCGACCAAATGAGAACCACCTTCTACCGTATGAATATTATTTACATAAGAAAAAATGTTCTCAATATATGAGTCATTATATTCCATGGCGATCTCAAGAGCTACATACTCCTTTTCACCTTTGATGTAAATAGGTTTCTTGTGTAGCGCCGTCCTTGTTTGATCTAAATACTCAACAAAGGCAACGATTCCACCTTTGTATTTATAGACATTCTTTTTACCTGTTCTTTCATCGGTTATTGAAATTTCTAAATCTTTATTCAAAAAGGCCAATTCTCTCATTCTTTCAGAAATGATGTCAAAACTAAATTTTGGCTTTTTGAATATCTTTCTATCCGGTGAAAAGGTGGTTTTGATACCTGTGGTTTTTCTTTTTCCGACTACTTTAACATCTTTTTCTGGAAAGCCTCTTTGGTACCTCTGTAGATAGATTTTTCCGTCCCTATAAACTTCCACCTCACACCATTCAGATAGGGCATTCACCACAGAAACACCAACGCCATGAAGGCCTCCCGAAACTTTGTAAGTCTTCTTATCAAACTTTCCTCCTGCGTGCAGCGTGGTCATCACAACCTCTAGTGCCGGTCTCTTTTCTGTGGGGTGAACACCAACGGGAATTCCTCGACCATTGTCGATTACTGTGACGCTCTCGTCCTTATTTATGGTTACCGAAATCTTGTTGCAGTAACCCGCTAAAACCTCATCAATACTATTGTCCACCACTTCATAAACCAGATGGTGCAGCCCTCGAACAGACGTATCGCCAATATACATGGCAGGCCGCCGCCTGACCGCCTCAAGTCCCTTTAACACCTGTATCTGCTCTGCATCATACTTCTTGTCATTCTTGTTTTTGGCCATTCCTAACGTTTCCCTACTTTGTTATAAGAACCTAATGTCTTTAATAACCCCCATTCCAATGGTTTCGTCAATCTTACGCAGTATATCTCTTTTTAAAAATACAAGTTCCGTTCTCCAAGCATTGTTCTTAACTTTAACAAATAGAATACCATCAACCGTTTTGTTAGCTACGGTAACCTTTGATATTTTTTGTCCCACAATTTGCGGCCATTTAACAATGGCTTCGTGTTCCTTTACCTTCGTTTCAAGCCCCAAGCGCTGCAACAGATTAGAAATTATGTTGCTCAGGGGCTCCGGTTGCTTTTGTCTCAATTCCTCCGCTCTCTATAAAAAAACATGAAACTTCGTTCTCACCAACCGAAGAATGAAAATGTCTGGCAAACACTTCCTCTTTTGGGCTCGTTAGAAAAATCTGCCCCAATCCATCTAACAAATAGAAGAACTTTTCTTCTCTTAAATTGTCAAGTTCAGAATAATAATCATCCAACAAAAAGATTGGTGTTTCCTCTTTCTTTTGGCTTATGAATTTAAACTCAGCTATCTTGATCGAAATTAATACGGATTTGTGCTCACCCCGAGAACCAAATTTTCTTAAATCCAATCCATTAATCTTAAAGACAATGTCGTCTCGATGGGGCCCAACCAAAGACATGCCCAGCGCCCTCTCTCTATTTTTGACCTTCAGGAGGGAGGTCTCAAAATTCTCTTCGTGGCGCCTCTTTTCATTCAACACTACGGAGGACTCAATTGCAACTTCTAACTTATCTTTTGACTTTGTGACCTCTCTGTAAGTAGGATTAATTATGGATGAAAAGTCATCAATAAACCTGCACCTTTCTTCGATTATTTTGCTTCCAACCTTAACTAAATTTTCCGTCCATGGTTCGAGAGTCGCCTCTCTTATTGGTAGGCCCTCTCTCATCTGCTGCAAAATCTTGTTTCTCTGTTTAAGGATTCGCACATATTCCTGAAGGTGCCTAAGGTATTTTATACTGACTTGCGATAAAAGTAAATCAAGAAACCTTCTCCTTTCTGCCGGCCCACCAGAGGTAATCCTATAATGTTCGGGAGAAAAAACCACAATGGGAAAATTACCAAATATTTCAGAATGGCTCGTTAGTCTCTTATGATCAATTGCTATTTCCTTTTTCCCTTCTTTAAAGTGTATCACAACATTCTTATTAATACCACACTCGAGAACCACATTGCCTTCTATAAGAAAAAACGAATCACCGCTTGTAATCAGTTCCTGATTGTTTGCCGTTCTGAAACTTCTACCCAAACAGAGAAGATATATGGCTTCTAAGATATTTGTTTTACCCTTAGCATTTAACCCGAAGATTAGATTTGTTTTTGGTGAAAAGTTAACTTCAGCTTTTAGGTAGTTTCTGAAATTAACAAGAGCCAGTCTTTCAACAAACATTTAAAGCTTCTAAAACTAATCTTCATTTAACCGGATAGGCATTAAAAGCATAAGAAGGTCTTCGTCCTCTCTTTGATTACCAGGATAAACAATCCCAGCACTGGTGGCGTCCTTCACTTTGAACATAACTTCGTCAGTCTCTAGGTGACGCAAAATATCCAGAATATAATTGGCATTGTAACCAATCTCTAAATCGTCTCCCTGGTACTCGGCGCCAATACTCTCTTCGGCTTCACCTCCAAATTCTATATCTTCCGACTGAATCTTAACGTTATCTTGTGAAATACAGAAGCGAATTTGGTGAGTGATTGAGTTAGAGAAAATAGCCACTCTTCTCACTGATGAGCTCAGTAACTCCCGGTTTATTACCACTTTCTTATCATTATCCAACGGTATAACTCTCTCGTAATTAGGAAATTGACCTTCAATACACTTACTTAGAATGGTCGTATCTCCGAGCTCAAAAACAACGTGATCTTCACTTAAGTTGACTTTTGTTTTCTCATTGCTCTGGATGTTCTTTAATAACAGGTTTAAGGCTTTTGTTGGTATTATCATATCTTTCTGAAATTCCGCAGAGTTGAACTTCTTGTCAACAATCTTCACCAAACGGTGCCCATCAGTAGAAACCATCCGAAGTTCCTTTTCCATTACTTGAAGGTACACACCCATTAAGGTGGTTCTCAATTCATCGGTAGAAACAGCAAACAAGGTTTTATCAATCATTCTCGCTAGAAGCTCAGAGTCTATTAAGAAATATTCCTCACTTTCTTCTATTGAAATCTTGGGAAAGTCTTCTTTCGCTTCACCTGAAAGTCGATAAAATCCTTTTTCTGTGGTAATGGTAATTTTGTGGTCTTCCTCGTTGCATTCTAACTCCATAGGGATATCTGGAAGTTCTCTGACAATTTCAAATAGAACTTTAGCGGGAATAGCCACTCCACCATCCACCTCACCTTGTACTTTCATTCGAGTAGAGATAGATACTTCCAAATCCGTTCCTGTCAAGGTTAGATTATTTTCTTCCAAATGTAAAAGGACATTACCCAATATCGGAATGGTTGTCTTAACAGGAACTACGCCAATGACATTCTGTATTGCTTGGTAAAAATCTGTTTTATTGATTTTGAATTTCATAAAAGCCTCCACCCAAATTAATTGTTCATAAATTAAATCTAACAAATAATAGTATATTTATCAAGTAAATTTTATTTAAATAGTTATAGTAGTGGGTGTGGGTATGTTGATAAAGCTCTGAGATATATATATCAAATAATTAATTCTTAGATTAATTATCACGAGTTAAAAAGTCTGTCCGCTTGTGGATTGGTCGTGGCGGAAATGTTCATAACTTAAATAGTATAGTCAAAGTGGTTGCTTAAATTTGTTAAGGAGCATAAAGTTGTATGTTGTCCACACAGAATGATGGTGAAAAGCAGAGTTATTAACATGTGAAAGTGGATAACTTTGGTCACATGGTGGACAGTTCGATCTTGCTTTTCAAAGTTTGTACATCGTCCCAAACCCTTTTGTCCTCTCTTATTTGATTTTCAATACATTGTATGGCGTGAATAACCGTGCTATGGTCGCGACCTCCAAAATGAAGGCCGATAGTTTTTAAGGAATATTTGGTAAGCTCTTTAGTAAGATACATAGCTAATTGACGGACATAGGCAATCTCTTTTTTTCTTGTCTTGGCTCGCAACATATCGTCTGGAATATCAAAATGTTGGCTAATTGTCCTTTGAATTTCTTCAATTAGAATATTTTTTTTCTTTCCTAACCGAAGATCTTTTAGTACGTCTTTTGCTAAAGGTAAGGACATGTCCTTTACTTTTAAGGATGAGAAGGCCAAAAGCCTGATCAAAGCTCCTTCCAATTCACGGATGTTGGAAGTAACGTTTATGGCTATGAATTCAATGATTTCGCCAGGCATATCTATGCCGTTTTCATCTGCCTTTTGTTGAAGGATAGCAATTCTGGTTTCAAGGTCTGGTGGCTGAATATCAGCGACTAACCCCCACTGAAATCTGGAAATCAGCCGTTCTTCCATACCATCCAGTTCCTTCGGCGGCCTATCAGAGGAAAGCACAATTTGTTTTCCAGAATTATGTAGGGCATTAAACGTGTGGAAGAATTCCTCCTGAGTTCTCTCTTTATTTATGAAGAATTGAATGTCATCAACCAAGAGCAAATCAACGTTGCGGTATATAGAACTAAATTCTGTGGTTTTGTTGTTTTGAATGGAGTTTATGAAATCGATGGTAAAGCGTTCACTGTCGACATAGAGAACGTGCCGGGCCGTGCTTTCAAGTAATGAGAAGTTACCGATCGCCTGAATTAGGTGTGTCTTTCCTAGTCCGACACCGCCATAAACAACCAGGGGATTAAAAGTGGTTTTCCCTGGAGCTTCAGCGACTGCAAGAGACGCGGCTCTTGCAAATTGATTATTTGCGCCTTCGACAAAATTCTCAAATTGATAACGCTCATTTAGATTACTCCTTTTGTCAGGTTTCTTTAGAGGCTGTTTCTGATTAATGGAAGGAATATGCATTGACTTGCTGTTGCCGTTAACGACTACCGAATAGGTCAACCGAGAATTGTCGCCGAGGACTTGCAACAATGCTTGGTTAATCAGGCCGCTGTAATGACCCTCAAGCCATTCGTAAAAAAACTGACTAGGGACTTCTACTGTAAGATTTTGTTCTTCGAGCTTCACTGCTCTAATGGGTTTGAACCAGGTAGTAAAGCTTTGTGGATTAATACTGTCTTTAATTATGGAAAGACAATCGGTCCACACAGTAGCACAATTAGGTAGCATTTTACCGAATCCTCACTATGTTGGTGGTTAATAAATTAAACAATTGTTATTGGAGGTTGGGGCATAGTATATGCCCTCAAATCACCTCCTTTGGCTTACCGTTGGGGTTATCCACAAAATACCCACATTGTGAACAACACGCCAACATTAATAAACATAACAAGTTATAGTAAACCAATTGGTCGAAATCAACCGTGTGGATCACAGCTTATCGGCCATCTGTTGGGGGCTGAGCCATTTAATAAAATGTAAAGTTTGTAAAGTTATCCACATATTTTAATGGTGATCTTCCTTTTGGTGAGATATTGAAAATTTAGCAAAAACGAGATCAATGTCAAGGGAAAAAAGTTGTTTCAAAAAAATAGCTAAGTAGAATTTGCTTGACTTTTAATTTAATATTTAATATTTTGTATGGATTTTGTGAACGTAACTCATTGAGTAATTTAGAGGTATTACATGAGAAGAACTTATCAACCGCACAACCGTAAGCGCTTAAACAAACATGGGTTTCGGGCAAGAATGCAGAGCAAGTCTGGGCGTGCAATCTTGAATAATCGCCGAGCAAAAGGGAGAAAGAGCTTGACGGTCAGTGACCGATAATTTGGCTGAATATGTCTGATTTTCGTTTGAGAAGAGAGAGGATTATTAAGAGATCAGACGTTTTCAACGAGTTGTTTGAGAGCGGTGTTCGTTTACATTCAGATCATATTTTGCTTTTGTTTTTAGCATCCGATCAATGTCGCGTTGGGTTTGCTGTTTCACAAAAAATAAAAGGGGTAGCTAGACGCAACCGGGCTAAAAGAAGACTGCGAGAAGTTTTGAGACTAAACCAGGATAAATTACCCCAAAAGATGAATATCGTTTTGGTTGCAAAACCAGGAATCGAACGTGTAAAATTTGAAATCTTGGATAAAGAATTTTTGAGTCTATTAAGAAAACTGGTTTCAAAAGCCGCAGAATGAAGTATATTGGGATTGCTATAATAAGATTATACCAGACATTCATATCACCCCTCTTTCCGCCCTCTTGTCGATTTTATCCGAGTTGCTCTGATTACACTTTACAAGCACTAAAGAAATATGGATTTTTTAGGGGAATTTGGTTAGGTGCAGTCCGGCTTTTAAAATGTCATCCCTTTAATTCCGGTGGGTATGATCCCTTAAATTAATTTAATAAGACAAGTGATATGGAATTCGATAAGAGAACAATTTTAGCATTTCTTCTGATAGGCCTGATTTTTGTTATTATGTCTACTGATTATTACAAAAGATTGGTTCAGCCCACTAAAAAGGTCATACCTAAAGAGGAAATTGAAAAAGAAGTTGTTGCTAAAGATAAAGGTTTAGAACCGTCAGAAGAGGAGCCGGCTTACCCGTTGGAGGCTCCGGCGGGGAGTGTTTCGCGCGCAAAAGAAAAAAAGGGCGATCTGTTGGAAGAGGCGCACAAATATTCACAATTGTTGGGAGCCGGAGAAACCGTAACCGTTGAAACGAATTTGTACAAGGCCATGTTATCAACGCAAGGCGCCACGCTTCGCTCCTGGACGTTAAGAAATTATATAGCTGCCGACAGCTCGCAGGTGCAGCTTATTGGTGAAGATGGTTTTGGAAATCTTGCTCTTCTTGTGCCAACTTTTGAAGACACGATTGATACCAGCCCATTTGTCTTTTCCGTTAATAAACATAAGATAGTCTTAGGCGATCGAAATGTCAGCGATCAACTCGAATTTGAATTGAATCTCGGTGAGAACAGAAGCATCAAGAAGATATTCACATTTTATCAAGATAGATATTCGGTGGACTTGAAAGTTGAACTTCATAACTTCGACAGAATTGTCGAGGGTTTTCGTTATTATCTGATTTGGCGCACGGGACTGAGATCGACTGAGCACAATTTTGTGGATGATATGAACAATGCTCATGGCTATGCACTGCAGGGAGACTTAGAAAAATTTGATGCGAAAGACAAATACAAATCTTTGGATGATCCGACAGATTGGGTGGCCATTAGAACAAAATATTTTTCTGTGGTAGTGATTCCTGAGGAGGTGAAGGCAGAGGCTGTTAATTATTATGGTGAACAGATCCCTGTAAGTGAGAAGAAGAAGTGGAAAAAATACGGGTTTGATTTACAGATGCCGTTTTATGATGAACCGAAGAATGTGAATAATTTTACTCTGTACGTAGGACCACTGGATTATGACATATTGAAGAGCTACCAGGTTCAGTTAGAAAAGATGATGAGCTTTGGATGGGCGCCAATTCGACCATTTGCGAAATTTGTGTTGTGGAGCTTCAAGGAGATGCACAAAGTCATTCCGAATTACGGGTGGGTGATCGTTGTCTTTTCAATTCTTATAAAATTAGTCCTTTATCCCTTAACCCGGAAAAGTTATAAGTCAATGAAGGAAATGCAGGCTCTACAACCTGAAATGCAAAAGTTAAACGAGAAATATAAAAATGAACCGCAAAAAAAACAGCAAGAGCTCATGAAGCTGTACAAGGAGCATGGTGTAAATCCTTTAGGTGGCTGCATACCAATGCTTTTGCAAATGCCTCTTCTAATAGCTCTTTTTAATGTTTTTCGTTCTACTATACAATTGCGCGGAGCTCATTTTATCTGGTGGATACAAGACCTATCGCGTCCAGATACAGTAGCCACGCTTCCCTTTTCTCTACCACTTTACGGAAATTTGGTGAACATTCTTCCACTCTTTATGGGTATCACGATGTTCGTTCAGCAAAAAATTTCTATGAAAGATCCAAAGCAAAAGGCGATGATCTATTTTATGCCAGTTTTTTTCACGTTACTTTTTAATAGTTTTCCGTCTGGATTGAATCTATATTACGCGTTATTTAATCTATTCTCAATTTTTCAAGAGAAATTGATACCTTATCATCCCAAGAGTGACAATGCTGCAAAAACTGGAAAAGCGAAGGTTGAGAAAAGAAATGCGTTCAGATACAATTATTACAGAAGGAAACTTAAGAAGTTTTAGACTAATAGTAGATAGAATTAGCACACTCTGAGATTAAGTAATTTTTTTGAGCCCTGCCGTTTGCGTAGGGCTGTTTTTTTAAGAGTGCAAAAGTTCTTATGTATAATCAAGAAGATACAATTGTGGCTATTTCTACACCTTTAGGAGCCGGAGGTATTGCAGTCGTGCGTCTAAGTGGTCCTTCAGCGATCTCTATTGTGGAGCCGATATTCCGGGGTAAGGTTCGGCTTTTGCAAGCAGAATCGCACAAAGCGTACTGGGGAAGAATAGTGATGCCATCAAAAGATGAGGAAGGAAAGTCTTCGGAAAAGAGTAAGCCAGGTGGCGAATTCTTAGACGAGGTGGTTGTAACCATATTCCGGACCCCCAATTCCTACACTAAAGAAGATATTGTGGAAATAAGCTGCCATGGTGGACAATTTCTAAGCCGTAAAATCTTAGAACTACTGTTGGACCTTGGAGCGAGATTGGCTCAACCGGGCGAGTTTACCCAAAGAGCCTTTTTGAATGGACGTTTTGATCTTTCGCAAGCTGAAGCAGTTGCGGATATAATTCATGCAAAAACAGAATGGAGTTTGAAAACCGCTCTTTCCCAATATCAGGGTGCTCTTTCGCGCAACGTTGAGAATATTCGTCAAAGTCTTATAGAAATCTGTTCTCTATTGGAGCTTGAATTAGATTTTGCGGACGAGGACGTAGAATTTGCAGATAGAGGGGAGATTGAGCAAAAGTTAAAGAGGACCGCCGAAGATATAAAAGCATTTCTTTGTACATACGAGCGTGGAAAAATTTTGCGTGAAGGGGCGAAAGTCGTGATTGTCGGTAAGCCGAATGTTGGGAAGTCCAGCTTGTTGAATGCTCTGCTAAAAGAGGAAAGAGCGATTGTGACAGAAGTGCCTGGAACGACTCGGGATGTTCTGGAAGAGCAAATAGATATTCGAGGAGTGTTGTTCAGGTTGGTGGATACGGCTGGAATTTGCAAGTCGGGCGATAAAGTGGAACAGGAAGGCGTGCGCAGAGCAGAAAGTCAGATAAAAGAGGCGGATATCATACTTTTTGTTTTTGACGGCTCATCGCTACTAACCACTCATGATTTTGAACTAATCAATCAGGTGTTTACCATAAGAAAGCCTCGCAGAGAGAGTCAGAACGGTTTTGTGGGTTTGATCAATAAGATAGATCTTGAACGAAAATTGGGACGAGAGGCGTTGAAGAAACAATTAGGCGGCTATCGAATCTTAGAAATATCTGCCAAGGAACATTTGGGATTCCGGGAACTCGAAGACACACTTATAAAGTTGGTTTTGGGAAACCAAGGCTTTTCTCAAGACGAAGCCATATTGACTAATGTGCGTCACAAACAGGCACTAAACTTAGCGCTTACGTCGCTGGAGGCAGCGCTTAATTCCTTCGTGCATGGATTGTCGTCAGAGTTTGTGGCCTTAGATTTGAGAGCGGCCTTGGATCACTTAGGAGAAGTGATTGGGGTGGTCACAACGGAAGACATACTAAGTAATGTATTTTCAAATTTTTGTATAGGGAAATAAGATATGTTTCACGTGAAACTATCGAACTTTCAGCTTCATGCTTCGAATCTAGGGAAGCAGTTGTATGCCAAGTGACATATACGATGTTGTGGTTGTGGGCGGCGGACATGCCGGCACAGAAGCGGCCTTGGCTTCTGCCAGAATGGGAGCCAAAACCATGCTGCTAACCATGAACCTTTTTACCATCGGTCAGATGTCCTGCAATCCTGCTATCGGAGGATTAGCTAAAGGCCAACTGGTGCGGGAAATCGATGCCTTGGGAGGCGAGATGGGTCTGGCCACAGATGATGCCGGCATTCAGTTTCGGATGCTCAATCGCTCCAAAGGCCCAGCCGTATGGTCTCCGAGAGCGCAATGTGACAGAGCGTTTTATGCAGCAAGAATTCGTCAAGCCTGTGAAAAACAAGAAAACTTGGACTTACGCCAGGGCATGGGGATAGGGCTTGTAATAGAGAATAGCAAAGTTTGTGGCGTACGCACCGAAACTGGGAGTGTGATAGAGGCCCAAGCAGTGATTTTAACCGCCGGGACGTTTCTTAATGGGATAATCCATATAGGCGAAGTTAAATATTCGGCCGGTCGTGCTGGCGAGTTCGCAGCCCAAGGCTTGACCGAATGCTTGGTGGAACTGGGTTTTGAGGCTGGACGATTAAAAACAGGCACACCACCCCGAGTTGATGGAACCACCATCGATTTTTCCAAAACAGTGGCTCAACCAGGAGATGAGAATCCTGTACCATTTTCTTTTCGACATGATAAGCTCGAGGTAGCTCAGCTTCCCTGTTATTTGACTTACACTAACACAAGAACTCATGATATTTTGCGTACAGGATTTGACCGTTCGCCCATGTTTACCGGCAGGATAAAAGGGGTTGGGCCTCGCTATTGTCCATCCATCGAAGATAAGATTAACCGCTTCGCTGATAAAGACCGCCATCAAATATTTTTAGAGCCAGAGGGCAGAAACACCACAGAGTATTACGTCAATGGGTTTTCAACCAGTCTACCCGAGGAAGTGCAATTAGAAGGTATTCGAACCATTCACGGCTTGGAAAAAGTCAAAGTGACTCGTCTGGGGTATGCCGTCGAATACGATTTTTTTCCGCCGATACAGATAAAAGCTAATACGGAAACCAAACGCATTAGCAATTTATTTTTCGCCGGACAGATAAATGGGACTACAGGCTATGAAGAGGCTGCTTGTCAAGGCTTTATGGCTGGGGTGAATGCGGTCTTGAAAATTCGAGGACAAGAGCCATTTGTGTTGGACCGTACCGAAGCTTACATTGGGGTCTTAATAGACGATTTAGTTACAAAGGGTACCATTGAACCATACCGGATGTTTACCTCCAGAGCGGAACACAGGCTTATTCTTCGCCAAGACAATGCAGATCTTCGTCTGATGGATTACGGATATCGTTTGGGTCTGATTGCGTCAGAGGGTTATCAGAAATTAAGCTTGAAGCGGAAAAGAATGCAACAGGCTTTAGAGGAGCTCAAGAAAGTTAGGGTTCACCCCGACGACATTAATCCCATTCTTAACAGACTGGGTTCATCGCCGATTACGGAAAAAGAAAGTTTGTACAATTTGCTAAAAAGGCCAGAAGTTCCTATATTCCAATTAAGAGGGGTTAATGGGTTAGATGCTCTCAGTCATTGGGGAGAGAAAGCTTGGGAGGAAGTCCGCGAACAGGTGGATATTGAGATCAAATATGAAGGATTTATCCGTCGGCAAAATGAGCAAGCTGAGCGAGTGCGGCAATTGGATTCGAAGCCGATCCCCAAGGGATTTGATTTTTTATCTATTGACACCTTATCTGCTGAAGCGCGAGAAAAACTACACAAGATTCAACCACGAACCATTGGTCAGGCATCAAGGATTTCTGGAGTATCGCCAGCGGATATCTCTATTCTTCTCATCCACTTAACTCGACAATCTTATGGCAATGTTTCACGTGAAACACAGCGAATATGAAAAAGAAAAAGGATTTGAAAAAGACCTCTTGCCCCAATTAGTCGTTCAATTGCATGATGTAGGCATCAATTTGTCTGACTGTCAGCAGAATCAGTTTAGAATTTATTATCATGAAATTCTGAAGTGGAATGAGAAAGTCAATTTAATTTCAAAAAAAGACGAAAGTAAAATCATTGAAAGGCATTTCTTAGAATCATCTGCAATTGCTCTTTTTGATGTTTTTCGAAAAGGGCTTTTTGTCTTGGATTTAGGCTCGGGGGGAGGGTTTCCCGGCGTGCCTCTGAAAATTGTTCGTCCGGATTTGTCTATCACTTTGCTGGATTCAAAGAGGATGAAAATACTTTTCTTAAGAAGTCTGGTAGAAAAATTGAATCTGAAAGATGTAGATTTTATATGTGAACGGGCCGAGGAGGCAGGCTTGAAACATAAATTGAGAAAGAATTTTGATATTGTTACGAGTCGGGCGGTTGCGGCTCTTCCGAGACTTTATCAATGGGCACAACCGTTTCTCAAAACACATGGTCTGCTCATAGCCATTAAAGGCTCAAATGTGGCAAAGGAAATTCAAGAATTGAAGCTGCAGTTTCCAGAGGTGCCCTACGAAATAAGATCCCTCCCTCTACAAACTTTAAGCAGAACAAATAAAGCAAGGATAGTATTTGTTTATCCAGTGGGGCCATTGCATGTTAGTAGATAAGATAAAAGAGAAGATTCTGAGTACCCCCTCTTTGGGTAAAGTCAGGAATTTACTTCTACAGGAAGGAGAGGTAAATATCAAAGGTGTTTTTGGCTCACTGAAATCAATCCTCTTGGTTAATCTTTTTGAACAATATTCGAGCCAAATTCTTTATGTCCACCCCGATTTGGAGGAAGCTGAGACGGTCAAAGAAGACGTGGAATTGTTTTTGGGTCCAGAAAGAGTGCGATTTATTTCTGCAACACAACTTCACCAATTGGGATGGCACTACTCAAATCAATGGCAAAAAGCGTCGCAGCAGTTTGCTTTGGAATCGCTTGCAGAAGGCAAAGATATGATCTTAATTGCGCATGCGCCAAGCCTGTTGTGGAAATTGCCATATTCTAATAATTTTCGAAAGCAGAAGCTTTCAGTAAATGTTGGGGAAGACTTAGATTTCCAACAAACAATCCGCCGGTTAGCAGAGTTAGGGTTTGCGCGTGAAGAGCTGGTGGAAAGTCCCGGCGAAATGAGCGTCCGAGGGGGCATAATTGATGTATTTCCCTACTCTAACGAGTACCCGATCCGTATTGAGTTTTGGGGGGATCGGGTTGAATCCTTACGTGAATTTGATCCCCTGACTCAAAGATCTAAAAGGCAAATTGAGCATATTCACGTATATCCACAAGAACTTGATGAGGACATTGCAGAAGAATCTTTAAAGAATCATACTCTGCTCGACTATCTTAAGAATGAGGCCGTTGTGGTTTTGGACGAACCAGAACTTATTCGCAAAAATATTGATCCAAACCTCGTTGAACTAAAGCATGATTATTATGAAGGGTTTGACTATCAAGCTAAATCCACAAACGAATCAATTTGGACCAGACTTACAGAGAAAATTGACAAATTTCGGAAGGTAAGTTTTGTTTCATTTGGTGCAACAAATGCCAATTTGATCGATCTTAAGGCGCGAAATCAGGAAGTTTTTAGGGGCAATTTTAAACAATTTAAGGGCACTATCGAAAGACTTAATCGAGAAAAACTAAACGGGCACAAACAACCACCTACAATTTTATTCCTCTGCGACAACCAGAATCAAGCCTTTCGATTAGATGAAATATTTGCTGAAGAAGGTATTTCGGTGCCTAATCTCACTATTGGCACTTTAGGACTTCATAGGGGATTTATTTTTCCTGAAGGGAATTTGGCCATATTTACGGATCATCAATTCTTTGGCCGAACGAAGAGACTTCGGCTTCCTCGAAGGATTCATCGAGGTCTTTCAACACGCCAGTTGAAATCTTTGAATATTGGGGACTATGTGGTACATGTAGATTTTGGTATAGGCGTTTTTAAGGGATTGGAAAAAATAACCATCCGAAGACATGAAAGGGAGTGTATTCATTTGGAGTACCGGGATGGAGACAAAGTGTATGTGCCCATTGAACGGATGGATCGGGTTCATAAATATTCAGCAAAAGAGGGAATGAAACCAGCGCTTAGCAAGTTAGGAGCACCTAATTGGCAGAGACTAAAAAATAAGACTAAAAAGAAGATAAAAGATATCGCTCAAGAATTAATTGATATTTATGCCAAACGGAAAGCCCAAGCTGGACATGCTTTTTCTGAGGATGCCCTTTGGCAGCGGGAACTGGAGGCTTCTTTTCCCTATGAAGACACCCCGGACCAAATAAGAGCTACAATAGAAGTAAAACAAGACATGGAAAGTTCAAGACCGATGGACCGTTTAGTCTGTGGAGATGTGGGATATGGTAAGACTGAGGTGGCTGTACGTGCGGCTTTTAAAGCGGTCATGAGTGGAAAACAAGTGGCCATGCTTGTGCCAACGACCATTTTGGCCTATCAACATTACATGACTTTCCGAGAGCGATTAGAAAAATTCCCTGTGGAAATTGAGATGCTTTCCAGATTCCGGAGCACAGCGGAACAGAAAAGAATAGTAGAGAAATTGAAAAATGGGCAAATTGACATCGTGATTGGTACTCATCGTCTGTTATCCAAGGACGTCGCCTTCAAGGACCTTGGGCTATTGATAATTGATGAGGAGCAGCGATTCGGGGTACGCCACAAAGAACGACTGAAGCGTTTTAGAGCGACCATTGACATATTGACCCTCACAGCTACGCCTATCCCGCGAACCCTTTATCTTTCTTTGATGGGAGCCAGGGATATGACCAACATCGATACGCCTCCCAAGAATCGTCTTCCTATTGTCACTGAGATATTAACGTTCAATAAATCTTTCCTTCGAGAAGTGATCCTACGAGAATTAGAACGGGGAGGGCAGGTCTTTTTTGTGCATAATCGTATTCACTCCATTGATCGCGTTGCCAGCATGATAAGCAGCTTAATTCCAGAAGCGCATGTAGCAGTGGCCCATGGTCAGATGCATGAGAAGGATCTTGAACAGGTTATGATAGATTTTATGGACCGCAAATACCAAATCCTTGTTTCCACCATGATCATCGAATCTGGATTAGATATGCCAAACGTTAACACTATCATAATAAATAGAGCTGATAAATTTGGACTGGCGCAGCTTTATCAACTTCGTGGTCGTGTTGGGCGGTCTCACCATCGGGCCTACGCTTATTTACTCATTCCTCCAATTGAGACTCTCACGGATGAAGCTTTGAAGCGACTGCAAGCCATTGAAGAATTCTCAGAATTAGGCTCTGGCAGTCAACTTGCAATGCGCGATTTGGAGATTCGTGGGGCGGGGAATTTATTAGGAGCTGAGCAAACGGGGTTCATCGATGCTTTAGGATTTGATCTCTACAACAAAATTGTAGACGAGGCGGTGCAGGAACTTAAGTCGGAAAAGATGCCCCTTGAAGAAACAGCTCCGCACATCGAGACTCAAATAGATATTGATTTGGATGCTTATCTTCCAGAAAATTACGTAGAAATAGCATCTGAGAGGGTGAATATTTACCGCCGGTTGACGGAAACAAAAAATATGGAGGAGATCGATGAGATTCGATTAGAATTAGTTGACAGGTTTGGAAGGCTTCCTGAGTCAGTTGAAAACTTGCTTGGTTTTGTATCTTTAAGAATTCTTGGAGCAAAGCTTGGATTAAGAAATATTAGCGTTAACGGAGAAAATGTGCAAGCGGTGTTCGGACCCCATCTATTAAAAGATGATGGGGAACCATTTAAAAAGTGGATAGGTTCAATGGTGGAAAATGCTTCTAGACCTTTTGAGTTTTTTCAAAATGATGGCTTAGGGATCCGGATGAAAATAGAATCAATCGATGATAATAAGCTTCTGGAAATTAGAAGTTTCTTAGAAAGTTTATTAAAGGCCAATAAATCATATTCTAAATGTTTGCTCACTAAATAAACATAAAGTTAATAACATGCATAACATGTTGTCTTTTAAGAGGTTAAAGATGCCCCTGTTTCTTGGATTTTTCATTCTCACATGCTTGGGCTGTAATAATCTTGAAAAAGAAGAAAAGCAGGTATTGGCAAAAGTCGGGAAAGAGACCCTAACCCTTGAAGAAGTAATGGCTGAGATACCGAAGGAAATTCGTTCCAATCTCTCTTCATCTGACATTCGGGAGTATGTCCGGAGATGGATAAATAATCAGGTGCTTTATCAAGAAGCTCGACGGCAGAAGTTAGACGAAAGAATTGATCTGCAAAAAGAATTCGAAAAACTTAAAAAAGAACTTCTTATTAACAAACTCATAGAAGTTGAGTTAGACAATGAGGTAACTGCGACCGACGAAGAAATCCAAGCCTATTTTGATTCTAACAAAGATAGTTTTGTTTTAACCGAAGACGTCGTTCATGCTTATCATATTTTAGTTAAAACTCAGAAGG
Source organism: bacterium (assembly GCA_046758765.1). GTDB lineage: Bacteria > Zhuqueibacterota > Zhuqueibacteria > Oceanimicrobiales > Oceanimicrobiaceae > JBHIAW01. The sequence goes on from JBHIAW010000003.1 coordinate 28,740, forward strand.
AAGCCAATGCAATAAGAAAAAGGCTTAGGAGTGGTGAGACGTTCGAGGCATTGAGTAAAGAGGTCAATAGTGATTCCGACACAAATGCTTGGGATTTAGGTTATTTTTCAAGAGATGAAGTTATTCCTCAAATCTCCAAGGTTGTGTTTAATATGCCAATCGGAGCGCTTTCCTTTCCCATAAAATCGGATTTCGGTTATCATATCTTAAGGTTAGTAGATAAACAAAATAAAGGTGATATAAAGAAATTTGAGACAGTTGTTGAAGAAATTAGGCTCAAATTAGAAGCCCAAAAGAAGCAGGAGCGATTTCATCGCTTTCTATTGCAAATGAAAAGTAAAACCATAATTGAAACTAATTTTACGTTATTGGACTCTGTTACTTTGGATTCTTCAACTCATGTTGCGGAATAAAAAAAGGTGGTGTTTATGAGAAGGTTTTTATCTTTAATATTATTATCGCTGGTAATTTTGATAAAGAGCCTTTGGTCTCAGGAAGTAGTTGACAGAATCGTGGCCATCGTGGATGATAATATCATACTCCAATCAGAGCTTTATCAATACACTTACAATTTAGCGTTGCAGCTTGGTTTGGACCCTCAGAAAGAGCCAGATAAATTTGATAGATTGCGAGAGGAGACCTTAAGTAACTTGATTACACAGAAAGTTCTTCTTGTCAGAGCCAAAGAAGACAGCATTGTTGTCAATGACAAACAAGTAGAAGAGGTTCTTGAAAATCAAATTCAACAAATGGTAGCTCAATTGGGCTCTGAAAAAAGAGTTGAAGAATATTTTAATCTCACCATGAGGGAAATCAAACGGGATTTTCGTGATGAAGTAAGAGAGGGGCTCTTAGTGAGAACATTAAGAGATAAAAAAGACCGTGAAGTTCAGATTTCTCGAAGGGAAGTAGAGGCGTTTTACAAGGCCTATCGAGACAGCCTTCCCGAAGTAAAAGAATCGCTAAAGATTAGCCATATACTCTTGAAAGTGGAACCTAGTGAGGCAGCGATTAATGAAGCAAGAAAGAAAGCGGAAGAGATTTTGTCTCGAATTAAGAATGGTGAAAGTTTTGCAGAATTAGCCAAAGATTTTTCTGAAGACCCAGGCTCCGCTTCTAAAGGCGGCGATTTGGGATTTATTGAGAGGGGGGATTTTGTTAGAGAATTTGAGGAGGTGGCTTTTCTTTTGAACCCCGGTGAAATATCTGACATCGTTAGAACGCGGTTTGGATTGCATATTATCCAGCTTATTGAAAAAAGGGGAGAAAAGATTAATACGCGTCATATACTTATTCGTTTGGACACCTCACCGGAGGATGAAACCGTCACCGTAGAGAAGCTAAAGAGCTTCAAAAAGCAGATAGAGAATGGCGAGGCAACGTTTGAAGAGTTAGTCCAAAAATATTCCAACGATGAGTCAACGGTTGCTAAAGGCGGCGATTTGGGCTGGTTTCAGGTAGACCAATTTCAAATAGAGTCTTTTCGAAAGGCTATCTTAGGATTAGAAGTTGGAGAAATATCAGACCCTGTGAAAACTAAGTTTGGCTACCATTTGATACGGCTTGATGCAAGAAGACCAGCCAGAAAACTCAACATATCTGAAGATTGGGAACAGATTGAACAGTGGGCTTTGAATCTCAAACGTCAAAGAGAATTTGAGAAATGGGTAGCAGATATAACAAAGGATGTTTATATCGAAGTCAAAGAATAGATTCATATATGTTTATTTTGGAAATAATAGGGCAAATTGTCTTTTGGATTCTAATGCTGGTTAGTATACTCATCGTCCCTTTTGGAATTCCCGGGACTTTTGTCATAGTTGGCAATGCTCTCATATACGGCTGGCTCACAAACTTTGCTGAGATGACATGGAAATTTATTGGAATATTATTGCTCATCTCCGTATTAGCCGAGGTCGTTGAATTTTTCATGGGTGCGGCTGCGGCCGCTAAGTATGGCGCCTCTAAGCTTGGGATATTTGGAGCCATTTTGGGTGGATTCGTAGGTGCCATTTGGTTAACCCCCCTGTTTCCAGTAATTGGAACTATTTTCGGCGCTTTTCTTGGCGCGTTTGTAGGAGCCACTTTGTTTGAATATTTTGCTTCCAAAGATATGCAAAAATCGCTGCGTGCAGGTTTTGGAGCTTTTTTAGGTTCTGTTGGAGGTAAGCTGACCAAAATTGCGGCCGCTGTGGCCATGGTGGTAATGGTAGGTTTTAAAATATACTAAGTGTCCCAATGAAAAAAGTTGTTTTACTCTTATTTCTCTGCGTCACATTTTCGAATATTTTTGCTCAAATAAAAGTGCCTAAAAGCGAATTTGTTTTGGCTCGATTAAAATATCACGGTGGCGGAGATTGGTATAACGACCCTTCCATTATTCCAAACCTTTTGGATTTTATGTCCGATAATACCATCATCGATGTAGGGAATGCGGAAGCTATCGTTGAAATTATGGAAGAAGATTTGTTTTCTTATCCTGTGATTTTTATGACCGGTCACGGCAAAATAACATTTTCAAAACAGGAAGTAGAAAGATTGCGTCATTATCTGACCCATGGTGGATTTTTATATGCCGATGATGATTATGGCATGGACAAGTCGTTTCGCCAAGAAATTAAGAAGGTTTTTCCAAACGAGGAGCTCATTGAAATTCCATTTTCTCATGAAATCTATCACTGCCACTTTGATTTCCCCAATGGCCTTCCTAAGATTCATGAGCACGACGGTGGCCCTCCACACGGGTACGGAATTTTTTATGAAGGTAGAATGGTTGTATTCTACACGTTCAATACTAATATCTCCGACGGCTGGGCCGACCCAAACGTGCATGGAGACCCACCGGAAGTCCGGCATAGAGCTTTTGAGATGGGAACGAACATCATGGTTCATGCTTTAACCCATTAAGGTAAATAATGAGTGCTTACGAAGAAATATTTCAAAATATCCTTCATCGCTTACATCTCCTCAGACAAAGAGAAAAAAAACTAAGTCTGGCGCAAGGGTTCATCACCTTTCTTATTGTTTTACTCGCGCTGATTTTGTTAGCGCTGGCTACAGAAGCAATTTTACGATTGGACCCTTTACCCCGTCTCATTTTACTTGGTGTGACTATTTTGATTTTGATGGGCTCGTTAATTTGGTTTGTCTTGCGCCCGGTCTATTCCATTTTGTTTCGGCCCCACTCTCCTGATGATATCAGTTTGGCCTTGAAAGTAGGTAATCATTTTACCCAAATACGGGACAGATTTGCCGATGCTTTGCAGGTGTTTCAAAAACACAGACAAAATCCTGAGGGCTATTCCTTAGAGCTGGCTGACGCTTCTTTGACAGAAATAAATGAAGAAATTAGCGAGGTCAAATTTGATGCGGTAGCCGATGTCTCTTCTGTAAAAAAAACTTTCAGATTTTGGCTTGGAAGTGCTGCGGTAATTTTATTAGTCACGAGTATTTTTTCGAGTGATTTTCTGAACGCATCGTACCGCTTAATTCATCCCTTGCGGGAATTCTCCAAGAATCCCGACCTTAGGCTCAACGTTACTCCAGGCGATATTGAAGTGGTAAAGGGAGACCATATCGAAATACGGGCTAAAGTGGAGGGAGTCCAAATCTCAGAGGTTGTGCTCGGCTTGAAGAAAGAAGAAGCCAAAGAATTTGAACACCATGTTCTTTCCGCTGAAAAGGAGAACGAATTTTCCTTTAATCTTGAGAACGTAAAGGACAATATGAAGTACCAAGTACACGCCGCTTCGCACTCAAGCCCTGAATATTCGATATCTGTTGTTGAGCTTCCCTTTGTAAGGAATCTGCAGATAAAACTGAAATATCCCTCCTATTCGAAGTTAGGGAGCCAATTCTTAGACGAGAATGTAGGAGATCTCACGGCGTTGAAAGGCACTAGAGCTGAAATATCACTAAAGACCAACAAAACGGTTAAAGCAGGGAAATTAGTTTTTGACAATAATGCTGAGCTACCTCTAAGGATAGTGGGTCAAGAGGCAAAAAGTAGTTTTACCCTACTCAGGGATGGGAGTTACCATATTGAATTGGTGGACAAGAAAGACCGAACTAATTCCGACCCGATTGAATATCGGATGACGGTTTTAGAGGATCAGTTTCCTTTGGTGCAAATTACTTTTCCTGGTCAAGATGTGGATTTAAGTGATGATATGCTTTTGCCCTTAACAGTAGAAGCAGAGGATGATTTCGGATTTTCTAAGGTTCGAATTGGATATCGAATTCTGCACGGCGGTCTGCAGCAAGGAGCGCTCCAGTTTTTCGATTTGCAATTTCCACAGCCAGGTAAAGATAAGATACTTCTGAATCATACATGGGATCTTTCAAATTTAGATATTTATCCAGAAGACGTAATAACTTATTTTGCCGAGGCTTTTGACAACGATGTAGTCTCTGGTCCTAAAAGTTCTCGCAGTTTGACTTTCCGGGTGCGGTTTCCTTCTATCTATGAAATCTATGAGGAGGTCGCTCGCAGCCACGAAGAGACCTTCGAAGGATTAGAAGAGTTGTATGAGCAAAGCAAATCCCTTAAGGAAAACTTAGATGAGATTGTTCAAGAAATGAAAAGGGATCCAGAATTAAATTGGGAAGAAAGGCAGAACGTCCAAGATGCGGTTCAATCACAAGAGCAGATGCGGCAAAAATTAGAACAGCTTGAAGAGAAACTGGAAGACATGGTTAGCCGGATGGAACAAAATGATTTAGTGTCGCTTGAAACGCTGGCAAAGTATCGCGAACTTCAAAAGCTTATGGAGGAGATGCTCACACCTGAGCTAAAAGAAGCCTTGCGGAAACTACAAAAATCGATCAAGGAGATTGATCCTCAGAAACTCAAAGAAGCCATGGAAAAATTTACCGCCTCGCAGGAGGAATTCTTAAGAAACGTTGAACGTACTTTGAATTTGCTGAAACAATTGCAAATTGAGCAAAAATTAGATGAGGCAGTACGGAGGGCCGAGGAGCTTCGTCGCCGTCAAGAGGAGCTCAACAAAAAGGCAGCCGAATCTAAAGAGATACAAAATGGCAGCAAATATGCCCAAGAACAAAAAGGAATTCGAGAAGAAACAACTGATTTGGAGGAGGTGTTGGAGGAGCTTCGTAACCGTATGAATGAGTTTCCGCAGATGCCTCAAAATCGCATCGAAGCTGCCCAAGATCTGGTCCAGCAAGATGGCTTACCGTCAAAGATGCAACAAGCTATTCAACAATTTCAATCGGGTAACATGACGGGTGCGCAAAAGAGCGGCCAACAGATTTCTCAAGGTCTACAAGAACTACTGGAAACCTTGCAAACCGCCCAGAAGGAGCTCTCAGAAAATCAGAGGCAGCGGGTCATGGAAGCGCTTAACCGTTCTTCCCACGATCTGTTGACACTTTCAAAGCAACAGGAGAATTTGATGCAATCGACTCAAGGCCTGCATAAGAACTCACCGCGTGTGAACCAATCGGCGGAGAAACAGCAGGATTTATTTTCAGGGCTGACCCGAGTTACGAACCAACTTTATGAGTTATCCCAAAAAACCTTTTTCGTAACACCAGAAATAGGAAAAGCCCTCGGAAAATCCATCCACGGAATGCAAAGTGCATTGAAAAGCTTAGAGGCGCGAGACAGCGGCAGAACCGTCAAAAACCAAGGTATGGCCATATCGGGTCTAAACGAAGCGGCGGCCGAAATTCGTAAATCTATGCAGAGCTTAGGCGGCGCTTCCTCAGCCATAGGGTTTCAGCAAATGATGCAGAGGTTAATGGGCATATCAAATCAACAGCAAGGAATAAATCAGCGCACCTCTCAATTAGGTGAAAATCCTTCTATGAGTTTAGAAGAGCAGGCTGCTTTGTCCCGGTTGGCCGCCGAACAACAAGCTGTAAGGAAGTCCTTAGAACAGTTACGGAAAGAAATCGGAAATCGAAGCGATATACTCGGTGATTTGGGGCAGATTACCAAAGACATGGAAGAAGTTGTAAAAGAATTGCAGCAGCAGAATGTAAGCAGACAAACGATAGACCGGCAAAAACGCATCATATCAAGACTGTTGGATGCCCAGCGTTCTGTGCACAATCGTGACTACAGTAGAAAGCGTAAAGCAGAAACTGGCAAAGTATATCATGCCCTCAGTCCTAAAGGATTGCCGTCAAATTTGGAAAATGAGAGGTACCGGTTTAAAGATGAATTGCTTAAAGCGATGAAAGAAGGATATTCAAAAGACTACAGATACCTTATTCAGAAATATTTTGAGGCATTAGCAAAAGAGCAACAAATAGAACGATCGAATAATTAGACCCAGATTTGGACTTGAAAAATCAAACCCTGAAGGTTACTGAATTGATGGATCAATAAGAATCTATTTACCATGTTGACCGTGAAAGTCTTGCCAAAATTTATACTATTATTAGCAATCATTTTAGGGATATCTTTAACCCAAAATGTCTTTGCCCAAAGTGAGAAGCAATTAAACAGTCGCGTTCGTGTCGCTCGAGACTATGAGCGCATGGGCAAGTATGAGGCCGCCCTCGGTATTTACCGCAACCTTCATGAGCTCGTGCCCAATAACCAACTTTACTATGAAGGGGTTAAGCGAAATATGCTGCGGCTTAAAATGTATGACGAACTGATTGGGCTCATTAAGTCGAACCTCCAGTACAGAAACAACTTGCGATTGCAGGCCGATTTAGCCAATGTTTACTATAAAAGCGGAAATCAAGCTTTGGCAAAGCAGATTTGGAATAAGATGTTAAACGAAAATAAACGGAGTAAAGCCGTTTATATTTTTGTAGCCAATGCCATGATGGACAATCGTCTTTACAGTGAGGCTATTGAGGTCTATAAGTCAGCTCGTCAGACTATTAAACAGGACGCTCTCTTCGTTTTTGAATTGGCTAATATTTATGCAGCGCGACTCCACTATAAGGAGGCTACGTTAGAATTGGTCAAACATTTAGAAAAAAATCCCAGACAATTTTCTTATATCGAGGGAAGAATCGCAAGTTATACCAAAGACCGCGAACATGCTCGAGAGGTGGCCGAAGTTTTGCAGGGATTTCTCCACCGCAGTCAACAGGAATACCTGATTCGAAAACTTTTGGCCGGCCTCTATTTGCGAGTTGGTGAGTATGAAAATTCTCTCGAAGAATTTAAGATTCTTGAAAGTATGCAGAACCCTATGGAAGGGCGAAACAAGGTGGCTGGAAGAGAACTGTTTCACTTTGCTGAACAGGCTGCAAGCGCAGGTGAATACCAATATGCTCAACAGGCGTATGCCTTAATACTCTCCAAATATGGCAGCTCACCTTATACAGTCCGGGCTCAATTTGGGATTGCGCTGGCCAAGCAGAAGCTAGGGCTTGCTCATGAGGCTTTACAAAGTTACGATGCGCTGATTAGGTCTGCCCCGCGTAGTCCCTGGGCTCATGAGGCTATTTTTCAAAGGGGCGAGATATATTTTGTTGATTTATTTGAGGTGGATAAGGCTTTACAGGCCTATCATTTCATTGTACAGAATTACCCTAAAATTAAAAACATAGCCAACACCTATTTTCGAATCGGCGATTGTTATGCTGCCAAAGGCCAACTGCAAGAAGCTCAAATATGGTATGAAAAGCCGCTAAGAACATTCAGAACCAATCAAAGTGTCAAAGAAAAGGCAATGTTCAAGGGCGCTTATTTGGATTTCCTTACCGGTGACTTTGACCAAGCTCTGCAAAAGCTGCATAAGATTACAGACAATTTAGGTGAAATCATACCCAAGGATGAAAGTTATGTGAACGATGCGCTTGAATTGATTTTCTTGATTGAGGAAAATAAGAAGGCATCTTCTGAAGCTTTGAAAGCGTACGGGAAAGCTCAAATTCTGACGCTTCAAAGGCTGTACTCCGATGCTATCAAAAAGCTGCGGGAAATATTAGAACAGTTTCCCAATGCAGGTATTATTGATGAATCCCTGTTGGACTTGGGGGAATTAGAAAATACTCGAGGAAATTATGCCTCGGCGATTGAGTACTTTCAAGGATTGTTGAAGGAATATCCTGAAAGTGTTTATAACGCCTTGGCCCAAAAACGAATTGGCGAAATTTATGAACAAGGTTTGGGGGATTTTCAAAAAGCCCAGGAGGCCTACGAACTGGTTTTGATTAATTATCCGCAGAGTGTCTATCTCGAAGAGGTTCGCCAGAAGCTGAGAAATTTAGAGTCTCGGCAGTTGAGTAATTGATTATCAATATGAAAAAAATATTTTTAATTTTGCAATTTGCAATTTTCTTTTTGAATTTATTTCCAAATAACGGTATAGCTCAAAAGCTTCTCATTCCCATGGATTTGAAGCAAACCGACCACCTCAAAGCCTATGGTGTGGCCTATTGGGCTTTAGAGCGTAGTATAAATGTGGAATGGCTGCTTAATTACCGTGGCGGTTCGTTTATGCTGGATTACTATCCTGCGGTGGAACGGGAACTACGGTTACGCGGGGTGGCCTTTTCTACCATTGGCGGCACAGATGCGGCTCAGGTTTATTCTGAAATTGAAGAAGGCAACATGGATGTGATCTTACTGGAAAAGGCGCCTAAGATTGCTGTTTATAGTCCACCCAACAAACAGGTTTGGGACGATGCGGTCACGTTGGCGCTCACCTACGCAGAGGTCCCCTACGACGTCCTCTGGGATCAAGAAGTGTTACTGGGCGAATTAGAAAAATACGACTGGTTACATCTTCATCACGAAGATTTTACCGGCCAATACGGCAAGTTTTACGCTAATTTCCGGAACGCACCCTGGTATATTGAAGAGGTCTTGAAAAATGAGACCATGGCAAAATCTGCTGGGTTTTCAAAAGTTTCTGAAGAAAAGAAAGCGGTGGCGCGAATGATAAAGGAGTATGTTCTACGCGGTGGATTTGTTTTTGCCATGTGCTCGGCCACCGATACCATCGACATTGCCTTGGCCGCAGAAAATACCGACATTGTAGAAGGAGTCTTTGACGGTGACCCTGCGGACCCCGATTGTCAATCCAGACTTGATTATTCTAAGAGCTTCGCTTTTGAGAATTTTACCGTTGAATTAAATCCGCTGGTTTATGAACACTCTGATATCGACTTACCTCCCAGCAACATGCCTCGAGTAAGAAATGCGGAGGCGGATTATTTTACATTGTTTGAATTCTCTGCTAAATATGATCCGGTGCCCACCATGCTAACTCAGAATCACGTATCAGTAGTTAAAGGATTTATGGGTCAGACCACAGCCTTTAAAAGAAGCTTAATCAAGAAATCGGTAATTATTTTGGGAGAGGTGGAGGCTACCGAGGAAGTGAAATACATTCACGGAAACTTAGGGCGTGGTACGTTTACGTTCTACGGCGGTCACGACCCTGAAGATTACCAGCATTTTGTCTACGACCCGCCAACGCAGCTTTCGCTGCACAAAAATTCCCCAGGCTATCGGCTAATTTTGAACAATATTTTGTTTCCTGCCGCAAAAAAGAAGAAAAGGAAAACATAACTCAATGGTCTCAATTGGATGATGGGGGAAGACTATTTGATCTACCCTCTTGCAGAATGACATGAACCCTCCCGTAACCGAGGTGTTACTGTTCCCACCGATTTTCTCTTGACATTTATTTCAATTTCAAGTACTTTTGATGTTGAAAAATGGATAGGTTTTTGTCATGGTTAAAGAGTTTTCAGTCAGGACAGGCCAACAAGTTGAATTTGTCAAAATAACCAGTCAGATTCAAAAGTTGGTGGACGAAAGTGGGAGCAAAGATGGCCTCTGTGTCGCTTATGTACCACATACCACGGCTGGCATAACCATCAACGAAGGCGCGGACCCGGATGTGGTGCGAGATATAGTGATGGAGTTGAACAAGATCGTTCCATTTGAAGACGGCTATTTCCATGGTGAAGGCAATTCGGCTGCGCATATTAAAGCAAGCTTAATAGGGTCTTCCGTTACTGTTCTCATTCAAAATGGACAATTGGTGTTAGGCACCTGGCAGTCCATTTTTTTCTGCGAATTTGATGGTCCAAGAAATCGACGCGTCTTGGTTCAGATAAGCTGACCTATGAATCTCAAAGAAATTGGCGAATTCGGCCTGATTGAGCGGATTAAGAAGATTGTTGACCTTCCCTCCCAGGGTCTCCTTGTTGGGATAGAAGATGATGCGGCAGCTTTCAGAATTTCAAAGAATCAAATTTTACTGCTCTCTACGGATGCCTTAATAGAGAGGATTCATTTCGATGTAAAATACTTTAGCTTTTTTCAACTTGGCTGGCGCGCCATGGCTGCCAATCTTAGCGACATCGCGGCTATGGGTGGATGGCCTCAATATGCAGTCGTGACTCTGGCAATTCCTCACACTATGCAAGTAGAATCTGTGGAGGAGATGTATCGAGGAATGAAAACCGTGGCCGACGAGTTTCACACTACCATCATAGGCGGTGATACTTCGCAGTCGCCAAACGGGATTTTGATCTCTTTAGCAGTAGTTGGGCAGGTGGCAGAAAGCGAGTTAACTCGGCGTTCCGGTGCTCAAATTGGGGATCCCCTTTTTGTCACAGGAACCTTAGGCAGCTCTCAAGCAGGCTTAAGAGTTTTGAAATCCCAAAATGCCTGGCTTAAAGAAAAATATGCTACGGTGATCGAAAGACATCTTTCACCTAAGCCTCGACTAAAAGAAGCCAACTTTCTTGCTACTCATTTTCCTATTCATTCTATGATCGACATTAGCGATGGCCTGGCACCGGACCTGGGTCACATTTGCAAACAAAGTGGCGTTGGGGCCATCGTTTTTGGCGACCAGCTCCCTATCGATGCTGACACCAAAGGTACGGCTGAATATTTTGGCGATGATCCTGTGGAATATGTTTTGTACGGTGGTGAAGATTTTGAGTTACTTTTTACGGTTCCAGAGGAGAATGCTACTGAACTTCAAAAGAAATTTCATAAAATGTTTGGAATTTCTTGCGCAAAAATAGGCCAGATAATTGATAAGACTGAGGGCATCTATTTGGAAAAGTCAGATAATAAAAAGACCGCACTTATTTCCAAAGGATACGACCATTTTCGGGAATGAGTACCCCTGGATAAGAGAGCCGAACTGATATTTTCTGTTTATGAAACTCAAGGGCCTTATTGTTAGCATGAAAACAAAAGTTACTGACAATTTTGATCAATTTAAAAGCGAATATGAAAAATTAGCTGGGAGTGTTTATCTTGCTAATAACCCAACTCAAGCCATCCAATTTGTAGAACAAATTCTGTCGACCACGCACGTAACCAAGGCGGTGGTCGCTCCTATTCTCAAGGACATAGAAACCGGACTAATTAGGTTTCTTAAGAAGGTAAACTTTCCAACCGTGACGATTAAGTCAGATGGGACTCCAATAGCTCACCAAATCAACGAAGCCGATGTCGGAATTACCACAGCGGAGTTTGCCATTGCTTTTACAGGTACGATTGTTGAAGTGACGACCGAGGACGCCCATCGCTTGATTTCTTCTTTGCCCAGAGTACACATCGCGTTTCTTGATTCTTCCGAGATTGTTACGTCCTTAGACGAAGCTGCCCCAAAATTGAGAGAAATCTACCGAAGACATCAAGCAAATTGCACAGTGACTTTTATTTCGGGACCCAGTCGGACTGCAGATATCGAGATGAAGTTATTCTTAGGAGTTCACGGACCACAGGAATCCCACATAATTGTGTGCGATTGGCAATGTTGAAACCCTTAAATTCTAAATCGGAATATCGAAATATGGAAACAATGCCGAAATTTACCCCGTTAGATAACACATTAAATAATATGGCCACTATTGTTAGATAATCCTGTATCTAACGGGGTGAAAAATTCGAATGTTCGAAACAATCTCAGCTCTTATGGGTTTGGTCATAAGCCTAAATCAAATGAGTTCACTCAGATATAGAAATCTTAATAATAAAATTTCGGAGACCCTAAAGGCGGAATCCCAAAGGAAGGCTCTTTTGAGTGCGGTACAGCGCGGTCGGAACGCACGCATGGAGGCGGTTCGCACTATCCCTGGAGGGGAAGCGTTTCGTGTTGAGGTTCGAGCGGCTAAAGAAAGGTGCATCGAAAGACTGGAGGAACTGCTTTCTCTATTTGCCGAAAAAGCCTCAGAGCGGGGCGCTAAAGTATTTTTTGCCAAAACGGGTGAGGAGGCTTGCAATTACATTTTGAACCTGGCCAAAGAAAAAAACGCCCAAACCATCATTAAGTCCAAATCCTTGACCAGCGAGGAGATCGAGTTAAACCAACCATTAGAACAGGCAGGATTGCAAGTGATTGAAACCGATTTAGGCGAACGGATTATTCAAATGGCTGAAGAGAGGCCATACCATCTGGTGTTTCCAGCGGTTCATAAAACCACTGCACAGGTTGCCGAGCTTTTCAGCAAAGAGACCGGGGAACGGGTCAAGAGCGAGCTCGGGGATATCATGAGCCTGATGCGGCGGACTCTACGTCCGATATTCTTAAATGCTGATATGGGCATAACAGGCGCGAATGTCGCTATTGCTGAAACCGGCGCTATTGTTATAGAAACTAACGAAGGAAATGGGCGGCTGGTAAGTTGTATTTCACCAGTGCATGTGTGTATTATGGGAGTTGAGAAGGTGGTCGAATCCATTGAGGACGCCGTGAAGATGATCTTAGCGCATCCGATTAGTGCGGTAGGCCAAATGCTGACGACTTACGTTTCTTTTATCGCCGGGCGGTCTCCTCTTGTTGTCGAAGATGGCCGCGAGTTTCACATTGTCATTTTAGACAACGGCCGCTCTCAAATGCGCAAGGATGCTTGGTTTCGCGAGGCGTTGAACTGCATCCGTTGCGGGGCCTGCATGAATATCTGTCCGACTTATGGTGTGTTAGGAGGTCATGTTTTTGGCTATATCTATCCCGGTCCCATTGGAATTCCTTGGACGGCCCAGGCTCATGGTCTAAATCGCGCGGCAGCATTTTGTGACCTTTGCATCTCTTGTGGGCTTTGTAAAGAGATTTGCCCGGCTGACATTGACCTCCCGATGATGATTACGAAAGTGAAGCACCAAGTTTTACAGAAGGAGTCCCAGCCGCTCGTAAATAAAGTTTTGATGGCGAATGAAACCTTTGCCAAAATCGGCTGCGCCACAGCGCCTCTCTCAAACTGGATTCTTAAGAGCAACGCAGTCAAAATCTTAATTGAAAAATTGGCTGGAATTGACAGACGAAGGAACCTTCCAAGATTTACACGCAAGACTTTTAAGAAGCGATTTATTAAGAGCTGGGTCAACGCGGAATCGGTAACTGGGTATAAAGTTGCCCTGTTCGTCGATTATTATGCCAATTATGTTGAGCCTGAACTTGGCATGTACGCCGTCAGTCTTCTAAAAAAAGGTCAAATAGAAGTGGTACTGCCTAAGCAAAGATCGAGCGGCTATCCTTACATTTCTTATGGGGAATTGGATAAGGCAAAAACAGCAGCGGCTTATAATGTTCAGCAACTGTTCCCTTTTGTCAAGGAAGGCTACGATGTCGTTTCCATCGAGCCTACAGCGGTTTACGCCATGAAATTTGTCTATCCAAAATTGTTGGAGTACTCACCCGAGGCTCAGGCCGTAGCGGAAAATACGTTTGAGATTTTTGAATATGTAATGAAATTAAATCAGGAAGGTTTCCTGCTATTTCCACCGCAGATTACAGAAAGGCGTAGATTCGGATTTCATATTCCGTGTCACCAGAGGGCGCTGAGCTCGTCCACCCACTCCTTAGGTCTTTTGCGCTCTTTGGGATTTGATGTTCAAGTGATTGAAACAGGAACCTGCTGCGGCATGGCTGGCACCTTTGGCCTGAAACACGGTGCTTTGGGCTACGACCTTTCCACTACTATAGGTGAACCCCTTTTCGAGCTGTTTGAGAACAGTGACGTGGATGCCATTTTAACCGAAAGCAGTGTCTGCAAGATGCAATTGGAAGATGGTACGGGGTTGGAGGTTTTGCATCCGTTGGAATTGATTGCACGGGTTTGAGAATGTAAGAATTAGGATTTAGCTGCTTAGCTCTAATAAAGTCTTCTTCTTTTCTGTTTTAAAAGGTAAATCTCATTCCCTTCATTAAATGTAAATTTTTTCAGAGAGTTTATATTTTCTATTGACTTCTGTCTGGATTTTTGTTAATTTTATTCGGTTTGCAAATAAGATTTTACACCAACAACAAGAAGGAGGAAGTATGAAACTGCTTAAAATGGGCAGATCTCTGTCAACTCATTTTTCAGAGTTACTAGGGGTGATTATTGCATTCTTAATTTCGGGGGCTATCCTGTTATCTAGTTCCTACCTCTGGGCGGGTGGGGGCCCAAATGTTAGTGGAGCAAAACTCTACATCCAGCAAAACAATTTGGACCAGGCTTTGACAGTCCTATTGAAAGAAATTCAAGAGGTAAAACCAAATAACGAGGATGCGTGGTATCTTCTGGGATATGTGTACGCACGACAACAAAAATACGATAAAATGATGGAAGCCTTCAACAAGGCCTTAGAGTTAAAACCTAAGTTTATGGACAAAGGTATTAAGATTAACAAAGATACTGGGACTCAATTTCATTCCCAGTTTGGGGTAGAAATGATTACACGGATTGTATGGGGTAATTCTTTTAATCGTGGCGTCAGATATTTTAACGATGCCATAAGTTCAGAATCAGACTCCGTTAGAACTGCTAATTTTGAAAAAGCTGTTGATGCTTTTAGAGCGGCTGCTCTCATTAAGCCAGACAGCACGCTTTCTTATAGAAATATGGCAGCGGCTTTATTAAACATGGGTAAAATCGAGGAATGTATTGAACCCTTAAAACAAGCAATTGCGCGTAATCCAGCGGATTTTGAAACTAAAATTATGCTTGCTACGGCCTATATGAACTCACAGCGAGATAGTCTGGCTTTACCAATTCTCGAAGAGCTTTGGGCCGACGGACACCGTAGTGAGGAGGTGGCGGATTACCTTTCTCAAGTTTACGTTCGGACCGGCAAAACGGAACAGGCGAAATTGGTTTACAAAGAAGCGATCGAAACCAATCCTGACAATTTTCATTTTCGGTATAATTATGGCACGATACTTCTTGAAGCCAATGAATATGATTCAGCCATTGAACAATTTCTAGGCGCTTACGAAATTGATCCTGAGTCTGCGGATATAAACTACAATCTCGGAGCGGCCTACTTGAACCGAGGGGTAGCCAAGCGCGACGCCTTACCCGAAGATTCTGAAGACCGGTCCTATATCGAAGATTTTAAATTGGCATTTCCATATCTTGAAAAATCCATCAAAATGAATCCGTATGATGAAAAAACCTGGTTTACTTTTGGACAAATCGCAGGTAAGCTAAACAAAATTGCTTTAGCCGGATATGCTTTTTCCAAGGCTGAACCTCAAAGGAGTGTACTCGATGACAAAGTGATTGTGGGTATGCAGAGCTCTACTCTTAAGATGATCCTCGGTGAACCAGATCACATAAATCCAATTGAGTCGGAAGTGTTCAGCACTGTGGAAGAATGGGTTTATAAGAAACGCCCCGCTTCTAAGGGCAAATTAGCCATACCTGATCAGTTGAATGTGTATGTCGATAATGGCCGTGTAGAGGCATTTATGGTCTTCAAATAGTCAAATAATTTTTGAGAAGTTAATGATATTTTTAGAGGCCACTCAATTTCAATTCTTGCAATGGCTTGTTGGTTACCATATCAAGAAGTTGGATGAAATTGGGTGGCCAACTAATTTATTTAAATACCGACGACATTACTCTCCTTTATTGCTTTCCTTTTGTATTGGATATATTATAAGAATTGAACACACCACAATTTACACAATACGAAAACTTTCGTGACTTTTATGAATCAGTTGGACAACTTTATCCAGAAGAAAGAATAGTTTATGATACACTCAGGGGCAGGCTACGCCGGCGGTTTGTACTAAATTATTTGAATAGATTTCGCGGCAAATTATTAGACCTGGGCTGCAACCGCGGATTCTATATTTCACAATACAAAAATGGTGATGCGGTTGGGATAGATATTGCTTATGCTGTTCTTGAGAAAGCTCATGAACGCTTTCCTCAAGGTTGCTTCATCCAAGCTGATGCTCAGGACCTTTCATTTCTTCGTTCCGAGTCTTTTGACTCAATCTTATGCTCTGAAATGATAGAACATGTACCACATCCTCAAAAAGTGTTTGCTGAATGCTTTCGGGTTTTGAAGCCACAAGGAGTGTTACTAATCACGACTCCTAATTATAAAAGAAAAAAGCCGACTTGGACGTCTGTGGGCCAAATGAAGGATTTTGGAGTAAGAGGCATTAAGGGAAATCACTATTTTCACACCGCATTTCGTCCTGAGGAATTGAAATCGTTGGCTGAAAATAATGGATTTCAAGTTCTCGAATATGGAACTTTTGAAAAAGAAGTAAAGTACTCAACACGTATTCCAGTGTTATTCTATCATATTCTACGTCTTCTTAATAGGTCTTTATTTCGGAGTAAGAGAATCGAAGATTTTGATGAAATGATGTTAGAGCGATGTAGTCTTTTGATTTACAAACTCTGCGCTCGACTGAGATTGAATAATCTCTTGATGCGACTGGTCAAAGAGGGTGTACGCTCTTACCTATTCGCTACGAAAATTGGTGACTATTCAGGCTGTCATTCT
>JBHIAW010000004.1:0-45161 GCA_046758765.1 bacterium
CGTCTGATGTCAAAAAATTGTTTGAAAATATTCTTAATCAAAACTCATCCATTAACTAATAATTATTTTTTTCATCGATCTCAAAATGATGGAGAAAATGAGGAAGGAAACAGAGAAGATTGAATGGTAAATTGAAAGATCAAAATGAGTGAACAAAATGTTTCGCTTACCCTTTATTTGATCATATATTAGTGAAATCACTTCCTCCCTCACTAATACTACTATAAAAAAGTGCGACTAATTTAATAAAATAATCTGCTTAAAACAAGAACTAATTACAAAAGTGTTAGAAAAGCCTATTTGAGCTGATATTGTACTGAGTTTCTTTGCACAATTTCGTGTTTGAAGGCAATGCCAAACACCTGATCAAAGTAGTCAAAGTGAAATATTACCCTCGCAACTAATTCAGACTTGATTTTTCATATAGATATGTGTAAATTTAAAATGTAATCTTAAACACTTACTTGCAATGGAGTTTTTCATACGATGACGGATTCAGAAAATACAGTTAGTTCTCTCTTTCTACAATTGCGTAGCAGGCTGAAGGACGTGGTTCCCGAATTTGAGTTGCGTTACAAAGCAGAATTGGCTTTTGAAATTAACCGCATAAAAGCCAAACGCGGTGCGGTGATTCTTGGACACAATTATATGGAGCCGGCGCTGTACCACTCGGTGCCCGATTACCGGGGAGACTCTCTGGAGCTGAGCCGAAGAGCCGCCCAAACAGATAAGGACCCAATTGTTTTTTGTGGGGTAAGATTCATGGCTGAAACAGCCAAGATCCTGAATCCAGACAAAACCGTGCTCTTGCCATCGTTAGAGGCTGGATGTTCCTTGGCGGCGAGTATTACGGCAGCAGATGTGCGAAAATTGAAAGAACAGTTCCCTGGCGTTCCGGTGGTGACCTACATAAATACCTATGCTGAGGTAAAAGCTGAAAGCGACGTGTGCTGCACATCAAGTAATGCGGCAGCGGTGATTGAGTCTCTTGAATCCGACACGGTGATTTTCCTACCGGATGAATATTTGGCGAAAAACGTAGCCAAGGAAACCGGCAAGCATATCATTTTCCCTGTAAAGGACCCGCTTAGTCTTTCTAACCGCGATAATGGTTTGGAATACACCTTGATTGGCTGGCATGGTAAGTGTGAAGTACATGAAAAATTTACCCTGGATGATATTCGACGCGTGCGGGAACAATTTCCCGACGTGGTGGTTTTGGCGCATCCGGAATGCAGTCCAGAGGTGGTTGAGGCCGTCGATTTTTCTGGTAGTACATCAGCTATGATTAAATACGTTCAAAAGACACATGCTCCTCGTTATCTCTTGCTCACAGAATGCAGCATGGGGGACAATATCGCCGCTGAAAATCCCGAAAAAGAAATGCTGCGCCTATGCAGCGTTCGCTGTCCTCACATGAATCAGATCACCTTGGAAGACACCTTGGCTTCCCTACAGCTCAATCAATATGTAATTGAAGTGCCCGAAATGATACGGGTTCGGGCCAGACGGGCTGTGGATCGGATGTTAGAGATTAGCTGAATCTGATCAAAGTTAATCTTCGATGATTTAATTCTTTATCCCGAAAAACTTTGCTTCTTACCAAAATTTTTGTTTGTAGTCTTGTGCTACGTTAGGAATAATGTGGGTTCATAATCTGAAGGGCTAATCTCATGGATTCGTCGCCCAAAGCTCAATCTCTCGCACCAGCGCCCGCGGCGGTAAACTCACCGAATGCAAAATAGCCTCAGCCACATCTTCGGCACGGAGTCGCGCACCAGCGCCCCCTTTTGGTACCTTCTCATAATCAACCACACGGGTATCCACCAGGCTCGGACTCACCACGATGACTCGAATGTCGTACTTTCGCACTTCATACAATAGCGACTGGGCAAAGCCCATTAAGCCAAATTTTGAAGTACTATAGGCTGAGCCGCCCGGGTCGGCTCGTTTACCAGAGGTGGATGAAATCATCACAATCGTACCGGACTCCTGTTTAATCAAACCTGGTAGAAAGGCTTTGGTTACAAGAAAAACTCCTCGCAAATTAGTATTCATTACCTTGTCCCAATCGGTCACTGAAAGATTAACTACCCGGCCTCGAGCAAAAGCCGCGGCATTGTTGACCAAAATGTCTATGGTATCCCACTCTTTTGAAACTACCTGGGCTAAATTGTCGACTTCTCGTTCCTGACTAATGTCCGCGGGCACGATTAGGACCTGACGACCCAAAGCCTCGACTTCTTTGGCCACCGCATCTAATTGGCTTTTCGTACGGGAAGTTAATACCAAGTCTATTCCGGCTTTGGCAAATTGTAAAGCGATTTCCCGCCCAATGCCTCGGCCGCCACCTGTAATTAAAGCCCTTTTCCCAGTTAAATCAGTCATGGTGCAAGATTCCTTTCTGCGAATGACAGCAACATTAGAGTGCCTCCTGTCCCTCTACCCTCGCGTAATATAGTTCTCGAGCTGCTTTATCATGAATTCCTGTTCAGAGATGATGGCCTTAACCACATCCCCGATCGAGATTATGCCGATCACCTTCTCACCGTCAAGCACAGGTAGGTGGCGCACGCGCTTATCGGTCATCAACGCCATACATTCTTCAACGGACTGATCGGGACGGATGTAGACCACATTTGCGCTCATGATTTCCCTAACAACGGTATTCTTGGAGGCTTTTCCTTTCAGAATGACCTTTCTGGCGTAATCCCGTTCCGAGAAAATGCCTATCAACTTGTCGGCTTCGAGAACCAGCAAGGATCCGATATTCTTGTCGGCCATCAGTTTGAGGGCTTGGTAGACTGAGGTATCCGGTGTAACCGACCAAACCTCATGTCCTTTGGTTTGCAAGAGCTGATTCACTAATTTCATGGCTTCACTCCTTATGTTAGTGTGTTTCGGTGATAACGCGCCACTTAGCACCCATAACCAGTACCGCATCTGAGTGCTGAAAAGTTGGGTTGGTCGCGCCCATTTCTTTCAGCTTTTGGATCAATCTCGTTTTTGCGGTTCACTCATTCCTTACTGTTTTAGAATTTGTACAATGTCCGTGCCCATTTTCTTAGCATCCCCGAATATCATCATGGTCTTGTCATTGTAAAACAACTCATTATCTTCACCAGCAAAGCCGGGGGCGAGACTGCGTTTGATGATCATAACGGTCCGAGCCTTATCGACATTAAGGATGGGCATGCCGAAAAGAGCGCTCTCCTTTTTGTAGCGCGCAGCAGGATTGATGACATCGTTTGCGCCAACAACCAGCGCCACATCGGTATTTTGAAAGTCATCATTAATGGCGTCCATTTCATAAAGTAGGTCATAGGAGACATTGGCTTCGGCTAACAGCACATTCATGTGGCCCGGCATACGCCCGGCCACCGGGTGGATGGCGTATCTTACCTTAACCCCGCGTTCCATTAGTATATTTGCCATTTCCTGCAATATATGCTGAGCTTGCGCTACCGCGAGTCCATAGCCTGGCACAATAATAACCGACTGCGCGCTATCCAACATCATCGCGGCATCTTCGGGTGTATATCTTGTCACGTTCTTTTGTGCAAGACCATCGCCCACCGTGCCGCCATCGGTCCCAACCGCGGCAAAAAGTACATTTCCGAGGGAACGATTCATAGCCGTACACATGATTTGCGTCAAAATGAGCCCGGAAGCACCGACTAAAGCTCCGCTAATAATGAGCACATTGTTGGAGATTACAAAACCGGTTGCCGCGGCCGCCAGCCCCGAATATGAATTCAGTAACGAAATAACCACTGGCATATCGGCACCGCCGATGGGGATAACCGAAAGAATCCCCAAAATTGCTGCCAAAACTACAATGGCTATGAGCACAGTCCAAAGGGGCGGATTCAAAATCAAAGTCCCACCGAGTACCACGATAACAAGCAACAGAAATGCGTTTACATAATGCTGCAGGGCGTACACAATGGGCGCACCCCGCATGATACCCTGCAATTTGGCAAAGGCCACTAAGCTACCGGCGAATGTAACCGTACCAATCAGCACACTCAAGACCATCGTCGCTATGACATTTAACGTTGGCTCACTTGTGAGTTGAAAATATTCAGAGGTAGCCACCAGCGCCGAGGCCCCGCCACCCAATCCATTGAATATAGCCACCATCTGAGGCATTGCTGTCATTTGGACTTTTTTTGCTGCCATCGTTCCAATTGCAGAACCGACAACCAGTCCAATTATTACATAAGTATAATCAAGAATGTGCTCGCTCAGCAGTGTAACAACCACTGCGATCAACATCCCCAGCATTGCCAGAATATTGCCGCGACGCGCTGTCTTGGGAGAGCTGAGATTTTTCAAGCCAAAGATGAATAATATAGCTGACAGCAGATAAACCAAATTCGTGATTGTAGCCATTTAGCTTTTCCTTCCCTCTTTCGTGTTTTTACTCTTTTTAAACATCTCCAACATGCGGTCTGTCACCATAAAGCCACCAACCACATTTATGGTCGCGAAAATGACAGCTAACAGACCCAACACAGTTGCGAGCGTAGTCTTACCTGCACCCGTGCTAAGGACCGCGCCAACAATGGTAATTCCGGAGATTGCGTTGGAACCAGACATGAGAGGTGTGTGAAGAAGAGGGGGGACTTTCGTAATAACTTCAAAGCCAACAAATATTGCTAATACAAAAATATAAACAGAAATAATAATAGCTTCAGTCATGAGTTAATATCTCCTTTTCGAAAGATTTTTGAACCAATTCATTAACAATTTCTCCGTTGTGTGTAATACACGTTCCTTTGGTTATTTCATCGTCAAAATCAATTGAACCATTTGAACGCTGATAAAGATGTCGGAAAAGATTGATGACGTTTTTTGAATGCATCTGACTTGCATGCACTGGAACGGTACGCGCCAGATTTACGGCGCCGTATATTAGGACACCGTATTTTTGTACCACCTGATTAGCTTTGGATAAAGCACAGTTCCCCCCTTCTGCAACCGCAAGGTCCACGATGACTGAATCAGGTTTCATCATTTTGACCATTTCTTCAGTAATCAAAAGCGGTGAGGGTTTGCCAAACACTTGCGCCGTTGTAATGACAGCGTCTACTCTTGGTAATCGCGAGCTGATGACCTCGCGTTCTCTTTTTAGAAATTCTTCGGGCTGTTCTTTCGCATAGCCACCGGCGGTCTCTACTTTCTCAGGTAATTCCATCTCAATAAATTGCGCCCCGATACTTTCAACTTGTTCTCTAACAGCAGGCCGGGGATCAAAAGCTTCGACTTTAGCTCCAAGTCGTTTTGCCGTAGCAATCGCTTGAAGACCCGCCACACCTGCACCAAGAATTAACACATTAGCCGGCGGGATAGTCCCGGCAGCAGTCATTAACAAAGGAAACAACTTACCTAAATGATATGCTGCAACCAAGACAGCTTTGTATCCAGCTACTGTGGACATTGAGCTCATGACGTCCATATTCTGGGCTTTTGTAATACGTGGAAGATATTCCATGCCAAAACTGGTAATTCGACGCTCAAGCAGAATATCGATAACTTGAGAGAGGGTCATCGGGGGAAGCGAGCTGATGAGTGCCGCGCCTTTTCTCATGAGTTCTACTTCATGTTTCCGCAGATTTGCATTCATTTGTGGTGCTTGAAATTTGATGACGATGTCAACTGTCCCGAATAATTGCTCTGGGTCTTTGGTAATAGTTGCGCCGGCCTCCGCATATTGAGCATCTGAAAAAGAGGCGTTTAAGCCAGCTCCAGTTTCCACCAATACCTCGTGTTCATCTTTTCTTAGAATTGGGACCATTGAAGGGACCACCGCAACTCGGGTCTCCCCTTCTTGGATCTCTTTTGGAATACCAATTTTCAATGCAATCCTCCTTATAAGTAATTATGAGTATACTTCAAAAAGCTGACCTTTTCTTAATTTTTGGCAAAATATTGGTTTTCATAATTGTATGTAACTCTTTAGCAACCAATGCAATCTTAATCAGTTAAGAAGGTCAGCTTTTGGATCAATCATTATCGAATGAGTTGATTTTGTGCACACTCCCGTAGTATTTTCATTACCCAGATATTTTACCCCTGAATTTCAACAACCAAGCCAATTTCTCTCAGAACACCGGCCACCCGGTAGCACTCTTCAAAACCTCCTTTATAGGCAACTGCCTTTCCAGTGAAATGGGCTTCCATGGTGATTCTGGTGGCCTCCAGAACTGAACACCCTGTGGCTTTTTGCACTTGTAGAATCACCTCATTGAACGTATGAATGTCGTCATTATAAAGTATGACTTTCCAAGGTTTGGAAACTTTCGGCTTTTTCTCGGTTGTCTTCTCTTTTTTTGGTATAGTCTCAACGGTCATCACAGAGTCTCAAGTAATGCATCCAATATCTTTTTGTTGGCTTTAGGAAATGCATACTTCGATAATTCTTTAGGCGCCACCCATTTCCAAGCAATGGCCTTCTTAGGATTGGGTTGTCCGCTTAAGTACTGGCACTGAAAGGAGTGCAAAGTTATCTTAAAATGAGAGTACGCGTGCTGAACCGTAAGAAATGGACCTTGAACCCGAATTTTAATCTCAACCTCCTCTCGGATTTCACGTACCAGACATTCCTCAAGCGATTCTCCTGGTTCCTGTTTGCCGCCTGGAAACTCCCACAAACCCCCTAACAAGCCTTCTTCAGGACGGCGATCAATAAATATTTTGCCCATTTTCCAGATAATTCCTGCCACCACGTCAATGTGGGGTTTACGTTTAGCGGGCGTTTTAAGGGGAAGTAAAGATGGGTCATCTAAAGTCTGATAACTTTGACAAAAAAAGTTGATGGGACACCTCTGACATTTTGGCCTCAGTGGGGTACAGACTAAAGCGCCCAACTCCATCATTGCTTGGTTAAAATCGCTAGCCTGGCCCTCAGGCAGCAGTGCCTTAGCCGCCTGAACAAATTTTGACTTGATGCCTTTCTTCCGGGGATAATCCTCGATTTTTAATACTCGAGAAATCACCCGAAGTACGTTACCATCAACTACAGGATAATCTTCATTAAATGCAATGCTGGCCAGAGCTGCGGCCGTATAGGGCCCGATGCCGGGTATCTTAATGAGCACGTCATGATTGTCAGGTATTCGCCCGCCAAATTCTTTGACGATGATTTCTGCTGCACAATGAAGATTTCGCGCTCTCGCGTAGTAACCCATGCCCTCCCAGACTTTTAACACTTCAGACAAGGAAGCATTTGCCAAGCATGTCACATCCGGGTATTGCTCAATGAATTTTTCATAGTAGGGCAGCGCTTGTTCTACCTGCGTTTGCTGTAACATAACCTCAGCAACCCATATCTTATATGGATCTGGGGTTCGGCGCCATGGTAAATCCCGTTTATACTTTTTATACCAGTCAATCAGCTTTTCTGAGAAAGTTGATTTGAATTTGTCTTCCAACTTCATATTTTCTTGTGTTCAAATAAAAGATTTTGTATATTAAAAATCATTAACCCAACCAATAGGAGCTTCGTCATGAAACACTATTATTTTACTGAAACCGGTTATCAAAAGCTGAAAAAAGAAATCGAGAAATTAGAAAAATACATCAAACACGATATTGCTAAAGAAATCGCCGCCGCAAGAGAGCATGGCGACCTCAGTGAAAATGCCGAATACGATGCCGCCAAAACTAAACAAGCGAACTACATGGCTAAACTAGGTCAACTTCAGGAACGATTTAGAAATGCACGAATTATTCGAAAAGAGGATCTCCCACCAGATATTGTAACCTTAGGCAAAAAAGTAAAGATTCGTGATGTAGATTCAGGAGATGAGGAGGCCTATACCATCCTTGGAGAAGGTGAAACAGATATCGACAACGGAATCATTAGCTATCAATCGCCACTGGCACAAGCATTGATAAAACACAAACAAGGAGACGTCGTCGAAGTTCAATTGCCACGTATAAACAAAAAATACGAAATTCTTGAAGTTGAATTCTTTGATAAGTATTGATAGCAAGATTAGTTTGCCAAAACTAAATTCTTAAAGAACTTTCTCCATCTCACCTACGATTACAGCCAAGAGTACCTAAATTACAGAGCAAATAGACCCAATTTAACCCATATAATTTTTTGATTATTCGTAACAGCTAAACGTCCTCATTCACATCTCCCGAAATCTTAAATTAATCATTATCCCCGTTCATAGGCTTTAGTTTCAATATTTTTTTCAATTTTATATAGAGCTCGTTTGATGGTTCGAATCATAAGCTGATTTTTTTCATTGTCTAATCTTTTGCGCAAATATTCCACTGCGCTACTGCCGCCGAAACATCCTAATATATGAATTCCTTCCCATTTATCAAACATTTTTTCTCGCTCGGCCAACAAAATTAATGCACGGTCTGAATATTCCCTAAAGGACTGCAAATAATCCCTGCGGAGTATATGGATTCTTTTTGCCAGCAACGCACGCAAAACAACATCATTGGTTTCTTGATACAGCTCTTCTAAGAGAATCACGCTTTGGGTGCTAAGAGGCCTATACAAAAGATTTTCTATATGTCGACGAATCCACAATTCGTGGTTAGGGTGGGGGATGCTCCATTCTGGATATGTCTCAAATAGATCGTCTCTATAATAATCTGCAAAAGTAGGGATAGATTTCGCATGGGCCTTTACCTGCTTTTTTTTAGCTTTTCTTTTCTTAGACTTCTTTCTTTTTTGAGTTTTTCTTTTGGATGGCTTCATTATTCAATATAAATGTAACCGTTCAGTATAACAAATTGTTTTTATACAACCAATTTCTTAAAGTCAAAACGATTTGTCTAAGCAAATCTGTTTTCCACGGTGCCATGTGTGATGATTCAATCCAAAGGAGCTCTTTAGGTTCACGTGCTTTGTTAAAAAGCTTTTTAGCATTTTCCGCCGGGAAAAATGGGTCGTCGGTACCCTGAATCATAACAAAGGGACGTGGAGCTATATCCTGGATATAAAGAAAAGGCTCAATAGGTCGGATCAAGAATCCGGCCATCTCACCCAACGGCTTGCTCAAGAGTCCGAATGTCTGGCGCAAATAATTTCCGATTAAGAATCCGAGGTCGCCGCCGCCGTAAAGGACAGCCGCGGCCTTGTAACGCCTATCTAAACTCATGATGCAAGGAACAAATGGTGCTCCAAAGCTGTATCCCACCAGGGTTACCCGGTTAGTATCTAATTCAGTTTTTGTTCTTAGATAATCCATGACCAGCATGGTGCTGACAACCGTTTTGAACACGGCTTGCCGAATAGCGCGAATTTCCTTCAGCATGCTCCAAAAAGACTGCACCTTACCAAGATCGTACGGATAGCCCATGGCCACGATCAAGACCGCGCCCTTTTCATCCAAATAACGCAGGGTTTCTTTTCCTATATCGATGCCGCCTAAAATTACTACGGCCGGCAGCGCATTCTTTGAATTCAATGGTTTTTGCAAAAGAAAGCCAATACGCGTTCCTTTGTCATCTCCGATTTCAGTCTCATAAATGAATACTCGCTCATCGTATCCTACCAATTTTTGTTCGAATATTTGAAGGTTGCCCTTTTTAGCAAGCAAAAACTCTTTGAAGTCGGGGTTGCCGTATAGTTTAGTTGATGGGAATAGGACCATGTCGATAGTCATAATAGTGATGCCAAGAATGGCTAAAATTGTATTAGCTTTTGGATTCAAACTACCCCTCGCATGCCTTGACGGACAATCTCCATGAGATCATGTAAATGTTTATTGTATCTCTTGACCAATTTAGCTTTGATGAGAGGCTCAGGTAGGTTCACGAATTTTTCTAAAGAATTTCAAAGCTTTCAACTCGCCAAACCCGTCCACATGATAGTTCATGTAAGCCAATAAGAAATCATCGACTTGCTGTTGGGCTAGGTTGGAGGACAAGTAGCCATTCAGATCACTTAAAGTCGTGTGCTGAAAAGCGCGCAAAGCGCCTAAGGATTCTTGGTTTAAGATCATTCCTGTCACTTCGTACTGCCAGCAATTTCTACAAATATACCCTCCATGAGTAATATCAAAAATAACTTCGCCGAGATTTCGATCGCTACACTTCAGACAACCACTAAGATTTGGTCTCAAGCCGAAGATGTCAAGAATTCTGACCTGAAAGGCCCGAAAGCAATTCATAGGTGTTTCCCTAGCCTGGTTGAGTCCCCGCAGAGTTTGCAAAATCAATCGAAATAGGGTTGGATTGGGGGTCACACCAATCTCCAGCCGGTTCACCAGTTCGCATGCCGCCATTGCCAGAGTGGTTTTCTCCAAGTTTTTCAGTATCTTTGGAAAGCTTTCGATGATTTCGGCCTGGCTTAGAAATTGCAGCTCGCGATTTTCTTTTTTGTAGAAAACTATGGAAACATAACTCAGTGGTTCTAAGCTTGCGCCAAAACGGCTTTTCATACTGCGGGCGCCCTTAGCAATCATGGTGATTTTCCCGAACGCTCTGGTGTAAAGAGTCACTATTTTACTGGTTTCGCCTTGCTTTTGGCTCTTCAAGACAATGGCTTCTGTTTTCTGCAGCGGCATTTCAGACTATGTAATAAATTGAATGGCTAAAGTGGTTAGTCCAAGATAGATAAAAAGTCCAACAACATCATTAGAAGTAGTAATAAACGGACCTGTGGCTATGGCGGGGTCCACACCGATGCGTTTTAGAATCAAAGGAATGCTGGCGCCAACAAAAGAAGCATTTAATATCACCACTAACATTACCAGTCCTAAGACGATTCCAAAGCGAGGTTCCCCAAACAGAGTCACTACCCCAAATAACAATATGCCGCAGACCGCACCGTTTAACAAAGAAACTCTAAACTCCTTTTTCAATCTCTCGAAGGTATCAGCGGGATTGAGCTCTCCAAGGGCTAATCCTCGCACGACTATGGTAGCGGCCTGCATTCCTGAATTGCCTCCCATAGCCATCATCAGCGGAATAAATAATGCGGCGATGAAAATTTGATTCAAAGAAGCTTCAAATCTGTGTAATACCAAAGCAGAGAACATTTCACCTACAAATGCTACTAACAGCCAGGGAAGCCTTACCATGGAAATTTTGAATGCCGAGGTTTCCCGTATTTCTTCCTCATCGGTTAACCCAGCCATTTTTTGCATATCTTCGGAAGCCTCTTCCTCCATTACGTCCACCACGTCATCCACGGTGATGCGACCCACCAATTTCTCCGACTCATCAACTACGGGTACAGAAACCAGATTGTAGCGCCGGAAAACATTAGCCACTTCTTCTTGATCCATGTTGGTTGGGACGCTAATGACATCTTTGTTCATGATATTTTTGACTCTTTGATTGGACCTGGCGAGTATCAACTTCTTTAATGGCAACACACCAACTAACTTGCCGGAATCATCAACCGCATACACATTATAAACTTCTCCAACTTCGTCAGCCTTAGCACGAATTTCTTTGATGGCTTCATCGACCTTGACATCTTGTGGAACAGATATAAACTCCAGCGCCATGATGCCGCCGGCCGTGTCCTCCTCGTGGCGCAACAGTTCCTTAACTTCCTCGGAATCGGCTTTGTCAATGGATTCCAGAACATATTCAGCGACTTCTTCCGGCAGTTCGGCAACCAGGTCCGTGGCATCGTCCGAATCCATTTCATCAATAATTTCTGAAATACGTTCTTGCCGCAGTTCCGAAACCAGCTTCTCTCTGGAAACATCATCCAGCTCCATTACGACATCAGAGGCGGTGTCGGCATCCAGAAGACTGAAGACATATTTACCATGCTCGTCGGATAAATTACGGATTATATTAGCAATATCCGCCGTATGATTCCCAATTAGAATATTAAGAATCATTCGGCCATCTTTTTCCGCCGCCAGAAATTCAATGTCATCAATGATATTTCTTAGGTCTGTTTCTTCCATCCGTTACTGTTTACTCATTTCTTGGTAGATTAAATTACTTAGCTTCACCATCTCTCCCGGACTTAAATCTTCCGGCCGCCTTGCCAAATTGAAATTCAAAGCATCAAGAGTCACTGACAAACTAAGGATATGTTTTAGAGATCTTCTTAACATCTTCCGGCGTTGTTGAAAAACCCCGTGAATGACCTTCTGCAACGTGTCTTCACTTTTCACAACTACATCTAAACCTTTTGAAAAATCCCACCGAACCACAGCAGAATCGATCTCGGGTTTGGGATTAAAAACGTTTTTTGATACCTGAAATAGTATTCGTGGCTCGGAATATAATTGGCTGAATACAGAGAGAATGCCGTACTCTTTGCTGCCGGGTGAAGCCACGATTCTTTGCGCTACTTCTCGCTGGATCATCAGAGTCATGTCATGGACAAATTCACGCGCCTTGAATATTTTAAAAATCACTGGACTAGTAAGGTGATACGGTATGTTGCCTAATACTCTCAATTTTTCTCTGGGATCACATAATTCAGCCATTTCGACTCTTAAGAAATCCCCAAGTATTAATTTAAAATTATTCTCCTTGCCAAATCGTTTTTGTAATTCTTTGGTCAAATTCCGGTCGATTTCCACCGCAATAACTTTCTTAACGGCTGGCATCAAATAGTCAGTCAACACCCCAAATCCGGGACCAATCTCTAAAATGACATCTTCTGGATTTGGGGCTAAGTGACGAATAATCTTACGGGCGATATTGTCGTCCACCAAAAAGTTTTGCCCCAGGCTTCTCTTGGGACGAAATGTCTCTTTAGAATGGCCAAGCAAATCTTTGTTTTTGGGCATGAAAATTAAGTATCCCTGGAAAACTTACCGATACCCCACATCCACTCCAAATAGTCGAATGGCATTCTCAGTGGTTATTCTCTCTATTTCATCGAAATTGGTGCCTTTAATTTCGGCTAACTTTTGGGCGATATAGATCACATGTGCCGGCTCATTGCGCCGACCTCGCTTCGGTGCCGGCGATAAAAACGGACTGTCGGTTTCTAAAAGGAGTCGCTCCAAAGGAACCACTTTCGCCACTTCAGGCAGTTCTGAATTTTTGAAAGTTAAATTGCCTGTAAAGGAGATATGAAATCCGAGCTCTAACACTTCTTCAGCTATCTGTTCATCTTCAGAAAAGCAGTGAAACACGCCGCCTAAGCCTTCGGTTCCTTCTTGTTTTAAAATATCCAATATCTGCCGCACCGCCTGGCGGTTGTGAATGACAATGGGCAGAGCCACATCTTTGGCTAATGCTATCTGGTTACGAAACGCCTGCCGCTGGATTTCAACCGGTGCGCGTTCCCTGTAAAAGTCCAAGCCAATTTCTCCTATGGCAACCACTTTAGGATGTTGTGCGAATTCTTTCAGGGTTGCCAGCGACTTTTCATCCAATTTTGTTGAATCATTGGGATGAATTCCAACGGTTGCGAATAAACTTGTGTGCTTTTCCGCCATCTCCATGCATTGTCGGCACGTTTCTAAGTCAATACCGATATTTATAACTTTCTTCACGCCCGCCTCAAAAGCCCTCTGAATGACTTGTTCTCGGTCTCCGTCAAAATGGTTGAAGTAAAGATGGGCGTGGGTATCGATTAACATTTATTCTTCTCAAATTTCATGTTATGTTTGGCACACAGATTTTCACTGATGCGACGGATTTGCACGGATTAAGTGTTCAAAATAAAGATCCATTAAAATCCGTTGAATCCGTGTCATCCGTGTGCTATTTCTTTAACCATATCTACTAGTTTTCGCGCCAGCCGTAATGTCTTTATGCCCCGTCACCAATTCAGATTGTGACAGAGCTGAGCAAAGCGGTCTTTGTCACAGAAGACGTTGTGGAGACTACTCCGTTTATCCCATCAACAATCACAGAATATTGTTAAAAGAGTTTGAAAAGCTTACATTCTCAAAATTTTGATCACCTTTTACAAATTGTGCCAAGCGTCGTCCTCCTCTGGTCTAAGCCAATCTTTTTTGAGCGAAGATTCGCTTGCCAGAGTGATGTCGAATTTCTCTTGAATACTCTTATTTTTGAGGAATTTGATAAAATCAATAACAGCCTCCAAATGTTCCTCCGGCACTTCTTCAAGTTCCTTTAAAATAATTTCTTTGGGACTCATTGTATAAAAGCTCCTATTCAGAAGTGACAATTTATGCTTATAAGTAAACAGTTCTTATTGTAAAAATAAAGCTAACATAAATAATATCTCTAGTCAATAAAAAATAATAACTAATTACAGACTATTGTAATTTTCCCATATTTGCCATGAATGTCATTCCCGCATGATGTAAGCGGGAATCCATTTCGTATCTTAAGCACGAGATTCCCGATTAAAGCATTCGGGAATGACGATTTAAGTTCGATTTAGATAACTTAGTTTCAATTTTACAATAGTCTTGTAATCAGAAATCTTTAATTATCCATCAAACTCTTGTCATCAATGGGTTGATTTTTTTAAATAGTTCAAGTAATTTTCGCACCGGTCGCAATGTCTTTATCCACCGTCACCAAACTTAGATTCCCGGAATCATCCTCTGCGGCCAGCAGCATACCTTGTGATTCAAGACCTCGAATCGTTGCTGGCTGTAGGTTTACTACCACGATAATATTTTTATCCAACAAAGATGATGGTTCATAGTACTCAGCGATCCCCGCGACGATTTGTCTTTGCTCTTCTCCTAAGTTCACGTCCAGCCGCAAAAGCTTGTCGGCGTTCTCTACGCGTTCTGCTTTAACAACTTTTGCCACTCGAAGGTCTACCTTTTTAAATTCGCTGATTGAAATCAAATTAGTTTTTTCTTTCTGCACTTTCTTCTCCTTTCCAGAAGGTTCTGGGACTTCAAGAGTTTGAGAAACCTTTTGTAATTTTTCAATTTCTTCTTCAATGATTTTGTCATCAATTTTAGAGAATAATATCTCTGGCTTATTCAAAGCATGTCCTGCTTCAACAAAGCGACTGCCTGCTTGGTACCAATTTTGGTCATACACATTTCCCTTCAAATTTAAAAGACGCCAAAGCTTTTCAGAGGTGAACGGCATGAACGGTGACATCAAGACAGCCAAGGTTTTAGAAACTTGAGAACAAATATGCAAAGTGGTGCTGCATTTTTGATTATCATCACGTACAGTTCGCCACGGTTCTTGATCATTAAAGTACTTGTTCGCATCGCGGGCTACATCCATGAATTCTTTAAGTGCATTTCTCACTTCAAATTTCTCGAGCGCCTCTCCGACTTTCTCCGGTGCTTCGCAAATTCTTTGTAACATCCAGCGGTCTAAATCATCCAATGAATTGTGAGCAGGTATTTTGTTACCAAAATTCTTCTCAATAAATGTCAAAGAGCGATTCACAAAGTTACCCAAGATGCCTACCAGTTCGCTGTTGTTTCGTGTTTGGAAATCCTTCCAGGAAAAATCGGAATCTTTGGTTTCCGGGGCAATGGAAGCCAAACAGTATCTTAGCGGATCGGGTGGAAATTTCTCTAAGTAGTCCTCCAACCAAATGGCATATTTTCGGCTGGTGGAAATCTTTTGGCCCTCGATGTTGAGATATTCGTTGGCGGGTACATTTATGGGTAGCACATATCCTTCCTTGGCCATCAATATGGCAGGAAACATGATGGCATGAAATACGATGTTGTCTTTACCAATAAAGTGAATCAGCCGACAATTTTCATCTTGCCAGTATTCCTTCCAGCGGTCGGGTTGACCCATTGTTTGTGCCCATTCTTTAGTTGAAGAAATATAGCCCAACACGGCCTCAAACCATACATAGATCACTTTTCCTTCTGCTTCTTTCAGGGGGACTTTGATGCCCCAGGTCAAATCCCGGGTTACCGCCCTTTCGGTCAACCCCTCCTTAAACCAGCCGTAGCAGTAGTTTTTTACATTTTCTTTCCATTCTGGATGGCTGTCAATGTACGCCTTCAATTTATCTTGAAATTGGCCAAGTGGGAAATACCAATGAAATGTTTCTCGAATGATGGGCGTTTTACCTGAAATTTTGCTCTTGGGATTTAATAAATCGGTTTGATTTAAATAGGTGCCACAAGACTCGCACTGGTCTCCACGAGCCTCTGGATAACTACAATTCGGACAGGTCCCTTCCACGTAGCGGTCTGGTAGAAACATGCCCGCTTCTTCATCATAAAATTGCTGATCTTTTTTCCTCTTGAGAATTCCCTTCTTGTGCAAATCGAGAAAAAATTCCTGCGCCGTTTCATGATGGATCGGGAGCGAGGTTCTTGAATAATTATCAAAGCTCATTCCGAAGCGCTTAAAACTCGCTTTGTTGATCTCGTGAAATTTGTCTATGACTTCTTGCGGAGAGACCCCTTCTTGCTCAGCCCGAATTGTAATCGGCACCCCATGTTCGTCGGAGCCACAAATGTAAACAACATCGCTGCCCTTTAACCGCTGGTAACGAACGTAAATATCAGCAGGAAGATAGGCGCCAGCCAGATGCCCCAAATGTAAGGGGCCATTGGCGTATGGAAGCGCGCTGGTTACCAGAATTTTTTCTTTCTTTTTCAATTATCCTCCTTGAAACCTTAAATCAATTCTTCAAAATTCCGAACTCAGGTTCACAGTTATGTTCACAGTCATAACCTTTCGATTTTACATAGTCCAAAGGATAAGTTTCTTTAGATTCATCGGAGTATTTTACTACAACGGTGTCTCTAAAAATATCAATATTCCAGACGACTCCCTCGCCTCTCTCAGTGGTAATAGGCTTTGCCAGTTCGGGAAATCTGGCAATCGCTTGATTATAGAAATCGCGTTCATACATTAAACAACATTTAAGACGACCGCAAACGCCAGCCAATTTTGAGAGATTCATCGGGAGGTTCTGGTCCTTTGCGGCTCGTGTGGTAATGGGGGCAAATTCCTTAATCCAAGAGCTGCAGCACAAGAGTCGGCCACAGACGCCATAGCCGCCCATGCGCTTAGCTTCATCCCGAACCCCTATTTGACGCATTTCTATTCGAGTTTTGTACACATTGGCTAAGTCTTTAACCAATTCGCGAAAATCTACCCGCTTCTCTGAAGTGAAGTAGAAGGTAATCTTTTTTCCGTCAAACTGAAACTCGCAATCTACTAATTTCATATTGAGTGGGTGATTTTGTAGTTTCTCTTTGCATTTTTCAAGGGCTTGCTGTTCCTTGTTTTGTTTTTTTTCAAATCTTAACACTTCTTCCCTACTGGGCTTGCGAATGATTTCTCTTAATTTCTTATCACCTATTTTCTTGCAAAGTAGAGGACTCACTTGATTGACTCTACCCAAATCCTCGCCTTTATCTGCCTGAACAACAGCATAATCTCCAACCTTAAAAGGATATTGCTGCGGATTGGCATAAAGTTCCTTGCGCTCACCTTTAAATTTTATCTCAATTACGTTACTATGCATGTATTATCTCCTGATGTGTGCATTCAATTTATTCAACAAGACGATTAAGATTAAATTGATTTGGACATTTCGTTCCATTAAATTCAAAGCTTTTTCTATCTCATGCAGAGCGCTGTATAAGTCAGCGTTTTGAAATTTTGTTGTAAACTTTTTAAGAACCTCCACTTGATCATAATTCACTAACGTGTCGGTCTTTTCCCCATGAGTCTCTAAGAAAACCATTGCATCTCGAAACCAGACTATTAATAAAGTCAAGACATCCTTAATTTTTTTTGAATCCCGCTGCAAGGAATGTAAGAAGTCTTCCACAAAGATAATCTGTTTGAGTCTGTCCTGGACACTTTTTCTGACAAACTCAAGAGACAAGTCACGAAGTTCCTGAAGATGCTCATCTAAGAGTTCCACAGCGCGGCGGTAGCTCCCTGCCGCTAAACGAGCCGAGAGACGAGCTTGATTTGGCGGAATAGAATTTTTTACTATTAGTGCTTGTTCTATTTCCCCAACTGTCAATGGATCAAACTTAACTAATTGGCAACGGGAGGTAATGGTTGGCAGAAGTAGGTTTGGCTGAGAGGAAATTAACAATAAGTACATTTTCGGCGGTGGTTCTTCTAAGATTTTCAAAAGTGCGTTGGAAGCTTCAAGGGTCATGCCTTCAGCATTGACAATTATGATTACCCTTCCCTTGCCTTCAAATGATTTGTATGAAGATGAGCGACGAATCTCCCGAATCCGTTCAATAGAAATAGATGGATTGGCCCATATTTCCTCCCGCAGGTAAGGATTGGTTACCATGCTTGTAAAGATTCTGTTTCGTTCGTTTTCTTTTATTTTTGTGGGAGCAGGAAAAATGAACTGAAGGTCTGGATGACTGAGCTTGGCCACCCTAAGACAGTCAGAGCATTCTTGACACGGTTTAGAAGCGATGCTGGAACAGAACAAGGCTTTAGCCAACTCTAAGGCCATGGCTTCTTTTCCGACCCCTCGATCGCCAACAAACAGATAGGCATGAGACATCCGACCGCTTTCCAACGCCTTCTGGAAGAATTCTTTCACTCGATGTTGTCCTATGATTCTTTCGAATGGCATATTACACCCGTAAACCTAACCCGGCTCGGCCGAAACCAAACAGGGTAATGATTAAAAATCCCAAATGACAAATCACAAATAAGTTCCAAATTCCAACAACTGCTGCAAACATTCTCATGGTAGTTCATTAACAAAAACAGCGATGTTTTTAGCGAATGAAATTATCCCTTCTGTAAGGCCACTGTTTGGTAATTTAGAATTTTGGTCATTAAAAAATTCCTTGCCTAAAAAGCATCAATCTTAGTTGTAAGAGACTAAGAACTTATCTCGTCAACCAGATCTCCGGATTAAGCTTTTCAGTCCCTTTCCAAACTTCAAAATGCAGCAGCGGTCCCTTTAATGACCCAGATTCCCCCACCGTACCTATAACCTGCCCCATCTCAACTTCTTCTAAGAAATTAACCAGAATTTCTTCCAAATGTGTGTACACGGTGTAGTAACCACCATAGTGGCTGACAATTATGATATTACCCCGTCCTCGCTGCCAAGTAATAGCAGTGACTCTGCCGCTGGCGACGGCGTGAACAGGCGTTCCTGCGGGAGCACGAATATCTATTCCAATATTTTCAGTTACCGTTTTTAATTCTGGATGCATGAACTTGCCAAACCTTGTGATTATTTCTCCCTGAGTTGGCCATATCATCTGACCCGATAATTCTGAAAATGGCGTCGATGGCCTTAAAAGCGGTGTCTGGGTTGGCGCTTCTTCTAGCTGTAAAATCAATCGTCTAATCTCTGCCGCGGCTCTTTCTTTCTCGGCTAACTGTTGACGTAGAAAGTCAGTATTCTTACGAATGGACTGAAGAAACTTCTGACGTTCAGTCTTCTTTGCCTTTAACTTCTTTTCTTCCCTTAATTTCTCTTCAAGTAGTCTACGCTTTTCCTCTAATTCAATAGTCAGCAAATCTCTATCTCTTGCAATTTGCGCCTGCTTTTCTTTGATTTTTAAATAGCTCCGATAGTCATGTTGTGACAGGCGCTTCTCATATTCGATCCACAACAACCCTTGATTCAATGATTGCGCTGTCAGCAAAAGTTCGACGTCTTTCAATCGACCATATTTATAAAAATAGACCAGCCGCTTGCTAAAAAGTTCTTTTAATCGTTTTAGCTCGTCTTGCGCTGTTTTAAGTTTTTCTTCGAGTGTTGCGATTTGCTTCGCTTTTCTTTTCTCCTCTTTTTTCAGACTATGAATTAAACTCTGAGTCAGGTCTATTTCTAAGTCTAAATTAGTTAGAAAATGAAGAACGGAGGTTTCTTTTTTTTCACTTGCAGCTATCTCTCTTTCAACGGTGCGAATTTCTTCCCGAATTTTTCTAAGCTTTTCGTGGTGTCGTTCAATTTTATTCTGACCTGTTACGCCTGGTACTTCAAAGACAAAATACCATACAAATAAAAATAAGAATAATAATTTAGAAAACATAACTCAAAATAACAGAATTCCGCATTAAAATCAATAAAAAAAATCCTAAAGCCTAACCCGGGTAACCCGGAAATCCGAAGCAAGGAACTCGAAATTCCAAACAATATCAAAATTCAAATTTTCAAATGTTCAAAACTCTCGCGTCCGAACAATAAAAAATAGACCGTTTTTGCTTTCAAAAAGTCTTTGCCCAAAAACCAAAGAATTTACTCTTAAGGAACTACCCATAATGGTCTGGAAGTTAAAATATATCTTGAAACTTAGTCAAAAGAATTTATATTACTACTTTAGGTTATAATCATTTTATTCTAAATTCTACATGACCACAAATCGCATCTTTACTTGGCAGCTCATTCTCAATTGGATAACCAGAATCTTATTCTTTTCAAGCTTATCAGTTCTCTTGCCTACCTTTCCTTTATACTTGGAACATATTGGTGGTGACAAATCCCAAGTAGGTGTGGTTATGGGGGCCTTTGCTTTGGGGGTGCTCCTTTTTAGGCCGTTGGTGGGCAAGCAGATAGATACCCTTGGACGGAAAGTTATATTACTGTTTGGCGTATTAATCTTCATAGTATCCCCAATCTTCTATCTTTTTATCAAATCCGTATTTACACTTATTCCAGTTCGTATATTTCACGGCCTAGGATTGGCAGCGTTTGGAACAGCCTCCATAACCTTAATTACTGACGAAGCCCCTCTTCAAAATCGAGGCGAAGTTATAAGTTACACAGGTGTGGTTAATACAGTTGCTTTTGCAGGGGGTCCTGTTTTAGGTAGTTTCATACAACAGCAATTGGGCTACACCGCCTTGTTTAGTTTTGTCTCGATTCTATCTTTTACATGTTTTTTAATTTCACTTATGCTTAAAGAGACTAGACCCCATAAGATTATAAAAAACAAAATCAGTTACCTTCAAGCTGTGTTGAAGCGACGAATTCTTGTATCGTTTCTCATAATATTACTAACAGCTACGACTCATGGTGCAGTTATGTTCTTTTTGCCTCTTTTTCTTTATGAGCGCGTTAGCATTAATATCGGTATTTTCTTTGCCATTTATGGAGCCTCGGCTCTTTTAGTTCGAATCATAATAGGAAAAATGTCTGACCGAGTGGGTCGAGGACCAGTAATAGTCATTGCTTTGGCATGTTTTACCTCTGGTGTATTTGTCTTGAGTAAAATAACGACTGTCGACATGATGGTACTATCAGCAGGGCTTTACGGGATTGGCTTTGGCTCTCTTCAGCCTACCCTGTCCGCTCTGGTGGCCGATAACACGACAGAAGACACTCGAGGGAAAATATTTTCATTTTATTATGGCGGCTTTGATTTGGGGATTTCGTTCGCAGGAATTATTTTAGGCACCATTGCAGAACATTATGGTATTCACAACATGTTTGTTTTGTGCAGCGGTTTGACTCTTAGCGCATTAGTCATTTTCGTAACTCTGACCGAAATAGATTTTCCACGTTCTATCCGTTGTGCCTTCTCCCTGCAAAAACCTGGCAAGAAATGCTATGTTTGCGATCAGTTCATGGAGACCCCGCCTGAAAAAGCCGAAGAATTTGTTATTCAAAAAAACAAAAATATGGCCTAATAGTTCCTTATTTGTAATTCAATATTGTAACATAGGTGTAAAATATACCACATTTACACACTCTTATGTGATTAATCTTCGTAAAGATTCTGCTACCTGGCAAATGGCACAATAATTGTAAGTCTATCGTTTAAAAAATGCAACCTACAGAAAGTTCAGGGAGGGGTTTCTTATGCAGAATTCAGCTCAAAAGCAAGATAGGTTTATTGTTGTGGCATTTCTGGTATGCTTTGCTTATTTTTTGATTATTATGTTAATGGACAGAGTCTTTGTTTAATACTTATTATCGGCCCCAAAACATAGCCCCGTTTTAGCTTCATAGTATCGTCCTCTTCTTGCAGAAAAGGTAGAGCGTTTGCTCTGCCTTTTCTTTTTCTCCTTGATTTAAATCTACTGAAGTTGTATTATTAAGGTAGTTGTGTAAAAAGTGATTATTCGACAAGGTACTGTGTTTTCAAAATACCACATAGGACCAGATGCATTTAAATATTTCCAAATGGCCTATGAATTTCAGATGGAAGGCCAGTTAGACAAGGCGGTAATTTATTATAAAAAATCCTTGGAAATTGAGCCGTCAGCCGAGGCCTACACGTTTTTGGGTTGGACCTATAGTTTTATGGGGAAATTGGAAGCGGCTATCGAGGAATGCCATAAGGCCATTGCTGTGGACCCGGATTTTGGCAATCCTTACAATGATATTGGCGCCTATCTCTTACAAATGGGCAAATTTGATAAGGCCATACCGTGGTTAGAAAAGGCTAAGAAAGCAAAACGGTATGAGAATCCAGAGTTTCCCTTCTGCAATCTCGGAAGGATTTATGAACTGAAAGGGCTCTGGCCGTTGGCAATGGAAGAGTATGAAAAAGCTCTGGAAATTAGAGATGATTACATGCCAGCCCGCATCGCTTTGATGCGGTTGGAAGCTTATTTGAATTGAAAACATTATTGAATTGCAAAGCAATGGCGAGGAGCGTTGTTATCAACCTGCCGCAGGTTCGGAACCGGCGCGAGGTTGAAATTTTATGAAAAATCAAGCCTTACATTACAGGAGAGCTTTGAAATCGTTTCCTACTTTTGCCCTCTGTATTCCAACTCTGGTGGGAATCGGAATCTTAAAAAGCAATTGATTTTCTTGTTGTTTTTGCGCATTTTTGAACAGACAATGTCGGATATTAATAAAGTGAGCAACCAATATGAAAGTTGCATCGATACAATCTCACATAAAGACCCTTGAGACTCAGCTTGAAGTGTTGAAGGCTAAGGCAAAGGATATTCAAGACGAGGCAAAAGAGGGATACAGCTTCGCCTCTCTTTACGGCCTCATACAGGGACAAAGTAAGAGCACACTTGACGAAATCAAAAAGATATCTTAGGGCACGATGTGAAAGTGGTTACCAGAGACGATGCGATAATTAAAGCAGGCGTCGTGGAAACACTGTGGTAGGAACAATGGGGGAGGCAAACTTACCATGGATTGAAAAAGAGTTGTTAACAGGAGTTAGGTTATCACATGGTCATAATGACTTGAAAAACATATTAATTCTGACCGTGGCGTTTTGCACCTACGTCATTTATGGTCGAGTGTCTTAAAGTTAAAAATTGTGTAGTCATTTTAACTACGAAAATATTGAAACGTGAAATCTGATCATAATCTAGTTTTTCGTGTGAGAAATTTTTCGCGGTTACAAAGGTTCAAAACACTAGGACAGTTATCATGAGAGCGATCGTCATTACCAAACCCGGTGGCCCTGACGTTCTGCAGCTTCAAGAAGTAGCAGAGCCTCAGCCTTCCGCAGATGAAATCTTAGTAAGCGTCCGTGCCACTGCCCTCAACCGGGCCGACTTGCTGCAGCGGAGGGGCTACTATCCTCCACCGCCAGGCGTACGGCAAGATATTCTAGGATTAGAATTCGCTGGCGAAGTGGAAGCGGTTGGGAATAAAGTCACGGCCTTTAAGTGCGGTGATCGGGTCATGGGACTTCTTTCGGGTGAGGGCTACGCGGAAAAGATTGTCACCCACGAAAGAATGGCCATGCCCATGCCGAAGAATCTAAGTTTTGCAGAAGCGGCCGCCATTCCAGAGGTTTTTTTGACCGCCTACGATGCCATTTTTCTGCAGCTTGGTTTAAGCTTGGGGGAGCAAATTCTGGTACATGCGGTGGGCAGCGGCGTTGGCATCGCTGCGCTGCAGTTAGCTAAAGTAGCCGGGGCTACTGTGTTTGGCACTGCGAGTTCTGAGGCAAAGTTAGCTAAAGCCAAAGCCCTGGGTTTGGATTTTGCCATCAATTACAAGACCCGGGACTTTGAAGAAATCGTTTTAGCAGAAACCCAGGGACAGGGAGTGAACGCTATTCTCGATGTGGTCGGCGCTGCCTACTGGGATAAGAATTTAGCCTGCTTAGCGACAAAAGGTCGAATGATTCTGGTCGGACTCTTAGGCGGTGCAAAAGTAGAAGCAAATCTCGGTACGATTCTGAGAAAGAGGCTGCGAATCTTAGGAACCACTTTGAGAGCCAGACCCTCAGAAGAGAAAATAGCTCTAACCCAAGCTTTTCAAAAGCATGTACTCCCTTTGTTGGCATCTGCTAAAATTAAATCTGTCATTGACCGAACCTTCGCCCTCGAAGAAGCCGCTAAGGCCCATACCTACATGGAAGCCAATAAAAATTTTGGTAAGATTGTTCTGCAGGTCAGGTAAAGAAGGCATTTGCGCGCCGAAAAGCTTGGTGCTGTTGAATATTTTCTAATCAGTCACCATAATTTATGTGAGACCTTAACCCCTCTTGGGAAATTGCTCGCATTTTGAAAGGCAACATAATTGGCCTAATGCTGTTCTCTTAGCAAATGCTCACACACATAAATGTCATGCCGGAGGCATCTTCCCTTAATTGTATGCTAATGAGGGAAGATTCCTACGGAATGACATCGAAGAAAATCAATAGCCGTAGTCGTTTCCGACATTTAAAGCGATCCCGATATCTACCTGTCGGGATTGTGAAGGCTTTAACAACTCTTTTTTAGCCTGTATTATTCACCGTAGAGGGAGCAGACAACTCAGAAGAGAAGAAATATTGATTGTTTATCGCCTACCATCCGGTTTGCCTATTTAAAATTGATTTGGCTTCTAATAATTCTAATTAAGTTCAATAAAAACATCTCTGTGGTCTCTGCGTTCTCTCCGGTTTATGAGTAATTCAGGTTAGATGATCCAAATTTTTGGGCTATTTTACCTTGACATTTTTTGAAAATGTGCTTATATTCGGTCTGCTTTAATTTGCCCAATTGCTGTGTATCTAATTACAATATAAGGAGATAAGATGCAAGCTCTTTTTAATAAAATGAAAGATGGTCTAATAAAATCGCAAGTTTGGAAATCCATGTTTCGTCATGGATATGAGGACACCCCCAGAAACCGGTTGCTTCAAGTGCTGGATAACGTTTGGCTGCATCTACATCCCACACGTATTCCACGACATGCTGGTTATCTCCGCTTTACTTGGTGCATGGGAGGGATTACTTTTCTTTTATTCCTGGTAACTGCGGTAACCGGAGTACTCCTGATGTTCTATTATAGACCGACCGCTGAATATGCTTTTAATGACATGAAGTATTTAGAATTTGATGTACCTTTTGGAATGTTTATGAGAAATATGCACCGTTGGGCGGCTCATGGTATGGTAATCACGGTTTGGCTGCACATGTTCAGAGTGTTTTTGACGGGTTCCTACAAACCACCACGTGAATTTAATTGGGTCGTAGGTATAATTTTACTGACCACAACTTTGCTCTTAAGTTTTACTGGTTATTTGTTGCCCTGGGATCAACTTTCCATTTGGGCAGTGACAGTGGGAACCAACATGGCAAGAGCCACACCTTTACTGGGCCACGAGGGGCCATTCGGGCCCGAGCTCGGAATGCGGCCGGATAATGATGTTCGCTTCCTATTACTGGGCGGGACTCAAGTTGGGCCTCCTACACTTTTGAGGTTCTATGTTCTACATTGTATCTTTCTTCCTCTATTTTTAGCTGTCTTTGTCGCCGTACATTTTTGGAGAGTTAGAAAAGACGGTGGTATTTCTGGACCTCTTTGATAGTCAGTGGCAATTGGTAGATAGATACTACGTTCTGTTGAGTATAAGAATAGATAACCCCTTTGCCTCCTTTCATTTAGTGGAACGCTTCGTTTTTGAGAGCTCCTACATTCAAACGGAGGAGTAAACTATATGTTATCTATAATTAATAACTTAGATATCAAGTAAGGATAGGTATTATATGGAAAGTCTTTTAGCAATATTAAGTAAACCTGATAATATTCCCATCGCAGGGATGTTTTTCTTTTTTGCTTTTTTTACGTGGGTTGCTTTTCGGGAAGCTCGTGAAAATGACCGCAGGATTGCGGCAGGTGAATTTGATCTAATGAGGGAAGAAGGCAAGGACCGAATCTTTGTATGGCCCTATCTTACTCGAAATGAGTTTCTGGTTTCCATTTTTGTGATGGCTTTATTAACAGTCTGGTC
This sequence comes from bacterium, assembly GCA_046758765.1. GTDB lineage: Bacteria > Zhuqueibacterota > Zhuqueibacteria > Oceanimicrobiales > Oceanimicrobiaceae > JBHIAW01. Next base: position 25,983 of record JBHIAW010000004.1, read on the forward strand.
AATTGGTATCGATGCACCGCTTGAAGAGCCCGCTAACCCAACACGGACGCCAAATCCCTCTAAAGCGCCGTGGTATTTCCTTGGTCTTCAAGAGATGTTAGTTTATTTCGACCCCTGGATTGCTGGGGTGGTTCTGCCAACCCTAGTGATTGTGGGTCTCATGGCCATTCCTTATATTGATATGAATCCCAAGGGGAATGGCTATTACACTTGGAGAGAGAGGAAATTTGCAATAACCGTCTTTCTGTTTGGATTCTTTGCACTGTGGATTTCATTAATCTTTGTAGGAACCTTTTTTCGTGGCCCAGGTTGGAACTTTTTCATGCCATGGGAAAAATGGGATATCCATAAGGTGGTAGCTATGACGAACGTAGATCTGCATGAGAAGTTTGGAATTCGAAGTCCATTATTAGCCTTCTTTTTTGGAGGTTTTGTTATTACAGCTTATTATTCATTGGGAGTCATTTATTATCTTTGGAAAAAGAAGACTGATTTTGTCAAGAAGCTGGGTGTGGTGCGCTATTCCATTGTAGCGTTTCTGTTCTTAACCATGATGGGTTTACCCATTAAAATGATTCTGCGGTGGACATTGAATATCAAGTATGTTTGGGTTACTCCTTGGTTTAATATTTAAGCTCTTCTTTTAACTCAGTGTTAATTTTCAAACACATACTTTTAAACGAACAATTGTAAAGGAGCGTTGAATGCCTAAGCGTTCTGAAATTCCAATTGAAGAAAGAAAATACGGGCATATATATTTTTTCCTGGCGGCTCTTCTTGCCATCAGCACATTTTGGGCGATTTTGGATATGATTCGTTTCCGAGCTCCCTGGCAAGGTTATCAAAAGAAGTTGAATGAGTTGGAGTACGAGGAGGTTAAGTCGCACTATGAAGCTGCGAAAGAAGAATTTGAGGCCAATCACAGAGAACAATACAATGAATTAAAGGGAGCCCTGCGGCAAGCCCAAACAAATTTGGAAGGTGAGGCCTATAAAGAGCTCTTAAAAGAGTTAGATAGAGCTGAGTTGAACATCCAAAGAACCTTACAGAATTACCGTTTTGCCAAAAGTGAATATGACGCGCTTTGGTATGAATACAAAGAAGCAGAACACCATCGGGATGAGTCTAAGGTTAACGACCTTCGTTCTAAAGTTGATGAATTAAATAACGAAGTTGCCGAGCTCAAAGCAAAGTGGGATGCAGCAGAAGCTGAAAAGGTCAAGGTGGAAGTGCGGTTGGCTCGCTATCGTGCTACCGTAGATAGCCTAGAATTAGAAATTGATAAATTAGAGGCGCCTCTAAAAGAATTTGAAACTAAGCTGACCCTTATTGATCGACGAAAGATTAAGATTGAACAGATTAGGTTAGCAAACTTTGTTCGAGGAAATTTTGAGACCTTTTTAGAGCGAGTTGATCGCTGCACAAGTTGTCATGTAAATGCCGATAAAGGGGGCTATGAAGAATACCCACCGCCATTTCAAACTCATCAAAAGCGAGAACTTTATTTCAAAATTCATCCAATTCACAAATTCGGATGCACCCCTTGCCATGAAGGTCAGGGGCCCGCTTTGCAAAAAGTGCCAGCACACGGGTTTGTCAAACACTGGAAACATCCGATATTGCAGGGGGATTTTATCGAGGCTGGATGTAATAAATGTCATAGCAAGGAATTGTCTATTGACCATGCCCCGAACCTGACCAGGGCAAAGCGAATGGTTTTTGATTTGGAGTGCTACGGTTGCCATGAGATTGCGGGATACGAGAATGCGCGTAAGACTGCCCCCCCTTTAAACGCCATCACCTCAAAGACGACCCCTAAGTTTGTTTACCGATGGGTGCGAAATACCAAATCTTTTAGAAAGCACAGCCGCATGCCGAATCCTCAGTTTACTCACGAAGAAGCCTTAGCGGTAGCAGCATATCTCGCTAACATCAGTCAAGCTAACGGCTATACAGTACCCAAGGCTCCACGCGGTGGTTCTGTAAAACGAGGGCGGAAATTGGTGGAGTCGGTGGGATGCAAGGGCTGCCATGTAGTGACCGAGAAAGACCGCGAGGTCCGCAAAACCGATGTCCCTTATGACGTTGCCCCAGAATTAACTAAAATTGGGAGCAAACTTAATCGCGACTGGCTCTACGCTTGGATTAAGAATCCAAAACAATACAATCCCAACACCACCATGCCCAATCTGCGATTAACCGATTCTGAAGCGATAGACATTGTGGCTTACCTTATGACTCTGAAAGAATCAGACCAAGCCGAATATACCCTGGATTCTGCCGACTTAGAGTCAGATGAGCTTTTGGCAGAGGGGAAAGCGATTATTCGAAACTTTGGTTGTCACGGCTGCCATGATATTAAAGGGATGGAAGGCGAAGGCAAGGTAAGTGTTTCCCTTAACGAATTTGGCGCTAAAACGCCTGAGGAGCTGTTTTTTGGCGATGCTTTAGCCAATGGCGATGTGCCTGAAGAAACTTGGGAAGCCTGGACTCTGGGCAAACTAAAGAACTCCAGAATGTACGCGACAGAAGCGATTGTACAGCGCATGCCCAATTTTGAATTTTCCGAAGAGAATGCGAAAACCTTGGCTATTCTTTTGAAAAGCTGGGACGGTAGAGTCATTGGCACCGACTATTTAAACGATATGGGTCGATTCGGTGAATCGATTGAAAATGGCAGACGATTAGTGCGTCAATACAACTGTATTGGCTGTCATATTATCGAGGGGGAAGGGGGCTTTATTCGTCCAACTTTGGTAGAATCATTCAAAGAACAAGGTCGGTCTGCTGACGAAGCTCTTTCGTTTGCCCCACCTGATTTAATTGCTGAAGGTAGAAAAGTTCAGTCAAAATGGCTTTTTGAATTTTTGAAAAATCCAAAAACTAAAATAAGACCGTGGCTGACTGTACGGATGCCTACGTTTGGACTGAGGGATGAAGAAGTCAACCAGCTCATCGCGTATTTTCAAGCCTTGGAAGGTATAAGCGAGCCATTTATTGAAGTAAAAATTCAATTAACAAAGAAGGAAATTAGAGCAGCCGAAAAGCTTTTTTCAGATGACTATCTTAGCTGCTTTAGTTGCCACCAAGTAGGCGGAAAGAAACCAGAGGGCCCTCCATCAGGATGGGCGCCAGACTTCTTGTTGGCACCTGACCGGTTGAATCCGAAGTGGGTTTTTGACTGGATTGCAGAACCCCAAGCAATACAGCCGGGCACAACCATGCCCAGTTTTTATCCCGATGCCGCACCACCGGACATATTAGGTGGCGATCCGAATAAGCAAATCGAAGCCATAAGAGATTATCTTATGAATATTCGAGAATTTGCAGGCAAGTTATGATTTTGTTGCAAGTAATTGAAATTAAATTAACCTAAATCCGTAGAGGAGGGACCTTATGAAAAGATTATTATCCATATTTATGGTGCTTGCTTTCATGGCGTTAGTCATGAGTTGCGGTGGGGGCGAGAAGAAGGCTGAAAAGCCAAGCGAAAAAATGACTGAAGAAGCCGAGGCCATGGCTGAAACTGGCGGTTACCAGGCCATCGAGGTCGCCAATGCAGGAACAATTCAAGGTACGGTGACCTTTGCCGGCGCCATTCCACCCAAACAAAAGGTTGAAATAACCAAAGATGTTAACGCATGTGGAAAAGTGCCGCATTATAAAGAAGATCTGGTCGTTTCCAGTAACAAAGGCATTGCAAATGTAGTCGTAAGAATTACTAATATTAATAAGGGCAAATCCATAGAAACTCTGGGCAGTAATTTCGTGTTAGATCAAAACGGTTGTACTTTTAAGCCCCACGTTGTGATTGTTCCAGCAGGTGCGGAGCTGAGCATATTAAATAGCGATGGTATTCTGCACAATGTCCATACCTTTAGCGAGATAAATTCTGCCATCAACATAGCGCAGCCAAAATTTAAAAAGAAAATAACTCAATCATTTGAGGAGCCAGAATTTATCCGGGTGGCTTGTGATGTACACAATTGGATGGGTGGGTATATAGTCGTGGTGGATCATCCGTATTATAGTGTTACCGATGAGAATGGCAATTTTGGACTGACTGATGTGCCTGCTGGTAACTATACTTTAGAGTATTGGCAAGAAACTTTGGGTGCCCGAACGGCAGAAGTTACAGTTACAGAAGGTGGTGTTGTAGAAGCTAACTTTGAATTTACCGCCGGAACCGCCAGCGCTTCACTATAATCATCTTGGCACGTTGCATTGAGTTATTATAAAAGGGTGTGTTTCGCTTAACAAGAAACACACCCTTCCATATTTGTTCGTCTCTTTCAACTTGACAATTTTGTTGAAATGAGCTATACTAAGTTAAATAAATTGTACTTGTAAGAGGAGTTAAATTACATGGGACAGCCTGCAACGAAAATTGATCATCCTTACCTCACTCGAGTTAGGGGTGTTTGCGGTGGAAAACCCATCATTGCTGGCACTCGGGTTCCCGTCTGGGTAATTGTTGGTTATCATTTTAACCTCAAGTACTCCATTGATCAAATTATTGAGATCATTCCTCATATTTCGCATGCTCAAGTTTATGATATGCTTTCTTATTATTATGATCATAAAGATGAAATCGATGAACAACTCAAGCTTAACACCGATGAAGAATATTGGAAAAAAAATTATCCTTATGATAAGTATGAAACCACCAAATGAAAATCACCCTCTTCATTGATGAAGATGTCCACAGCCAACTCGGTACCGCCTTAAGAAAAATCAACTTTGACGCCATCACCGCACAACAAGCTTCCAGAAAGGGGTATCCCGACTTAGAACAATTAGAATAGGCTATATAGATCTGTACTTACTTTTAGTCTTGAGGAATGGGTCAAGATGAATGCCGAGTATATGGAATCAGGACCCAGTCACTATGGTGAATGAACAATAATTATACGAGTTCTTGCAATTCAACTTTTTGCTATTAACCCATGTTCAAAAAGACGGTAATTCTCATCTTGGTAGGATTAATTCTTACATTTTTTATTTATAAATGGATAAAGACGTTACCTGAAGTAGCAGATATTTCTTTAACTGCTACTGAGATTAGTGTAGAAACTGGTGAATCTATCTTTTGGGGAAAGGGGCGCTGCCATGTTTGCCATCGGGTTGGGGAGCGAGGCTATGCGCTCCGCGGTCCCAATTTAGGCGAAGGAAAAGAAGGCGCTATGATGGCCATTAGAGCTCAACAAAGAGCGGTTAGATTGGAACTTACAAACGCAACCGAATATTTAGTTCAAAGTATTGCTGAACCTGGTGCGTTTGTTGTACCAGGGTACAAAGATGAAATGCCTGAAGTTTTCGAGGCACCTATTGCCTTAACTCCGTCTGAGATTAAGGCAGTGATTTGTTACCTTGAAAGTTTAGGAGGGGATGCCAATCCCGACGATATTCAGTTGCCGGCAAAATTGTTCGCCGCTTACCAAAAACCTACTGAATCATTTAAATTCGAAATTAAGGGAGACATTGAATCTGGTCGTTCTTTGTTTTTCGATTTGGAGGGACCGGCGGCCTGTTCTGCTTGCCACATCGGAATTAACGCAGAAGGACAGCCACAAGGCAGCGACCTTGGACCGGATTTGACTGCCATTGCCAGCTTCCGAACCCCACAGTACATTTTGAACAAAATAGTACAACCGGATTCTAACATAATTAGTGGCTATGAGGAATGGTTGGTGAAAACAAAAAATGGCCGGATTTTGACGGGGATAATACAAGCAGAAACCGGAGATAATTTAGTAATAGAGAATAAGAACAGCGAACGATTTGTAATTAATAAGAATGAGATTGTAACCCGCCAAACTCAAAACATTTCGATGATGCCCGGTAATTACCGAGAGCTTTTGACCGAGAAACAGTTGGATGACATATTGACTTATTTGTTGACATTAAATGGACATACGTCTTCCAATCATTAGCACCATTTGTAACCGCGAAAAATGTTTAACACGAAAGAGTAGATTTTCATTAGATTTCGCGTTTGAATATTTCATAAGTCCTCATAATTATTTGAGAACTTAACTCCTTGGAACAACTCATTTTCAGATGAGCCTTAGACAAAAAGCAGTTAAGATCAGTGAAAGGCTGTAAGCAATTTATTTTTCACCCCAAAAGCAACTTGAGAGCAAACCCAACGACCGCCGCCATTACAATCCACCGAATGAATCGATGTCCTTTTTCGACCACAACACGAGTACCGATCCAAGCGCCTAAAGCATTGCCGGAGGCCAGGACAAAGCCTTTGACAAAATCGACCTGACCTTTTGAAATAAAAATGAGCAAGACCACTGGTGTGAAAACAAGAACCACCAAAACTTTTAATGCATTGGTTCTGACTAAATCGTAGCCGGCTGCCGTTAAAGCCATAATAATTAAAAACCCAATCCCTGCCTGGATAAAACCGCCATAAATGCCAATTCCAAAAAAGGAGAGAGCCATAAAGAGCTTTTTAGTGATATTCAAAGAAGGCGATACCTTAGGTACCTTGTGCTCGGGACCGTAGAACATTATGCCCAATACTAAGATCATCATGACAGCAAGAATACGCTTAAAAAGAAGGTCGTTGATATCCACCGCAAGATTCGCGCCTATTATAGAACCGGCTAAAGCTGGTAGAATCGCAATGAGAGTGGTGCCTTTGGGAATAACTTTAAACCGATGAAATCGTGCGGTGGCGAAAATGTTTTGGACGAGTATGGCTATGCGGTTGGTACCATTGGCAACAGCGGCAGGTAGTCCGAGGAAAATTAGAAAAGGTAGAGTTAAAAGAGTCCCTCCACCTGCCGTGATATTTAAGAAACCAGCGAGAATCCCAAGCAAGGCAAGTAATATCAGTTTGATTAGTTCTGGCATAAATTATTTGTAAATCGTTTTCAATGCAACCTTTGATTCAACCTCTGTGATTTTGAAATTAATTCTACCTAAAATCAACCCTTCTTCCGTCTCCACATCCACCCGCCATTTTCCGGGAGATACGTTTTTCTTGTACGTGTACCCGCGATATCCTGCACCGCGGCCACCGGTTATCGGGTAACCCAAGCGGTCTGTGGTAATCCAAGCTTTTCGTGTTGGAAAATATTGCTGCCAGTGGTGGTAGGTTCTTTTTGTTAATTTTGTCGGAGCGAAAATTGCCGTAAAGCAGAAGACCGTATCTCCTTCTGCATAGCGGAATGGACGGTCTGATTTCTTCCAAAATTGGTACCACTTTGGCTGTTCAAATTTCAAAGTGTAGAAATCCTTCCTTTTACTAACGTGGTGGTACATGCCACCAGATTTCAAAGATAACGGCACAGGAGGCATCCAATTTTGCGCATAAAATAGATTTAACAAAATAAAAAGAAATGCAACTAGCGTTCCTGAGAAAAATAATTTTTTTCGAGTTGAAATGATTGATTTTTTGTAAAGGAAAATTAGGATGACTGTTACAAAAATTAAGCTGAGGAGTCCACCTGTTATGAAGGTAAAAACATTCATCACTTTTATCAGCACAGGAATAAAAAAGATAAAAAATGAAAACGTAGCTAAAAAATAAAGGACGATCAGCAGATTCAAATTCGTGAGCCGTTTCTCCAAAAATTCGTTGGCAATCAACAGTAAAACAAGAATACCTAAAAATAGAGAAGTCTTGGTAAGGGAGGCGCTCTGAAAATAAAAAACCACATAACTGCTGAAGAGTCCGCCCAGAAAAAACTGCAGCCCATTCGGATACCATTCTTGATATTTTACCAAAATCGGCTTTTGCATGATGCCTTTATCTACCAGGCTGACCAAAATGATCAAAATTCCCAAAAGAACAATATAGCCAAGCAAGATTAGATTATCGGTCATGCGGTCGATGCGGGTCAGGGTTAGACTGTCCCAGGTGAAGCCCCCAAAGAAGAAGGCAATCGGTGTGAATCTTTTGTAGTGTTCGTAAAATCCGATAATGTTTTTGAAGAAATTGTACATAACTTTAAGTGAGAATTTATTGTCCGGATACTGAAAGGTAAGTAAAAGGTAACAAACAATTAACTCTAAATCAAGGGTTGGATTATGATTGCATGGTAGGTCACAATCATCCGAGGATGATGAAAACATTAGGCCATTCAAGTCATTTGCCTTCGGCGTCATTATTGACAGGGGCGAAATTAATTTTTCATTTTGCAATTTGCATTTTTCAATTTGCAATTGCGGCCTCCGCCGCGCTGGGAATCATTCAGATTAAACAAAAAACGCCGCCCAGAATCATATCTGGACGGCGCTGAACTAAGAGTTAGAGGGTAGGAGGAGGGTATTTAACTATCTTCACTTTTTCGTACACGCCAGCGACCATGGAAGAAACCACGCCTATCTCCAGGTCGTCCGGTTTTGAAGTGGCCTTTTAACGTGCCGGCAGTTGTTAGAGCACGATTTACCCAACGGCCTCGGAACACACCACCATTTTCACCCTGTCTATATTCCCATTCTCCAGCTAAAAGTCCACGGAACTGGCCGCTCAGACTGATCCATTTGCCAAAGAATACTCTCTTACCTTGTTCATTAATTCCCCAAATGCCTTTTAAATGCCCGGCATTGGTGCCGAGGCTATTTATCCAGCGACCTCTGAAAATGCCGCCGTGTAGTCTGGTTTTTACCCAATGTCCTGCCAGAAAGCCGCCTGCAAATGGCACAACTTCCTTTGAACGGCTGATAATAGAGACTTCATAATCCCCTGAGCCTATTGATTCAACCAGTTCTAAAGAATCAAGGTCACTAAAGTTTAAAACATTCGAATAGCTTCCTGCGGTTAGAGTAAGTGTGCCTTCGATATCTTCCTGTGTGGTATCATTATCTATGATAGCTATGGCTATGCCATCAAAGTGTGTTGTGGTGATCGAAGTAAAATCAATTTTTCGACGGGATTCGCGAGGTAGAAGGATTGAGTCGTTGCGTTCAAAGCGGATGGTCTTTAGCAAAACAAGAGTTCCTTTGTTGATTTCAGCAGAGCCGCTCCAATCAATCACGTCAGTAGCAGTAGAATCGCCTTCGAGAAGGCCCCAGGTGATTCTTAAAAAGAAAACTTTTATCGTATCAGAATTTAGAGCTTCAACTGTGGCTGGCTCGGCACTGAAAGCATCTGCGACGCCAGCGTCTTCTGGAAAGTCATCTACCATGTCTGGTTCCCCAAAACCCACTGGTTCATCGCTAGTGTCAAAGCCACCAAAATCTTTGTCTAAACTAAGCTCTTCTTCACCTTCTAAGTTTTCCTCTGGACTTGTTAGCTGTTCGCTACTACATCCAAATGCAAAAAATATTGCCAAAGATACGAGCATCAAGAGTGAAAACCATGAATTCTTCATTTTGTGACCTCCTTATTCTGGTTAGTTGGTTTGATTAATTTAGTTACGCCATTCCCTTTTGCAATACGCGGGCCAAAAATGTGATAGAAATAATGGAAGTTCGCTAAGAAAGTGATTGTTAAAAGGTTAAGTAGAAATGAGCTTAATCATAAAAAATAGGTCATGGCTTATGATTGTACGCATAAGACCAATTGCGTACTTGTGAGTACACTACTTAACAAAATAAGTTCTTAGTCTCTTATCAATTAAATCCTTGCACATTAGACAGAGACCTGAAAGCAGACTAAGATCTGTTGTTTGTCAAAAAGATTTAGTCGGTCTAAAGTTTTCTATTGCAATTTGTACCTAAGAGAAATATATTTTATTTGTTTACTCGGTTTTAAGTTAAGATAGAGTGTTTCATTGATGAATGACAAACTTACAAAGCTCTTCGAATCGCACTTTGGTGAAAAGGTTAGCAAAATAACGCCAATGAAGTCTGATGGGTCGGACCGCAAACTTTACCGCATCCTCAGTAAGACACGTTCCGTTATCGGCGTGGAAAACACTGACCGGGCGGAAAATATCGCATTTCTGGAATTTTCACGTCATTTTCACAAGCACGGATTGCCAGTACCTGAAATTTATGTTGAAGACCTGGATTCTGATATCTATTTGGAAGAGGATCTGGGGAATGTGACACTGTTTGACGCTTTGGTACAGGCTCAGGTTGACGCGGTGGAGTTTCCTGCGGAAATTCTGGCCATTTACAAACAAGTAGTGCGGATTTTACCTGATTTTCAAATCAAGGCTGGAAAAGAGGTGAATTACAATGTCTGTCATCCTCGTCACAGTTTTGATCGCCAATCCATGATATGGGATTTGAATTATTTTAAATACTATTTTCTCAAGCTTGCCAAAATTCCGTTTAATGAACAAAAGCTCGAAGATGACTTTGACCGTTTTACCAACTTTCTGCTGCAAGCCGAGCGTGACTATTTTCTTTATCGAGATTTCCAATCGCGTAACATCTTGATAAGGGAAGGGGAACCCTATTTCGTAGATTATCAAGGAGGGCGTCGTGGTGCGCTGCAGTATGATATTGCTTCGCTACTTTTTGACGCCAAGGCCAATCTCCCGTTTGACCTTCGAGACACATTGCTGAAACTTTATCTAGATGCCGCATCCAAGCTTGTACCGATTGGTAGGCAGAGATTTCTCAAATATTACTATGGTTACGTGCTCATACGGATCCTGCAAGCTATGGGGGCTTATGGGTTTCGTGGATTTTACGAACGCAAGAGCCAGTTCTTACAAAGTGTGCCCTATGCGATTCGTAATCTTGAATACGTTCTTCGCACATCTGAGTTGCCCGTGCAGTTGCCGACGCTTATGGATATTTTACATCGACTGGTGCGTTCCACACGCTTGCGTGAAATCGCTAATGTCGAGCTACCTTTGACGGTACGGATTCAAAGTTTTTCGTATAAACACGGACTCCCAATTGATGAGACCGGTCACGGGGGCGGATTTATATTCGACTGTCGGGCACTTCCCAATCCCGGTCGAATTGAGAAATTTGCTAGTCAGACTGGGAGCGACGCGGAGGTCATTGCCTTTCTCGAGCACAAGGAAGAGGTCCACAGCTTCATGACCCGTGTGCGCGACTTAATTAATCAGGTGGTTGAAGACTATCAACGTCGCAATTTCAGCCATCTCTCTGTCGCTTTTGGCTGTACTGGCGGTCAGCATCGGTCGGTGTATTGCGCCAATTTGCTTGCTAAACATTTACGCGAAAAATATCAAGTGAACGTCGAGGTAACACATCGCGAATTGGGCAATATCGTGAAGTTAAACTGAGCGACTCTTCTGGGAAAGCGACACTGAATTTAGGAAAACGATTATGCAAACATTTCAGCTCAGAGCCACTTAGTTCATAAGATCTTCGAAGGTTAATTTTGATCTGATTAAGATTATGTTCCAATGGATTATGGGACTGAATTCATTAATATCCGTTGGAAATTAGATATGAGGGTAATTCCATGGTTTTAGTGTTTGAACGAAAACACAATTTGTAGTGTCATTGCGAGCGCATGTCAGCGAAGCAATCTCCTTAATTAGGTAGGCATGAGATTGCTTCGGCAAAAAACGTCTTCTAAGAACAGCCCTCAGTTATCATGCTGGAAGCATCTTTTTACGAATGCAAAATAAAAGCTCATCGAAGCATGGATTTACCGCTTTCAAAAAAGATTCTTGCAGAATGACAAAGCGGAGAGAGCTGTTCTTCCGGAAAGAATGGTGCAAAAGTGCCATGGGGTGCTCGCAATGACGGCTAGAATCAACAGTTTTCGTTCAAACACTAATCAAAAAGTGAATCTCAATTTGCATATTGATCTATGAAAGCTATGATACTAGCAGCCGGACTTGGAACCCGTCTGCGTCCTCTCACCAACACCCGTCCAAAAGCCTTGGTTGAAATAAATCACGTTCCCTTGCTTGAGATTGTCCTCAAACGTCTCATCTCGGCCGGGGTCACTGAAGTCATCATCAATGTGCATCATTTTGCTGACCAGATTGCCGAGTTTGTCAAAGCCAAAGAATATTTCGGTGTTCGCATTGAACTTTCTTACGAAGACCAGCTTTTAGACACGGGCGGCGGTTTGAAAAATGCAGCCCATTTCTTCTATGACGGCCAACCATTCATCGTACATAATGTGGATGTCATTAGCAATGTTGATTTGCAATTGATGTATCAACGGCATTTGACTAATAATTGCTTAGCCACATTAGCTGTAAATCATAGAGAGACCAAACGGTATTTGATTTTCGATGAAGAAAATCTACTTTGTGGTTGGAAGTCTTTGAGGCAAGATAAAAGTATGGTGACACGGACCCCGAAAGGCAGTACAATAAAATTAGGTTTTTGTGGAATTCATGTGATTTCCCCCATTCTGTTTGATAAGTTTATTGAAGAGGGTGCCTTTTCAATTTTCGATAGCTACTTGCGTCTGGCAGGGGAAGGTGAACAAATTATGGCCTTCCGTGTAGACGATTATGATTGGCAAGATGTAGGAAAATTGGAGCAATTGCAATTACTCGGGAAATGACGGAAGCACTGACAGAATACAGAGGGAGTGGATATGTTAGTTATAAAAATGGGCGGAATCGCCTTACAAGTTTTGGGCATTGGTGCAAATGGACACATTGCTTTTAAGTCATTATAATTATTTGAGAACTTAACTCCTTTTAACAACTATTTTTCAGATGATCCGAAACTAAAAATGGTTACTGTTTATCCATTTGAACGAATTCTGTGAATCCTGTTTATAACAGGAGAGGTGTTATTGTGGAAGACAAAGTTTTTGACGAATTAAAAGATTTAGTCACTGAGTCAAGAAATCCAGCCTCTGAAGATATTGATAAAAAGAGTACGGAAGAGATTCTTCGTATTATCAATGCGGAAGACAAGAAAGTCCCCAAGATTGTTGAGGGCGAAATAGAATATATCTCGCAAGCGGTCGAAATCTTAGTTCAAGCTTTTAAGAATGGGGGGCGTCTCTTTTATATTGGAGCTGGAACGAGTGGGCGACTGGGGGTGCTGGATGCGGCCGAGTGCCCACCTACGTTTGGAACTGATCCAGAAATGATTCAGGGGATTATCGCAGGCGGTAGTCAGGCGCTGATGCGGGCACAGGAGGGTAGCGAAGATCAAGCCGAACAGGCCATCATGGATTTGATGGAAAGAAGGTTCACAAAAAAAGATGTGGCATGTGGCATCGCTGCGAGTAAACGAACTCCCTATGTGGTGGCTGCTATTAAGAAAGCCCAAGAGATTGGAGGAAAAACTATATATGTCGCCTGTAATCCGCGATCTGAGTTAGATTTGGAGGTCGACGTGGCTATTTGTCCGGTGGTAGGTCCGGAGGTCGTGATGGGATCTACACGGATGAAAGCAGGTACGGCAACTAAGCTCGTTCTGAATATGCTCACCACCGCTGCCATGATAAGACTGGGAAAAGTATATGGCAACATGATGGTTGATTTACAGATGAATTCCCGCAAATTGGAAGAGCGATCCAAAAGAACAGTCATGATGGTCACCGGTGTGGATTATGAGCAGGCTTCGAGCGTTTTAGTGGATGCGGGAGGGCATGTAAAAACCGCACTTGTTATGATCCTGGCGGGCGTAGGTGCAAATGAAGCGCGCAAAAGGCTGAAAGCGAGCGATGGCTTTGTGCGTGGAGCAATTGCTGGACTAAAGAACTTGGATACTGATGATTTGGATTAGATTATCCCTAAAAGTTTATGAACTTAGCGTGAAGAAACAATAGCTGGAATTAAAAATTGGGACAAAAGCCTTTTATTGAATTTTTAGTACCAACAAGGTGACATCATCATGAAATTTCCCTGCCAGTTTTCTCGCTGTTTTGAGAAGATCTGCCAAGAGTTCATCTGGTGAGTGCTGAATGTGGTCTCTTACACAGGTCGCCAATCCATCCTCACCAAATTCTTTAACATTTTGGTGCCCTGACTCTATCAAGCCATCTGTGTAAAAAACAAATAAATCATCCGAATCGAATTTTACAGTTTCGGATCTATAATGCGGGTCACGTGTCAGCCCCAGTGCAGGCCCGGTTGGGTTGAGCCAGTTCAAGGACTGCGAGGCCGCTTGCCACCATAGCGGCGGGTGATGTCCGGCATTGCAATATTCAAGAGTTTTTGAATCTAGATCAATGGCTGCCAAAAAAATAGATATAAATTTGATTAAATTCAAATTGTGTCTAAAAAGCTTGTTCAAACGTTCGGCGAGGGAATCCAGTGAATCATAATCGGGACCAAGAATTCTTAGGGAGGCCTGAAGATTGGACATCAAAATACTTGCTGGCAGGCCCTTGTCCATAACATCCGCTATGGCCAATCCTTGCGCACCACTTCGAAAATCATAAAAATCATAATAATCCCCGCCTCCAATGCGCGCTGGTTCGGTGTGCGCGGCTATTTGAATTCCGGGTAAGGTTGGCACTTTGCACGGCAACAAGTCACGGTGCACTTTAGAGACCAATTCGAGTTCTCTTTCGAGCGTGCGAAGCTGGGCATCTGAATAATGTGTCAGGCACAAGCATGATGTATAGTCATATTCCAGTTGTTGTGTCTCAACCTCTTCACCGCATTCTTCGCATTTTCCGAACTTTCCGCGATCAATGCGTTCTAGTGCATGCTTGAGCTCTGAAATGAGCTGCAACACCTCGGTTTTTGCAGACTCACCCAGATGGACCTCTTTGTGGCTTGAATCCGACTCAAGCCATTCTAACAGCGCATCTCTATTCTGTCTTAAAGCCCAACGAAAGCGCTCTATGTTTTTATCTTTCATAAAAACCTCGTAGATCTATCAATTTATTAAGATATAGAAAAAGGAATACCGAATTAAAACCCTTTTGAATTTACATACAATGTACGAAGGACACAATAAAAAGTTTGCCAAGGATCGACGACTGAATAAAGGAATATTCCGGGTTAATTATTTCAATCTATTGTTCGAACCGCTGTTTGTTTTTCTATGTGTCGATTGCAGTTCTTTCTGCATCAACGAATTGCAGTAGTAAAGACAACACCTCTTTAATCTTGGATGAAGTCGCTGGCTCAACCACCACGACGTAATCTTTGCTCTAGTAAGCTTGTTTGACAGATTCATGATGAGCATAACCAGCAGGTGCTGCTCACCAAACATAACAAATGGATGGCTCTGGGGTATTGTCATAAAGCCTCGTCTCTTTGAGTTCACCTTGTTACAGAAAACAAAAAGAATCCCCCCATAAGGCAAAAGTGTGTATTTCTGTAATAGAATGGAGTTATAATGTGGGACCTGTAAATTTTCCTAGGAGTCTGGTCGGAAAGTATGTATGCACGCCTTATCATCCTTCGACTCTCAGACTGTGTGAAAAGTCAGACTCTGTGGTGCTTGTCATTCACGAGGAATCTCTTTTGATTGGAAGTAAGGTGCTGTTTATTAAAAAGATTCTTCCAGAATGACATCAAGGTGTTGCTGAGCTAAGGAACGTCTCGATTGTACTTTTCACACAGTCTGTCCGCTCAGCATGAAGTTAAATGGGCTCGTGGTGAGCGAAGTCAATCATGCGTCTGCCGAATGCGGGAGTTTCCGACCAGACTTCTAGCTGATAATAACCAAATAGAGATAAGCTTCGAGACATCAGGTCACGTGGCAGACTTTGATCGAATCGTGTTCATTTCTTCGGGCCTGCTCGTTCGCTGTTTTTTCGACGCTCCCACTCTCTGAGGAACACATAGTTATTGACGAAGGCCGCATATTTCGGGTTAAGGGTGATGAAACTGGTCTCGCGGGCTCGATTCAAGCTCTGACCATCCCAGTTTGTGGAGCCATTGTAAACCAACTGTCCGTCGACGGTCATGAGTTTGATGTGATAGGCGCCCCGTTCGTCTGCGATTTTCTTTCCATTGTAAACCCACCACCGGAGCTCAAATCGGCCCCAATTATAGGTAGGCTTCAGCTTTGCTGGGTCAACCTCAGTCTCAAGTAGAGACGAAAGCTCCTTGATTTGTCCGGATTTTATTTTCTTTCTGACGAATCTCATTCGCTCCCGAAGAACCCTTAATGCGCTTTTGTTGCTGCCACCGCCGAAAGGCAGCCGGACTTTCTTTAGATTGCGTCGATAGGGCAAAAGCAGCTTCACGTCAACTCCTCTGGCAACCGCATAGGCAATGGCATCGATTACCGGTTCGTCGTTGAGGTTCGGTGCGGTCATGTACAACTCTTTCCTTGCTGTGTTCATGGCTACCAGGAGACCCTGGGCAATAGGGTGGTCTATTGAGTTCGACCAAAATGCCGGTCTCTTGAATTTATCAAGGAAGAAAATCGGTATGCAGGCCGTCTCCGGAAGGCCCAAAGCGTTCCAGTCAGGTGATAAGACTTCGGTTGGATGAGAATACCGTCCTCCAGCGAACTTCTCGATGTGACCTCTCCTGAAACTGTAGCGCTCAATAACTAGGGTGCCATTACTTGCAGCCCGGCGTCTGGCCAGGTAATTGGTCTCGTTGTACCATGAATGGTCGAAGGCTCTCATGGCCAGTTGCGCCACCTCGCCCATGTATAAGTAGGCCGTGTCGCGCTCGATGCATTCGAAATTGTTTCTGGCCTGAAGATTGGCCCCTCCAATATGAACGTAGCGGCCATCTACTTGAACGATCTTAGAGTGATCTTCTCCCGGCCCGATATGCTGGTGCACTGCAACCTCGACTTGCACATAGCGCGGATCGACATCTTTGAACAGGTCGAGGATTTCCATGGCCTTTTTTTTCTTCTTGGACTTCAAGAAGAATATAAAGAAAAAGGGCACCAGCAGATCAGGAATGATACGGATAACTACTGGGTAGAAGGGCTTATCTCCTTGCCCCTTGTTGAAGCGCTTGAGGTCCTCCTTAATTCTGTTCTCCAGATGCTTTGCGCCTTCCACGACCATTCTCAGGGGATCAGATTTCTCGATGTTGCCCGATCGAATAGCTACCTCAAATTTCGCATTAGCGACAAGTTCGCGGAGCCCAAAGAAGATGGCTGTGCCGTGGAGCACCGGACCTACGGCATTTCGATAAGTAAGACACTCCTTGCCCGGAATCGGGGCTGCCAAATCACGCACGGTGTGGTGAATCGTCCGTCCAAGATAGTTCAGCTTGCGGTCGTTCGAATCCTCGGTGGTCCACATGTTCGGCCCCCCTATTCGATTTAACCGGAGACGGTAGGGCACCTTACGTCCGTATCTCTCTTTAACGCACACACAATAGATGCCATCTTGCGGAATTGTGTGGACCAGATGGTCTTCTTTTGGCTTCCCTTGAATGGAAATAATGTCCGTGGCCGCGATGAGCGGGGTCTCGCGGTCGGCGGTGTAGAGCGCGAGCTGCGGGTCTATGTCTCTTTGATTGCGTTGGTGGTAGAGCACCTCATTGTAGCCCACTCGGTCAATGGCTGGACGCGGGAAAGGAGAGAGGAAGAGACTAACCACGTCTCCCTTCTTGGCCTTGAAGGTGTAATGATGGGCGCCTTCCGTGGGGAATTCGCCCTGAACCATCTGGCTGTACGTCAGCTCACCGACGTACCTCAGCTTTGTATCGCGATTTTTGCTCTCGAGTTGTTTTTCCTTCAAGTCCAAGCCATCGTCTACTATGTTGGGGTTTCCCATTCCTACCTCCGTAGAAATGTTACATAACTATTCGAAGACTTATGTGTTAGAAGATGTTTCTACTGAGAGCATCTTTTTCGTGAAATTCTAAGCTGTAAAAAAATAATAAGTAAAAATTAAATCTTTGTCAAGAAAAAAGTGGCGATTTTATGTGTTTTCATATAGCGAACCATTTGTGAGATACTCAGAATTCCTTAAACCGAACCACAGTAGGCTGTGGGTTCACGTCATCCAAAAGGGGATGACGGTAGTGCGCCGCACCGTAAACAAGGAGTTCCGCATCGTCAGTGATGAAGGCACCCGCCGCGGCGTCAAAATTGCACTGCGAGTCACTGCAGGACATGACCTTGCGCCCCACCTGTTCAATATCCGGAACCTGTGAATAGTCCCCGTCTGGAAAGACAACTTTGAAGAGGTAAGCGACGTTCTGGCCCGGTAAAGTGGGCGCCGCCGGTGAGGTGTGTCGGAAACCGATCATAAATAGCGAGCCGTCGCACTGGTTGAGGAAATTTATGTTCTGGAGATTCGAGGTTGCTCGCAATTCCGGAAGCACCCCACCTCTATCCCAGCGGACGAAAGAGTCGCTGTCAAAGCCGTCAAGAAAATCGTCGGAGCGAGAAACGTAGAAGTCGTATTCGGTCGACGAGCGCACGGCAGCCAGATAACGCCCATCCGGAAGACGGGTGACGGCGACGGCGGCCGCCCTGGAAGCAGCTCTTTCGATGGTTGGCTGAAGCCTGATCAGATTGGTCGGGTCGGAAGCGTCGTAGAACACCACCTTCGAGCGGTCGTCACCGTGGTCAATGGGAATCGCGAGCAGATGGCCCAGCGTACTTAACCCTCCCGCATGCCAGAGTACCGTATCCAGATCGACGCGCGTGACTACCATATCGCCCGGTATTGGTTGCTCCACAGTCTCCGAGGGATTCTTAGGATGGGTGGCAAATACGAGGTTGGAGCCCCATCGGCCAATGGCGGAACGCGAAGCCAGATGTACCAGGAACAAGTGGGCGACCCCACTGTGCACATCTGAGCCTGTTACGGCAAGGTAAGAACTGTTCCGCAGACGCTGGACACCTTGGAAATGATTGTTGAATCCCAGAGAATTTGACGCTGTGTTAGTGTAACGGGGCCAAGGAATTGGTCCACTCTGATCATCGACGTCGCCAGACCAAAAAGCAAGCCTTTCACCGTCAGAGGGCACCGCTTCAAATGCGCTGACAACATCTTCGAGGCACGGATGGTCGTACTCTGGCTTCGGGATCTTCGGGGGGGGTGGCTGCTCCACAATGTCGCCGCAGGCCAAAAGGTGCAGCGTCAGTACAAATACGTACGGTCTAAGCCAATTCATCACTTTTACCTCCTTGTTTTATGGTTTCAACGACTCGGGTTTCGTCACTGCTAGTAGTAATAAATCAATTTGTCCCTAAAATCCAATGACAATCAGTCAACGCACGGCACCACGGTGTCAGAGACTACGCAAGCGACCTTCTAATTAAGTAAATCGTAACTATTCAGCCTGTCATTCCCGAACGCTTTCATCGGGAATCCATAAATCATGCGACCTCCATACTATTTTGAATGTCAGCAAAACATGGACTCCTGCTTAAAACATGCAGGAATGACGACAGGCTGAATAGTTATAGTAAATCTCA
>JBHIAW010000005.1:0-42927 GCA_046758765.1 bacterium
AGCGTGTCGTCATTCCTGCATGTTTTAAGCAGGAATCCATGTTTTGCTAAGATTCAAAATAGTATGGAGGTTGCATGACTTATGGATTCCCGATGAAAGCGTTTGGGAATGACAGGCTGAATAGTTACTTTTTAAGTTAATAAAGTCGTCATTGCTACAACAACTTAATGTCAGAACGGTGAATCTTAACAAAGGCCTCGTTGTCGATAACCACATCCAACCTGAGGAAGTTCGCCAGGAGCTTTCTAATTTACGTGCCAAAGTCGAAGCGCTCTCTAGCCTTATAGAAATCAGCATCATTATAAATTCAACTCTCGATTTAGATAAACTCATTGGACTGGTCATGGAAAAGGCCCAAAGCGTCATGAAAGCTGAAGCCAGTTCAGTCATGCTAATCAAAGAAGATAAGAAAATTTTAGAATGTGCTGTGGCCCTAGGGAAAGTAGGTGACCAGGTTAAAAAAAAGATGCATTTGCAGGTTGGGGAAGGAGTAGCTGGTTGGGTGGCCGCCCATGGCAAACCGCAAATTGTTCGGGATGTGTTAAAGGATCCACGGTTTTCTCCTAAATTAGACAAAACTACAGGATTTCACACCCGCTCCATCCTAGCCGCCCCTTTAATGGTCAAAGATAAAATTATTGGGGTGGCGGAAGTCATCAATCGGATAGATGGTAAGGCTTTTCAAGAGGATGACTTGGAGTTGTTTTCTACATTTTGTCGTCAGGTCGCCATGGCCATTGAGAATGCGCGCATGCACCATTTAGAATTGGAAAAACAAAAGCTTGAGCAGCAATTTGAGGCAGCAAAAATTATTCAACAAAGTTTCATGCCCGAAGTGTTGCCCAGTTCGCCGAGCCAACAATTCGAAGTAGCTGCTAAAAGTTTGCCCGCTATTTCGGTCGGAGGAGATTTTTTCGACTTTATTGAATTTGATGATCATACTATCGGAGTTGCGGTTGGGGATGTTTCAGGCAAAGGCGTGCCAGCGGCTCTCTTCATGGCTAGACTGGTGAGCGATTTTCGTATTTATACACAAATCTATAAAGATCCTTCTCAAGTTCTAAAAGCTCTAAATAAAGTGTTGGTTGAGCGCAGTCGCAGAGGAATGTTCGTGACGTTTCAGTATGGGCTGTTAAATGCGTCGGATGGAAGGTTCAGTTATGCAAACGCCGGTCATATTCCGTTTATTAGAATCAGCTCCAAAGATAGAACAGTAGAATTGTTGCATGAAGCCAGTAGTGTTCCTTTGGGTATTTTGCCCACTATCGCTCTGCAAGAAAAATCTATTCAGTTGAATAGAGGGGATTGCGTGGTGCTTATTACCGATGGAATTATTGAAGCGAAAAAGAAATCTGGCGAAGCGTATTCCTTAAAGCGTACTTTGGAGATGGTGTCTAAGCCAAAACAATCAGCCAGTGAGATTGTTGAGCGCTTAATAGATGACGTTCAAAAATTTTCTCAGCAAACTGAGCAACATGATGATTTAACCATCGTGGCGCTGAAATGGCAGTGAACTAGAACACAACATTCACTCGGTTGTCTTTTCGGCTGTCGAGAGATTTGAGGAGAATCTTATATGTATACCATTGAATTAAAGCTGCCCAGCGATCCAAAGTTGTTAAAAATAATTCGTTGTGTAATAAAACATTTGTGCGAGGTTTGTGGCTACTCAAAGGTAGAGCGCAATGCAATCACTCTGGCCGTTGATGAAGCTGTTGCAAATATTATTAAGCATGCATATCAAGGTCAAGAAGACCAACCTATTATCATACGCTTCCAACGTCTAAAGGATCGATTGGAAGTGAAGCTGCGGGATTTTGGAAGAAAAGCAGACCCAAAGACGATTAAATCACGGGACTTGGAAGATATTAAACCCGGTGGTTTAGGCGTACATTTTATAAAAAGTACAATGGATGTGGTAGTTTATGATAATTCCCTTGAGAAGGGTAATCAATTGACCCTGGTGAAATACTTACCAGGAAAAAAGGAGAGGTAATGGTTGATAAGACTAATGATGTTAAAACTAATATAGTTAGAACTAAAAACAAACTGCCTGTAAATAGGGTAGCACCTGAAGGCGAAGTGGACCTGTATTCGTCGCCAAAATTGAGAAAAAAGCTTATTGAACTTACTGAGGCTCAGACCCGTGCTATTTTGGTTGACCTGAGTAATGTTAAATATATGGATAGTTCAGGGGTGGCCACACTGGTGGAAGCACTGCAAAAGGTTGGCAAATATGGTGGCAAATTGAAAATAGCCAGTTTGCGAGCTGCGGTTAAGGATGTGTTTGAACTTAGTAGGTTGGACAAGGTGTTCGATATTTATGACACCACGGAAGATGCATTAGAGGCCTTTGATGAGTATGGAACAAGTGAATAGATTGTTTGGCGGTATTGGTCGGGGCTTTTTTGTCTTTCTTAGTCATCTAAGCCGTATTTCCAAACTTGCCACCGAGACCATGTACTGGACTTTTGTGGCGCCGGTCAAAGGCAAAGGACTGAACTGGAAAAGTACGGTTGAGCAAATGGTCCGAATTGGTTACGAATCCATACCCATTGTTTGCCTCATCGCTTTTTTTGTTGGTCTCATTATCGCCATGCAGTCTGCTTATCAATTGCAGAGGTTCGGGGCAACGATTTACGTGGCGAATTTAGTTGCGGTGTCTATCATCCGTGAGCTCTCCCCGCTCTTGACCGCCATTGTTATTACCGGCCGCAGTGGCTCAGCCATAACCGCTGAAATTGGTACCATGAAAGTTTATGAAGAAATTGATGCACTCCAGACTATGGGATTTAATCCGATTAAATTCTTAGTCGTACCTAGAACTATCGCTATGTTAGTCATGCTGCCCTGTCTTACTATCATAGCGGATTTTATTGGGATTTTAGGTGGCTATATTATCGCCATGATCACTTTGAACATTACCAGTGTTCGGTATATCGATCAAACCATTTCGGCTTTGGAATTTAGAGATTTCTTCAGCGGGATGGTTAAGAGTGTTTTTTTTGCGTTAATCATAGCCAAAATTGGATGCTATCAAGGTTTCAAAGTTGAAGGCGGGGCCGAGGGCGTTGGCAAATCAACGACCATGTCTGTTGTGGCATCTATATTCTTAATTATCGCTGCAGACGTATTTTTCACGGCATTGTTTTATTCTACTTTCTAAGATGGACGAGCCAATTATTCAAGTAAAAGATCTGGTAGTCACCTACGGGCCAAGAACAATATTAAATGGAATTAATTTGGATATATATAAAGGGGAGTCGATCGCCATTCTTGGCAGGTCTGGATGTGGTAAAAGCACTTTGCTGAGACATATCATTGGTCTGGCTAAACCGACCAGAGGGCAAATCTTAATTAAGGGCAAAAATATTACCACCATGAGCGAAGATGAGAAAGTAGAAATTCTAAAGAAGGTTGGCATGCTTTTTCAATCTTCAGCTTTGTTCAATTCAATGACTATCGGCGATAACGTTGCGTTGCCTGTGAGAGAACACACCCATTTAGAAGAAAGCACCATTAGGATTATGACCAATATGAAATTAGCTTCAGTTGGTTTGTCTGGGTTCGAAAATTTTAAACCTTCACAACTTTCAGGTGGCATGAAAAAACGGGCTGGCTTGGCTCGCGCCATCGCCATGGACCCGGAGATATTATTCTGCGACGAGCCGTCCGCTGGACTGGACCCGGTAGTGGCCGCCGGGATTGACGATTTAATTTTAAAACTAAAAAAAGCCTATAATATGACTATTGTGGTTGTGACCCACGCGTTAGCCTCTGTTAAAATAATTGCAGACCGAATTGCTATGATGCATGATGGCAAGATCATAGCTGCGGGCACTCAAGATGAGCTTCAAGATAATCCAGAAAAAGTAATTCGGCAATTTTTTAATCGGGAGCCTGACACGGAGGAAATCGACCGAGAAAGATATTTGAGCACCTTAATCGGTGAAGCTTAACTTTACGGGAGAAAGATATGGAATTTAAAGCGAATGAAATAAAAGCGGGGTTGATAATTTTTTTCGGCTTCGCTATCTTGGTATTATTTCTAGTCTTAATTTTTGGTATTAATATTGGTGAGAAGACAAAAGAATACCAAGTCTATTTTAAATATATCGGTGGAATCTCCGAGGGGTCTCTGGTCAAGTATGGCGGAATGGATGTCGGTTACGTATCAGAAATCAATTTACCCCAAAGCGACGAAAGTAGGATCAGTCTTAAAATAAAAATCGATGAAAAGACACCAGTAAGAATTGATTCTAAGGCTTTTATCACCTCAATAGGAATCATGGCGGACCAGCATATAGAAATTTCTACCGGTAAGCCCGGAGCACAGTTATTACCCTCCGGCAGTGTCATAGATAGTAAAGAAGTGCTGAGCTTCTCGCAAATGGCCGAACCTTTAGGCGAACTCAATACCCAGTTACAAGAATTAGTTAATCGAGTCGGTGATATTTTCAATGAGAATAATCGAGCCCATTTGGCCTCAATGATGGAGAATATGGACCATCTATTAACAGAGGGACAAAAACATTTTCTAAATTTGGTAACGAATTTAGAGGAACTAAGCGGTCAATTTGCGGACTTGAGTCAAGATCTAAATGAGTTAATGGACAAAAACAAAGGTAATTTTGACCAAACCTTAACCCATTTACAAGCAACCACAGAAGAAACAAGCCAATTAGTCTCTGAGCTACGTACAACTTTGGCAAATTTTCACTCTATGCTTTTGTCAAATGATTCTAATTTTATTGAAATGATGGAAAATTTTCAATTTGTCTCCCGAAACTTAGAAGAGTTTACTCAAATGGTAAAGGAACGACCTTGGTTGTTAGTTAGAAAGGCGGCTCCACCTGAAAGAAAACTACCATGAACTTCAAAATGAAATTCTTAAAAGAGGTGCGGTGCATGAAAAGGAATTTACTGCTTCTTAACTATGTGGTGGCTTTACTTATCTTGAGCCATTGTGGAGGTGTCCCACCAACCTATTATTATCGGATAGACTATGAATTACCAAACTCGAATTCAGCAAATAATATCATTCTGAAAACTTTAGGTGTCGCACAATTTGAGGCCGATCTTCTCTATGAAGGCGATCGTATAGTCTATAGAAACTCGCTGTATGAGGTTCAATTTTATCACTATCGTCGATGGATAGCCCCACCCAAGAAAATCGTAACAGAAAAGGTTTTAAGACAATTTCAAGCTTCTGGTATGTTCCAAAGGGTCGTGAGTGTACCATCCCATTTTGAAATTGATTATATCTTAGAAGGACAAATTAATGCCTTTGAAGAATGGGATGAGGGGAATTCATGGTATGGTATGGTTACTCTTGACTTGGAACTACAAGATACTGAGACCCATGACATTGTTTGGAAACGTGAATTATCAGAAAAAACCAAGGCTCTGAAAAGAGAGCCGGTTGAGGTTGTGAAGGCCATAAGCGAGAGTTTGAATAAGGTCATTCAAAAAGCGATCGAAGAAATTGAGTCTACTCTCAGACAGCAAGATATATGAGTATTGTCGGTCAATTAGTTGAAAAGCGCCAAAACGGACAAAAACCGAAATACTCAAAATTCTTTTTGAGATAGCCAATGGCGGGACAATATTTCTGGCTAAAGTTGCTGAAACTTCACCAGCTACTCAAGTCAAACTGTTACGATTCCCACAAAATAATGATTCCGAAGTATTGCCCAAAGCTATTCCAACCGTGTTGATATCACTTTAATTGCCGGTACAAACGAGAATTTGGAAATTGAAGTCAAAAAGGAAAATTCAGAGAGGATTTGTTCTACTGGATTTGAACCGAGTATCTTTAGCGTTAATCGAAACTTCATCTCAGGTTGCCGTTGATGGACTCGGGTTTTTGGGTTAGGAGCATTTAAAGAAAGGAGGTTCTCGATGCAGAAAGACATTGAAAAGGTGGCACTTAACAACTCTTTAATCATTAAAGGCGTTGTTTTAGTCATAATTTCTGTAATGCTGGGGGTGTTCTCTTATAAATTTTTTTGGGAGGAGGAAATTCCAGAGAATTCCAGACTTTCAAATTTAGAAAAATCTCTGCAAGATATCCGGGCATCGATGAATGTTGACAGTGTACGCCAGTTTAACATTCAAAAAATAATGAAAATTATTAGCAAATACAATAACGACATGCCTTCCAGTTTGAAATATGAAATTGCAGATGAAATCTACAACATGAGTGTTAAGTACACAAATATGGATGTTGATCTGTTGTGCGCAATCATCACTCTTGAAAGTGGGGGAAAATGGGATCCAGAAGTGGTGTCTGAAGCTGGGGCTATGGGTTTGATGCAGATTATGCCAACTACCGGTATTTGGTTAGCGCATTATGAAGGTATCACCTGGACATCACCCGAAGAAATTCTTTTCGATCCAATCTACAATATTAGAATTGGGGCTCGCTACCTTTCTGCATTAATGGAGATGTATGATTTAGAAGGTGGACTAGCCGCATATCACGGAGGAGAAAAAAGGGCAGCCATTTGGCTTGCTAACGATAAAGCCGAAGGTATTCTCTACACCGACACCAGCAATTATATTCCTTACGTCCTAAAATTATATGACGACTTCAAAGGTTTATCACTTTAGGGGAAATTTACGAAAATAAACAAAAATGTGCTTGACTTTGTGTTATTTTTGTTTAAAATTAGCACTACAACGACACTTTGTCATTCTGAGGAGTGAAACGACGAAGAATCTCATTGCATGAATCGGATCTAACCTCCATTATTCACCGCTGAGAGCGCAGAGAACGGAGAAAAGAATAAATATTAATCGCTTAATATTCGGCGTGCCTTTTTAGATTTGGTGTGTTTTCTGATAATTCTAATTAATTTGAATAAATCTAAATGGCTGCTTGACGTTTTAGAAAGGATAGATTCTGCCGATAAATTCAAGTAAAGAATAGATGAGTACAGGATTGGCTCACGTGTGGTTTCAATTTCTATGGTTAAGAGTTAGTACATTGAATACGAATTAAGTCAACAATATTTCCTCTAAAGAATGCACGCCTTAGATGAAATGTCTCCCCGGGAAAAAAATACGCAAGTTCTGGATAAGGAACTAAATTTTTTAGCCGGAATTGGTAAATCTGGAAACTCTACTTTAGACCTGGAATCACTTTTTGGGAATATTCATAAGTTGGTTCGAGAGGTCGTACCCACAGATGCTTTCTATATTGGATTGTGGCAGGATGGGACAAATTTTTTGGATATGGTATTCATTGTGGATAATAATAAACGATATCCGAGAGTCTTACACCCTTTAGGTGATGACTTAGCCCGTCAAGCAATTGTTAACAAAGAACCCATGATTTTGAATAGAAGAAGAGGGGAAGTAAGTTCTGTCAAACCAAATGTTTTGGATTCATTGGGCAAGAGCGGTAAAACTTTCAAATCCATCATCATATCTCCTATTGTTATTAGAGAGCAAGTTGTAGGCATAATCAGCTCACAAAGCTACAAGCCAAATGTATATACTGAAGAAGACGCCGGGCTTCTATCTTTAATTGCCACTCAGGCCGGGGTCGCTTTGGACAATTATCAGCTCTACCAGCATATTAAGTTAGAAAGAGACAAATTAGAAGCTATTCTAACCCACTTAGGTGAGGGTGTAAACATTATTGATGTAAAGTTCAAAATTCAGTTTGCGAACAAATGGGTGACAGATCGATATGGCCAAAACTTGAAAACTAAGAGGTGCCATGAGACTTTCTTTGGTTATCAGAAGCCTTGTAAAGGTTGCCCTATGAACCAAGAAAATAAAGATAATAATAGAGCTTCCTTAGAGGTGCAAAGTAAAGAGGGTAAAGTATTTTTATTAACAATAAGCCCTTTTAATGAATCGTTGAATGGTGAAACTGGCGGCGTTTTGGAGATTATCCAAGATATTACCGAAAAAAAGAAATACGAAGAAGAAATGATTCAAAAAGAAAAATTACAATCCGTAATCGAGTTGGCAGGTGCGGTGGCTCATGAGCTAAATCAACCTCTGACGGGCATCACTGGCTATTGTGCGTTGATCAAGGAAGAAATCGATAACGCGCATCCGTTGTACAAAGATATCAGTGAAATTGAAAAACAGGCGGCAAGATTGGAAAAGCTGGTCAACAAATTTCAAAATATTGCCCGTTTAGAAAATCAAGGTTACTCTGGCACTAACAAAATTCTTGATTTGCATAAATCGAGTAAGATTCGAGAACCGTGATTATGACAGAACAACACCGTAATGTTTTGGTAGTGGATGACGAGGAAGTGGTTCGAAAGATTTGTCTTAGAAGCTTAGAAAAAAGGGGCTTCCAGGTTGATTTGGTTGAAAACGGCATCAAGGCTTTAGATCGGATGAGAACCGGGAAATATGATCTTGTCTTTGCTGACCTGAAGATGCCGATGATGAATGGTTTGGAACTGATGGAAGCTATCAAGCGCGATTATCCCTATGCAGAAGTAGTCATTATGACAGGTTACGCTACCATTGAAGGGGCGATTATGGCCATGAAAAACGGGGCCTACGATTTCATCCTGAAGCCTATCAAACCCGCCCAACTTCGCTTAGTGGCAGAAAGATGTTTTGAGAAAATTCATTTAGGAGAAGAGAACAAAGCGCTGCGCTTGGCAAACCAAAAGTTGATTGAACTGCAAAATATGAAAAATAAGTTCATTGCAATCACGAGTCATGAATTACGGACACCGGTGAGCCATCTTAAAGGGTATTTGGGCATCTTAAACGAGGTAGAGTACTACCAGCTTTCAAAGGAAGAAAAACAACAGTGTATGCAGGTTATTTTCAACGCAGTTGATGACTTAGAAGAAATAGTCATGAACATGCATAATCTTATCGAATTAGAGAATGGCACCTCAGAACTCCAGACCGAAGTCATTGAGGTTAATTCAATTGTTGATCAAGTCGCACAGGATTTTCAACTTGTCGCCACGAAGCGTAATCAAACACTGAAAGTAAATAAGATCAAATCCGATGTCCAGATCGTTGCCAATCGCAGTCAAATCAAGGGCGTGGTAAGAGAATTGGTGCAAAACGCCATCAAGTTTACTCCAGACGGTGGTGAAGTGCAAATATCTACCAAGATTGAAGGTGATTACTGTTTGATTAGCATTAAAGATAATGGAATCGGCATCGATATCTCTGAACAAGGTAAGATTTTTGAAACATTCTATGAAGTCCAAGATATTAGATATCACAGTTCCGGCAAATTTGAATTTATGGGCTGTGGCTTAGGATTAGGTCTCCCCTCTGTGCGCGCAATTGTGACCGCTCACGGCGGCGGGGTAAAAGTTAAAAGCACAAAAGGTAAAGGCGCTGAGTTCTTGGTCTACTTGCCCGTAGAGAGACATGTCAACAAAGAATATCAAGAATGAAGTCATGGATAAGATTCTGGTGGTTGACGATGAAAAGCATATTTGTGAACTTTGCTGCGATAGTCTAAGCAATGCAGGTTACATCGTAGAGACCACTTCTAATCCCAAAACCGCGATTAATAAATTCTCCCGCAAGCGATTCGATCTGGTCTTAACAGACATTAGAATGCCTCGAATAAATGGCTTGGAACTGGTGAAAATGCTTAAGGCCGTTTCTCCAGAATTACCCGTTGTAGTTATGACCGGCTATCCAACAGTCGATACCGCGGTACAGGCTGTTAACCAAGGCGCCAGCAATTTTGTCAAAAAGCCTTTCAGTATCGAAGAATTGCTTTCGGCCGTTCGAAATGCCATTGAGCGCCGGCAATTTCTTCGTGAAAATATAAGATTGAAAACACTGGTTAACTTTTTTAGAGTGAGCGAAGAAATTAGCTGTCTGCATGAACCTTCGAAAATATACATGTTACTTTTGAAGGCTGCGCTTAAGGAAACAAAAGCCGATCGAGGAGCAATTTTCGAAGTAGAGCCTGAGACGGGACAGCTTTATTTGCGATACGAGGTTAACTTGGCTGGATTAATAAAAAAAGAAATTTATATTCCCCAAAACGTGGGTGTCACTGGGCAAGTTTTGAAAAGCCAATCTCCATTAATGATCGAAAGTTGGGCGAACCTTGGTCCAGACTACAAATCCATTGGTGAAGAAAATTGGGCTAAAGCGGCTATCGGCGTACCTCTAATGTGTAACGGAAGTGTCAAAAATGTGCTCTGTTTGTACAAAACGTCGTCACAGTTTTCTGAAGCCGATCTGGATGGTACCGTGATTTTAGCAACCCAGGCATGTATTGCTTTAAAAAATGCAGAACTAGTCCTAGACCTGGAAATCTTGTTTCTTGAGACCATGAAGTCATTGGCTAAGACTTTGGATGAACGAGACCCTTACACACATGGTCATTCAAAACGGGTAGCCCAGGTGGCGGTTGCCATCGGTAACGTGATGCGATTACCAGAAATTCGATTGGAAGAATTGCAATTAGCTGGAAATCTTCATGATATAGGCAAAATTGGCATCCCAGATTCCATCATCTTTAAAGTAGGGAGTTTGACCCCGGAAGAATACCAAATCATAAAAACTCATGCTGAAAAGGGGTTCAATATTTTAAAGCATATTAAACGACTTTCCTCGGTTGCTGAAGCTGTTTACACTCATCATGAATGGCATAACGGTCAAGGATATCCAAGAGGATTAAAAAATGATGAAATACCACTGGCTGGTGCCATTATTGCTGTGGCCGATGCTTTTGATACCATCGTTACAGATCGCCACTATAGAAAAAAACGAAGTTATACTGAGGCGATGAGGATATTGAGAGAGAGCGCTGGCACGCAATTTAATCCAAGAGTGGTGGAGGCTCTTGGTCAAGTAAGTTTAAAACAACTGCCTTTGGATAACGACTTGGGGCATCATTCCGCTTCCGGGTAGAATCGGGCCGTTATGGGTCCAGTCCCAACGTCGCGGATTTAACTTGGCGCGAGCAGTGCTTTGTTAGAAAAAAAGCTGTGAACCGGCGATCCGGCACAGGACAACACGTCACGTTTGTTTAGGATGTCGATATTCGAATTACGAGTTTTTTTCAGGACGAACACTGACTATTCACTATTTACTTTTCACTATTCACCTGCACTTTAGCGCGCTAAGACTTGTTACTTTCTTTGTCGGTTTGAAGCGAAGCTTTGCCAGGTCTTCAATTCCTGCATCACCTGCTTCAGCGGCAGATTTAATTCTTTAGCGATTCGTTTGCAGTCATCATATTCAGGAACAGCATTTATGACTTTATCACCCAGCCGGGAGAGCTTAAACTTGACCTTGCCAAATTTCGTATCCACTTCTTGAATCTCCCGCTGTAAGGTCTTTCGACTTTCGCGTCTCATTCTCACCCCAATCGTAGTGGTCTCCTCAAAAAGCAGGTTTATGAGCTTGTCTTGATCGGCGGGTTGGGCTAAAACTGTTACGTTGGTGCCCGGGCGATTTTTCTTCATCATAACGTTGGTCAAAAACACATCCAGCGCGCCGTTGGCCAGCAGCCTTTCCAGAACGTGCTCATAAAGCTGCGGATTCATATCGTCGATGTTGGTTTCAATGATGACAACCTCGTCCTCTTTTGATGACTCATCGGACGTGCCCACAAATACGCGCAACACGTTGGGCTGCTCTAACTCCCGCACACCGGCGCCGTAGCCGATGCTTTGCGTGGTCATGACCGGCATGTCTCCGAATGCGGAGGCGATCTCAGCGATGATAGCTGCGCCAGTTGGCGTCACCAATTCAGCCTGAATGTCGGTGGTGTAGATTGGTACGCCCGTTAGAATCTCGGCTGTTGCCGGCACGGGCACTGGAAACCTGCCGTGCGAAAACTCGACGAAACCGGAACCGACGTTGAGTCTCGAGCAAAAGACCCTTTCGATGTTCAGAAGCTTCAAGCAAATGAGTGTGCCGACCACATCGATGATGGTATCGACCGCCCCAATCTCGTGGAAGTGCACCTTCTCCAACGGTTGGCCGTGAACTTTGGCTTCGGCGGTGGCAATCCTCAGAAAGATGCTTTTGGCCTTCTGCTGAATATCCGGCGGCAGTGGCGACTTCTCCACCACAGCATTCAAATCTTTAAGATGACGGTAGACCGTTTGACCTTTATCCACCACATCGAACTTGGTGGCGGCGATGTGCTGCTTCGATACTTTCCGAGCCTCGAGCTCGTAATTGGACAGGCCAAGTTTAGCCAGCTCGGACTTCAGCACGTCGAAGTCGGCCCCGGCATCCAGCAGCGCGCCTATGAGCATGTCGCCGCTGATGCCGGAGAAACAGTCGAAGTAAGTGATTTTTGGCATGTGTGTCAAATAAATGCACGAAACTTAGCGGGCAAACCCACCAATTGGTGACATGAACACTGCACCGAACCCACTCAATGCCTCTTTCACCTCACCAGTAGGATTGCCGTAAACAACAAATCGTGTCACCTCCACATTTGCCATGAAACGTTCGGCAAATTTCTCCCCAAATGCACCCAGGTGTGTCATCGTTGCCCCGGAGTCAGCATATCTCTCGTAAATATGGCAACTCTTGTTGTCTTCGCCGATCGCCCACTCATAGTTCAGTGTGCTGGGTTCGTTGGTTTGTGTTGCTTGTACCATTTCTGTCATGAGTCCCTTGAAATTATCAAGTTCACCTGGCTTAATCGCCAGCTCGAGTACCCAGTAGACATTGTTGCTCATTTATATACTCCTTTCTGAATAAATGATTTAAAACATAAAATGTCAGCAGCGCCACATTCAGGAATGTTTGTGACTGACCAGACAAGCTGGCAATTTTTCTCCAAGCCCAGATGCTGCCAATAATCAGCACAGGCCAGCCAACTCCAAAGATAATATAGCCTAATATTTTTTCCATGATACTCCTCTCTTTTTAATTAACTCGTGGACAAAGTACATACCTACACGTTTTTACCGCTCAATCGGTTCCTCGCTCACTGGCGTTCCAGTGACAGTGCATCGCGTCCAGCCGGGGTCAAGGAACTTGTTCACCGCCTTCAGGCTATCGGCTTCGACGATGTAGTAAATTACGTGCTGGGAAAACGCCCCATATATTGCCCGAAGTTTCACCCCTTCAACATTGGGGTCATACAAGGTTTTAGAACCACCGACGTCTTTGGGGCAGGCCTCCGGGGTATGGGCCTGTGTGATATGGAACAACATGCTTTTCACCTCCTCTCAACTTTTGGTTTCCAATCTTTTTTTCAGACCTATTGCTCTCAAGAAGAGATCTGAAGGACACCAATCGGTAAAGCTTTCTTGGAGCTTCATAACTCCCATGAAGACTACCAAACCCAATCCAATGGGAAGACTAACCCAGAATGCGATGGCAGCAAAGACTAATATCATGATTCCCTGTACTAACGCCCTACCATTCTCTAAATGCATGGTCTCACCTCCTTTATTATTTTTTTTCTCTCGTAAGAATCTTGTCTAACCTGTTTCTACCTGTTAATCAGGGTTGCAAAATACCCCGCGCCGAAGCCGTTGTCGATGTTGACCACTGCGACGCCCGGGGCACAAGCGTTGAGCATGGTGAGCAGCGGCCCGATGCCCTGAAAACTGGCGCCGTACCCTACCGAAGTGGGCACCGCGACCACGGGCTTGCCTACCAGTCCGGCCACGACTGTGGGCAGCGCGCCGTCCATGCCAGCCACCACAATCAGCACGTTGGCCGCGTCGATTTTTCCTTTGTTGTTGAACAAACGGTGGATGCCCGCTACCCCGACATCGTAGAGTCGCTCCACCGGATGGCCAATGGTTTTGGCCGTGACCACCGCTTCCTCCGCCACCGGGATGTCGGAGGTGCCCGCGGTGATGACCAGGATTCTCTTGCCGGTAACGGGCATTCTTTCACGGTCGGGGTGTTGCACGACAATGGTACCCGCCACCTCATTAAATTCTGCATTGGTCGCGATTTCTTGCACGCGGTCAAAAATGGCGCGCCTGGCGCGCGTGGCGAGCACATCGTTTCGCTGCGCTAACCGGCAAATGATCTCCACGGCCTGTTCCACCCGTTTGTTCTGGCAAAACACCACCTCGGGAAAACCCTTGCGCAGCGCGCGGTGGTGGTCGATGTTGGCAAACCCCAGGTCTTCGTACGGCAGCGTTTGCAATTGTTGTAGAGCTTCGTCTACTGCCATCTGCTGGTTCTTAACCGCTAGCAGGAGTTCTTCTATTTTTTCTCTATACATTAGACTATCTCTCGTGAAATTATGAATTTCAAAAAATGGAACGCGGATTCAACGGATGAAACTGATCCGCACGGATTTCCTCTAAAGTATTTACGCGAAATCTCGGAATTATTACCACGACTGTTTATGGTCTATCCGTGAAAATCCGTTTAATCCGCGTCATCCGTGTTCAATTCTAATACTGTATTCAACGCACCGCTTTTGAATTCCGCCAGCTCGATTTCCTCAAAACCGAGCTTTTTAAATTTTTCGACGATAATGTCATAGTTGTGCTGGATGGCAGCAAAATCGTGTTTACGGGTTTCAATGCGCGCCTTTTTACCAAAGTGCCGAACCCTCCGCTCGACCAGCCCCAGCTCCCGCAAGTACGACTCGGCGGCCTCAACAGCGGCCAGTTTCTGCGGTGTGACTTCCTGGCCATAGGGAATCCGCGATGACAAACACGGGCTGGCGGGTTTATCCCATATTTCCAGATGAAGCCGTTTGGCTAACTCACGAACATCGGATTTTGTGAACCCCGACTCTTTCAACGGACTTACCACCTGATATTCCGACGCGGCCTGCAGGCCGGGACGATAGTCGCCCAAATCGTCTACATTGGTGCCGTTGGCAACGTAGCGGGTACCTTCTCGCTTGGCAATTTCGGCTAATTTCGAATAAAGCTCGCTTTTGCAGAAATAGCAGCGGTTGGCCGGGTTGGCGGCGTAATTGGCATCGTGAATTTCTTCAGTTGCCATGACCAGGTGCCGGGCACCGATGGTTTGGGCAATGCGCTGCGCCTCGGCAATCTCCAACCGCGGCACGGAAGGCGAGTCAGCGGTAACGGCCAACACCTTAGAACCCAGGACCTCGTAGGCCACCCTAAGCAACAGTGCGCTATCTACCCCACCTGAATAGGCCACAATCAGTGAGTTAAAGCTGCAAATCATGGATTTCAATCGTTGGTATTTAGCAGATAATGATTCCAAAAAAATACTCCTATTTCAAAGACTTAGAAAACCCAATAAATCCGGCCAGGTGTAAGATACCACCTGAATCCCAATCATAATGGTAAGAATTGCAGCCAAAAACATCAAGGACTATTTAAGCGGCTAAATCTTTGCGTCAACCTGAACGGAAGACTAATGATAGCGCCGCACACCACCATACCAAGCACCGACCCCATACCGAAAGTCAAGGTAAAGACCAGCCCCTGAGCCAGGGAGGGCAGGGTAGCCATGATGAGCAACAGGATGCCGGCGCTGCCTGCCAGACCGTGCACCACACCGATGATAAACGGTCTGTGCAAATGCTCGTGATCGGGGCGTACCTTGTGGGAATGCAGGTGGACGTGCTCCACTTCGCCGTGTCTGTGTTTATGGATATGCAGCGCTTCGACGATCACGTTTTTTGACAACGCCACTCCCAGATACAACAACATGAGACCCACCAGGAATTCCAACGCCTTAGAAAGAATCTCTGGGATGGATACTTTTAACAACATAACCACCACACCAATCAAAAGCAAGATCGAGGTGTGTCCCAGCCCCCAGATGGCGCCCACCAGCGCCGACTTTTTCAGACTTCTGTTTTTGCTAACGATGGTGGACACCACGGCCACGTGGTCAGCATCCAGGCTGTGCTGTACGCCGAGAAAAAATCCTGTGGTTAACAGCCCGAGTAATTTTGCTAACATAGAAGTTTCCATTTTACCTCATCGGCAATTAAAACTGATCCGACACAGTTTGTAACTGTGTCTTTTCAATCTACCCTGACTTCGAGAATTTTATACACAGTTGCAAACTGTGTAAGATCTTTGTGCCTCATCCGTTAGTGAAAATGTTCTTGCTGCTTGCTAAGCCGTTGGTTTGGCTTTGAAACAAGGTTGCCAGGGTCAGAAAATCTCCGGCGGTGGTGCGCGAAAAAGCATCCCGGCAAAAGACAACGATGACGAACAGTTGGCCGCTATCATAAGCGCCACGGATGCCAAAGACGCTTTTCACATTGTGGTCGGACACAAAGTCTTGCGCCGCGATAATCTTTCGGCCCTGGGCATCCGTGGCTTTGGCGGCATCTTCTACGCACCTATTCCCGAAACATCCGCTTCATCCCATATAAAAGCCTTTAAGCCTAATTCATCGGCTACTTCTTCACGGACAAGCGTTAAGTCTGCTCCTGTATCGACGATGAAATTCACCTGTTTTGCCGCATCGCCTGCTGGATTTGTGACAACGGTTTCTACGATTGGCATAGACGGCTCATACGTTTTATCGTATTCTCCGGTCACGACTTGTCTGATCCGCTTTTTTTGCACCTTATCTTCATAACCTACCTTAGTAATGTAACCGACTTCACTCCGTGTGAGGGAAAATGCCTCTCTTAATACAGCCATTTTCTTTTCGCCTGATGCCACTACTTTACCGTTGACGACGGCCACCCATTTGCCGAAATATTTCTTTATCGGTTCTCATATCAACCCCGCCTGGCCTTAACAAACTCCTTCGGCGTGCACCCGAACTCCTCGCGAAAACACTTGCTAAAATAGGCGTGGCTGCTGAAGCCGATGCGATAAGCGACCTCGCTGACGGTTAACTCGTTTTGCTCAAGCATCTTTCTGGCATGGTGTAATCTCACAGAACGGATAAACATTGAAGCCGGGCGATTAGTCAGTGCGCTGATTTTAGGGTGGGGAAATCCCTTCTTAAATCCTGCTGAATGTTTGAATCATAACGGACTATCCCCTCTGTTCCGCCGAACCAGGCGATCCCGTTATCTTCGGGAGAGATGGCTGAAATTCTGCCGACTGAAACGTTCAAGAAGGGAATCCTTACCAACTCATAACTACTATCTGCCTGACGGCGCGCCAGATACAAAACACTTTCGAAGGCTTCAGACGTTGCAATCCAGGCATTCCCATGTCTGTCTTCCACCAACATACCCACTCCGCGCGTCCCGTCGGCAAATCGGCTTCCATAGGTTGAATCCGGGACAAATCGGCCGGTTTCCTCGATGAAACGAAAGATTCCCTTTTCAGTCACAAAAACCGGGTGAGAAGTGGTAGGATAGATATAGATTTCGCTGTTAGGCAAGCCGTGCCAGGAACCGTAGCGCTCAACGCTCAGCTCTCTTCGCGTAGGGGCTTCCGCTTTGGCTCCCGGCATCTGAGAAAATTTTACATGTACCGGGTATAACCCATTGGTCTCCAGCCACAAATCGCCATTTCTGGTCTCTATGATACGTGTAATCATACCCGGAATCCCCTTGAACTCTCCTTCGTTTATCCATTTCTCCGAACCCCGTTCTTGGCCAATACGCCGAATAGAGAATAATCCGGCAGTACAGCCAACATACACTCGATTTGTATCTATCCGGGAGCGATAAAAGATGTTAATAACTGCCGGTGTTTTAGAAACGAAATGTGATTTCCCGTTTTGAATCTGATAAATTCCATCGGTAAGACTCTTAAGCAGAGAGTTGCCAAATGGAATCAGGTCCCATTTGGCCGAGATATTAGAGACACGCCGAAACTGCATTTGCACTGGACTCAATTGAGAATACGGCTTTTCCCGGTCAGGGTGGATTAACTCGTATAGGACACCTGAATCGTCCAGGATATGTAATTTCCCCTGGTATCTGAACATCCTTCTCATTGAGCCATGGTATCCCAGGCCATCATCGTAAACCGAGAATGGTGAAAATAATTCTACCCGGGCAATACCATTTTCCATGGCCAGCCACATGGCATTCTCGCGATCAAAGTAAATGCTGTGAACCTTGTTGCTGTTTAAACCGGTGGACTTGTTAATATGTTTTATGATTTTTCCTGTTTTGTCAACGATGGCGACACCGTGCCGCAGACTTGCCATGGCATAAAGCGTATCTGCTGCCGGGCACATCACCGCCCGATAAATCTCTCGCTCGAGTAAAGCAATCACTTCCGGCATGATTGGCTTGAGGGACTTTTGGTCAAATAAGGATAGGCCCGCTCCCAAACTTACGATTAGCAACTTATCTTTACCTGTCCCCAAAGGTCCATTTTCATGATAAGGGAGCATACTTAAAATAAGTGTATTTGCCAGTGTCTTTCCGCCGGATATAAAACGCAAGGAATCGCCAACCATTCGCATCAGCCCAAGGTGATTTTGACGAATGTAAACCAGACATCAGGAGCAGCATGGTATTCTTTAGGCGAATAATTGCGAATGAGGGGTTTGCCGGTTTCTACCTTCGTCGGAATATTCTGGTTCTGAGCCAGCGCTGAACAGCAGAGACTGGTAGTTATCAATAAAATGGCAAGGGGGAAATGAGTTTTCATTCTT
Source organism: bacterium (assembly GCA_046758765.1). Taxonomy (GTDB): domain Bacteria; phylum Zhuqueibacterota; class Zhuqueibacteria; order Oceanimicrobiales; family Oceanimicrobiaceae; genus JBHIAW01. Next base: position 18,478 of record JBHIAW010000005.1, read on the forward strand.
TTGTTTAAGCAGTAGATTAAGGTGAAATCACGTGGTTTTTCTGGCATAAGCCAATATTAAAAATACCGGTCTCGGTAATCTTGGATGTTAGCTTTGGCTTTAAGTTGTGTGTACCATTTGGCAAAGACTTGGCTTTGCCTCTTTTGGAGAAGCTGTTGAGCTAAAGTCTTTTTCTTCAATTCATAGTCCTCTGGGTCAAACTCAGTTTTTTCCAGTAGTTGTAATATGTAATGCCCCTTAGTTCCTCCTATGGGTTCAGAAACCTCATTTACTTCTTGAAGTGCAAAAGCAGCACCAACAAACTTTGGGTCGCGTCCCACCCCGGGAACATATCCACTTCTCGTAAAAGGTTCCGTTTCTTTTATTTCCATACTATCCTGAGCGGCAGCTTCGTCAAAAGACAGCCCATTTTGGATTTTCTCGTGCACTTTTTGGGCTAATTCACCGGCCATGGTCATTCGCTGTTCTGCCAAGAGTTTATTTTTTATTGCTGAGCTTGCTTGCTCTACGGGCTTAATTCTCTCGTTCTGAATTTCTGCTATTCTATAAACAAAAAATCCCTGTGGGGTTTCTTCGACCTCACCGATTTTGTCAATTTTGTTTTCAAAAATGAAGCGGCTGACTTTTTTGTTTAGCCCAAGTCCGGGGACTAAGCCACGACCTTTTGGGAAAAAATTGGTAGTCTCAACTTTTAATCCAAATTCAGTAGCCACTTGGTCAAAGGGTTTATCGCGGACTTCCTCTGCAAAATAGAATGCTTCGTCTTTCGCTTTGTTGTAAGTATTTCGAGAAGCTTCAAATTTTATAAGTATGTGCCTGGCTCTTACCTCTTTTTTTCCTTCTTTAATTCTTTGTTCTTCGACTTTTATGATATGCAGGCCAAAATTAGATTGTATGGGTCCCACAATTTCTCCCACTTTTGCCGCAAAGGCTGCTTCTTCGAATGGTTTAACCATTGCGCCTCTACCAAAGAATCCCAAATCTCCACCTTTGTCTTGGCTTCCGGGGTCCTCAGAGTAGATTTCCGCTAATTCCGCAAAATCTTCCCCTGACCGAGCCCGTTCCAAAAGGCTTTTAGCTAAGTCCCATTTACTCAAAGTATCTTCGGCCGTTGCTTTAATTGGAAATAGTACGTACTGGATTTTTCTTTTCTCTTCTTCTCTAAATTCTTCTTTATGTGTATCATAGTAATTTTTTATCATCTCATCTGAAACTTGGATATCATCTTTTAGATACTTATTCGGATCGAAGAAAATATATTTAACTTTTACTTTTTGATTCTGTTTCAAATATGCTCTTTTGACTTCGTCTTCGGTGATACGCACACTTGCCTGCAGCCTTTGTTGAAATTTTTCTAAAGGTAAATTTTGTCTTAGAAATTCTTCTACAAATCTCCATTGGCCGGCATTAGCTGGATCATTCAAAGCAGCTTGATACTTGGCCATGTCAAATTGCTTCTGGTCGTTCTGAAAACTTTCTTGGTTTTTCAAAAATTCAGGTGGATCGTTGAAAAGACGGTATACGATTTCTTCGTCATTAGCGGTAATGCCTTTTTTTTGGAGCGTTTGTTGTATTAAGATTTCTTGTATCAGGGACTCCAATACTTGATTTCTGATAGATTCCAATTGATATTCAGAAGGTTCAGCATCTGTTCGGTCTCGAAAGGCTTGGAGTTCTCTGTTGTACGCATCATAAAATTGTCTGTCTGTGATTTCTTTACCATTGACCACGGCTATGGCATTGGGATGTTTGCCAGTTATAATATCGATAATATTTGCACCCCCAACAAGACCTCCTATTGTCATACTTAATACGAAACCTACCAGCAAAATAACCAAAATAATACCAGATTTGTCTCTCATGTGTTTCATTACACCCATGTTATTCGTCTCCTTAGAAATAAAATGTTTAATCTAATTGAAATGTCGACATTGGAATTAATCATTGATCTTGTTGCATGAGTCATATCATTTGGGCGCACCAAATATAAAGCAATTTTGTTTAAAATGCAAGGTTTTTACCCTTTAAACCTTGACATTTTGACACAACCTGTGTATATTTTGAAAGAAAAACTGTGGCTGTACGGAAAAATATAATGGCAAAATTTCATTTAGTATCAGATTTTGGCCCGACTGGTGATCAACCTAAGGCCATTGGAGAGCTAACCGATGGCGTGCTGAGAGGCGATAGGTATCAAACGCTGTTAGGGGTAACCGGCAGCGGTAAGACTTTCACTATGGCTAACGTCATTGCTAATGTAGGTAAACCGACATTAGTTATTTCACACAACAAAACCCTGGCTGCTCAACTCTATGGTGAATTAAAGAGCTTTTTCCCTAACAACGCCGTTGAATATTTTATAAGTTATTATGATTACTATCAACCTGAGGCGTACGTTCCCACCAGCGACACCTATATTGAAAAAGATACCTCCATTAATGATGAAATTGACCGTTTAAGGCTTAAGGCCACAAGCTCTCTGTTGTCCAGAGATGATGTAATTCTTGTTGCTTCAGTATCTTGTATTTATGGGTTAGGCGATCCAGAAGATTACAAATATGAATTAATCATATTGAATCGTGGCCAGCGGATCGAACGAAATCATATATTGTCGCGACTGGTGAATAGTCATTATACCAGAAATGACTTTGAATTTGTTCGGGGTACCTTTCGTGTTCGTGGTGATGTCGTGGAGATTTTCCCAGCCTACGACCAAGAAGCTATCAGAGTTGAGATGTTTGGCGATGAAATCGAACAGATCAGTATTATGAATACCTTAACCGCTGAAATTCTATCTTATCAAGACACGGTGGCAATTTACCCTGCTAAGCATTACGTTACTCCGTATGAAAAGCTGCAAAAGGCAATTGTGGCCATTCGGGAAGAATTGGAGGAACGGCTTCAATGGTTTCGTTCACAAGGGAAACTGCTCGAGGCTCAGCGCTTGGAGATGCGTACCAAGTACGATCTTGAGATGCTGCAAGAATTGGGATATTGTCCAGGAGTGGAGAACTATTCACGACATCTTTCCGGCCGTGCGCCCGGGCAGCGGCCTTATACTCTTTTGGATTACTTTCCAGAAGATTTTCTAACCATCATTGATGAGTCCCATGCAACCATTCCACAAATAAACGGAATGTACCATGGCGATCGCTCCCGCAAGGAAAATCTGGTCGAATATGGCTTCCGTTTGCCCTCTGCTTTAGATAACCGTCCGCTCACTTTTGAGGAATTTGAAAGCATGGTGCATCAGATGATATTTGTTTCGGCCACCCCTGCTGATTATGAACTTGAAAAGTGTCAAGGAGTTGTGGTGGAGCAATTGATTCGACCCACGGGTCTAATGGACCCAGAGGTGGTTGTGAAACCGGTAAAGCAACAAATTGATGATTTGATTTCTGAAATCAGGGAACGGGTAGCCCGTGAAGAGCGGGTTTTGGTGACCACTTTGACCAAGCGGATGGCTGAGGATTTAACTGATTATTTAGCCGGATTGGACATTCGCGTACGCTATCTCCATTCTGAAATTGACGCTTTGAATCGAGTGGAAATCTTGCGAGATCTTCGGTTGGCTGAATTTGATGTTTTGGTGGGAGTAAACTTATTGCGGGAAGGCTTGGATTTACCGGAGGTTTCCTTGGTGGCAGTTTTAGACGCTGACAAAGAGGGCTTCTTGCGTTCCGAACGTTCACTCATGCAAATAGCAGGCCGGGCTGCTCGAAACATTGCTGGCAAGGTCATATTTTATGCTGACACCATCACAGAATCCATGAAACGCACCATTGAGGAAACAAATCGTCGAAGGGCTATTCAGACTAAGTACAACGAGCAACATGACATAACGCCGAAATCAATTTACAAATCGTATGAACAAGTATTGAGTTCCACCCGTGTCGCAGATGCAAAAGCCCCAAAATGGGGAAAATCTAAGGGAGCTAGAGTAGAGCCATCTAAGTGGAAAAAGCTTTCGCCATTGGAAAAGGAAGAACTCTTAGACCGACTTGAGAAGGAGATGCTTGAAGCCGCCCGACGGCTTGAGTTTGAACGAGCCGCGGAATTGCGGGATGAGATAGATCGCCTAACTGGCAAAAAGAAATATGTATGGAGTTAAGTGCATAAAAACAGTCAAAACTATCTTGCCATTATTGGTGACATCGTTGGTTCCCGTTCTTTAAATCCAGCGGAACGCGCACAGGTTCAAAAACGATTTCAGGCTGTTCTTGAAGGGATAAATAAACCATTTAAGGACGAAATTGCCTCCCTGTTTTTGATTACAACTGGTGACGAAGCGCAGGGGATTTTAAGACGTCCTAACTACTGTTACCAAATTATCCGGAAAATACAACTTGAGCTTGTCCCCACGGAACTTGTTTTTGGTTTAGGTTATGGGCCTATAACTACAGAAATTGGAGAATTTGCAGTAGGGGCTGATGGACCTGCTTTTTATTTTGCCCGTCAGAGTTTGAATGAGGCTAAAGACGATCGTAAGGCTTATGGAAGATCGATTATCCGAGAGGTGCGCTTTCATTCGAATGATCCACTACGGGATAAAATAATTGATGCTTTGTTTCTGGCAGTGGCTGTTATTAAAAGCCGTTGGACTGATAAGCAAGCTAAAATATTAAACTTACTTGAGAACAAAAAAAGTCCAATCGAAGTGGCAAGGCTTCTTAATGTCCCTTTATCAAATGTCAGTCGTACGGTAGATAATTCAGACTTTCGGGAGTTTGAATATTTAGTAGAGAGCCTGCAAACGATTTTGAAAGATGGGTTTGTCAATATAACTTAAACTTGTGACTTCTTATTTAATACTTATTGGCCAAGAAATTGGATGATTCGTAAAATCATCAAACGATGGAAACCAGACCAAATGAACTAAACGACAAAATGGGTGCTTTGATTGGTCCACTTAATTGAATACTGACGATTATGTTAGTTGGATTAGATTCATACACAGCCGTGGGATTTGTCGTAACCATGAAATCAATTGCTCGATAGCAAAGACTGCTAAAGGAAAAAGCATTGGCTGAATATTTTCTGTGTGGTACAATATGGATAAAGAAAACTTTGCATTAGAGAGTTTCAAAAATACACAAGAATTAGTTAGGTTTCTTGATCAGAAGGCCGCAGCCATTTTGGTTGTTTACGGTTTCATCCTAACTGCATTTATTGAATTCTCAAAAGGTTTATCTTTCGTTAGTCTTTATCAATTATCTGATTTCAAGGTACACTTTTTATCAGTCTTAGCTTTCCTTTCTGGTTTAGCACTTATTACTATCTTATTATATCAGTTTTATTTTATCATGTTTAAGGTTATCAAACCAAGATACGCTAAGTATTATTCTAAAAAAGAACGTTCACTTTTTTATTTTGAGCATATTTCAAAAAGGGAAAAAGGAAAATTTTTCAAGGAGCACGAGGATTTGTCAGAGAATAAAATTTTGAATGAAATACTTGGTCAGGTTTATGAGGTCTCTAAAATTACAAATGAGAAGACAGAACAACTTTCCAAAACTATTACTTTTCTCTATGTTTCAATACTAGTGCTTCTTCTTTTTATCCTATTTTCGAGATTTGTTTAATATTTTTTAGAAAAGACAGTAGAAAGATTTAACAGAAGATGCAAGTCCTTGTAGTTGGCGGCGGAGGCCGTGAGCACGCCCTGGTTTGGAAAATCAAACAGAGTGCTTTGGTTGAAAAAGTATATTGTGCGCCTGGTAATCCGGGTATCGGGCAGTTAGCTGAATGTGTAGATATCTCTGCAGCCGATATAAAGGGATTGTTAAATTTTGTGGGTAAAAAAGGGATTGACCTCACAGTGGTTGGTCCAGAGGAACCGTTGGTTCGTGGTATTGTAGATGAATTCGAATCGCAGGGCTTGTGTATCTTTGGGCCTTCAAAAAAAGCGGCCGAAATTGAGGGAAGTAAGGCTTTTGCAAAGTATTTACTCGACAAATATGACATACCCACCGCGGACTGCATTGTTTTTGATAATTTCGAAGAGGCACAAGATTACATCAAAGAAGTAGAATATCCGAACGTCATCAAGGCCGATGGCTTGGCAGCCGGGAAAGGTACGTTTGTTTGCCAGGATGAAGAACAAGCACGGGCTGCCCTGGAAAAGATAATGGTTGAGAAAATATTTGGCGAGTCCGGCAATAAAGTCATTGTCGAAGAATTTATGGAGGGTGAGGAGGCATCAGTGCTGGCCCTGAGCGACGGCGTTAATTTTTCGTTCTTAGCAGCAGCTCAAGATCACAAAGCTATTTTCGACAACGATGAAGGGCCAAACACGGGAGGGATGGGGGCATACGCACCGGCCCCGGTGGTGGATAACGAAACGCAGTCTCGGGTGCTCAAAGAAATTTTTGAGCCTACCATAAAAGCGATGGCCTTAGAAAATCGGCCGTACCGAGGTGTGTTGTATGCCGGTCTCATGATTACATCTGATGGTCCCAAGGTGGTGGAGTTCAACTGCCGATTTGGTGACCCGGAAGCGCAGGTTGTTCTGCCGCTGGTTGAGGGCGATTTAGTTGACATGATGTACGGCATTGCAAATGGCAAGCCCTTTGGCTCGACAATCAAGATAGCAAAAAATTGGGCGTTATGTGTTATCATTGCATCCGGTGGCTACCCTGGGGACTATGAAAAAGGGAAACCGATTCTTGGATTGGAAAAAGAGTTTGGGCAAGATGTCGTGATATTCCATTCGGGTACCAAGAAGAATGAAAAGGGAGAACTCATTACAAACGGAGGACGGGTCTTAGGGGTAACGGCTTTTGCTGATGATTTCTATTCAGTTCGCGAGAAAGCTTATTGGGCGGTTGGGAAAATTGCTTTTGACAAGGCATATTACCGCAAAGATATTGGGAAGAAAGCTCTTCTTCATTTGCGCCGATAAATATATTAATTCTGTTAAGAATTAACCAAACAGTTAAGTCTGACAACGAGAACAAAAAATTGAAAGGGAATTCATTATGAAAATCTTAGTCACCGGCGGAGCCGGGTTCATCGGTTCCCACATCGTTGATGCATACATCAGCCTTAACCACGAAGTTGTGATTGTGGATGATCTGTCTACTGGACGGAAAGAGAATATTAATCCTAGAGCGGAATTTTTTAAACTGGATATTCAAGATAGTGGTTTACAAGATATATTCGCGAAATACCAATTTGATGTGGTAAATCATCACGCAGCCCAAATGGATGTGCGAAGGTCTGTATTGGATCCTAAGTTTGATGCGCAAGTAAATGTGATTGGTACCCTGAACTTACTTCAAAACTGCATTAAATACAAGGTAAAAAGGTTTATTTTTGCATCTACCGGCGGCGCGGTCTACGGTGAGCAAGATTATTTTCCAGCGGATGAGCAACATCCGACCTGGCCGCTCTCTCCTTATGGCATCACCAAATTGACAGGCGAGAAATATCTGTACTATTTCAAAGAAGTGTGTGGACTGCCTTATGTAATTCTCCGTTATTCTAATGTGTACGGTCCAAGACAAAATCCTCATGGAGAAGCAGGCGTAGTGGCCATTTTTGCCAGCAAATTATTGGCAGGTGAACAACCTATCATAAATGGCGATGGCATGCAAACCCGGGATTATGCATACGTGGGGGACTTGGTTCGGGTTAATGTGACAGCATTGGATTATTCAAAGAGCGAGATTTTTAATATTGGTACCGGTGTTGAAACCGATGTCAATAGGATATTCCAAATAATTAATGAACTTACCGGTGCTGGAAAAGATGAGTACCATGGGCCGGCCAAAGCTGGTGAGCAACTTCGAAGCTGTCTATCGTATGCAAAGGCAGAAAAATATCTGGGTTGGAAACCCGAAGTAGAATTGAACCAAGGACTTAAAAAGACAGTTGAATATTTTAGAGATCAATCATTATAATATGAATGAAAATTTTGGAATAGTCGGACAGTCGCCCGCGATTCAGCAAATCCTGTTAACCGTGAAACAGGTGGCGCCAACAGAGATATCTGTGCTGATAGTAGGAGAAAGCGGAACAGGCAAGGAGTTGGTGGCCGAGGCGATTCATAGGCAAAGTCGAAGAAGCGACAAGCCTCTGGTAGTGGTCAATTGTGGTGCCATTCCGGAAGGAATATTAGAATCAGAGCTTTTTGGTCACGAAAAAGGTGCATTCACAGGTGCGATTGGGGCTCGCAAAGGATATTTTGAACTGGCTGATAAAGGAACCATTTTTTTGGATGAAATTGGTGAGATGCCATTAGCGACTCAGGTAAAGCTCTTGCGAGTTCTTGAAGGAAAAGAATTCATGCGGGTAGGCGGTACTAAAGCGCAAACTGTACATGTGAGAGTCATCGCGGCTACTAATAAAGATTTAGAGAAGGCTGTACAGGCAGGTGAGTTTCGTGAAGACTTATTCTACCGCTTAAACGCCGTGAACATTAGAATCCCTCCTCTGAGAGAACGAAGAGAGGACATCCGATTATTAGTTAGAAAATTTTCTAATGACTTTTGTAGGGAAAACAAAATTGAGTTTGACGGCTTTACAGAAACAGCGTTCAGAATGATGGAGGATTATGCTTGGCCAGGAAATGTCAGAGAACTAAAAAACTTAGTAGAAAGCATCATAGTGCTTGAGAAAGGCAAAATGATTGACGAGTTTACTTTGTCCAAGTACTTGAAGACTTATTATGGTACTGTGGATCGGAATCTCCCGGTACCCACTCGTCGAACTTCTGAGCAGGTTGAACGCGAATTTATTTATCACGCTTTGCTGGATTTAAAATCTGAAATTTCTCAGTTACGAGAGCTTATTGTGCAAACCTTATACTCTGAAAGGAGACCCAAAACCCTTCCTTATTACTCTGAGGTCCTGCCTGGAACGTCCGAATCTGTGCAAGAAAGCGAGACCAATCAAGAGGTCGATTTGGACAGTAAGACCTTAGAAGAAATTGAACGGTTTATGATAAACCGGGCCTTAGAAAAGTCAGGCGGCAGTAAACGTAAGGCAGCCAGATCCTTAGGAATTAGCGAAAGAACCCTTTATAGAAAGATAAAAGAGTATGATTTACCATTTTAGGCTTAGGAAATTTTTGTTTTTAGTAAGACAATTATTCGTTTATTTTCTATTATTATCTACTACTTATTTGGTAGCTTGCGGACCCTATTCGTTCTCGGGTTCGGGGGCCCCTCACATAAAAACCGTAGCGGTTCCTATTTTTCAAGACCAGACTTCTGAATTTGGCATTAAGGAGAAGCTTACTGATGCGGTCATTAATGAATTTACTCGAGATAATACTCTTAAGATAACGGACCGCCGAAATGCAGATTCTATTCTCGAAGGTACGATAGTCAGTGTCACTGACCGAGCGGGAGCTTTTACCAGTAATGAACAAGTTCAAGATATTAAAATATTCATTACCGTCAGGGTCAAATATGAAGATCTGAAAAAAAGAAAAATTATGTGGGAAGAGGAAATAACCCAATGGGGTACTTTTGATCCGGATGAGGGACCTCAAAGTAGAGACAACGGTATTGATGAGGCGGTTGAAAAAATTGCCAATGAGATTCTCAATAAATCTGTTTCTGGATGGTAGAAGATAGAAAATAGTTGCTTATGACCTATAATTTTATTAAATTTAAATGTTTTTAATCCTAACATTTTATTTGAGTAGTGGGTGCATCAAAAATGTCATTAGAAAACAATTCAAATGATGAATTTTTGATTGATTCTCTTCAAAAGAACCCTGATTCCATTCTGTTTGCACGGTTAGCTGATTCTTATTTAAGAAAGAATAGGGTTGACGAGGCGATTCAGTTATGTGAAAAAGGCTTGAAAAGGTATCCTTATTATGTCACAGGACACTTGATTCTTGGGAAATGTTATTATGCCAAGAAGCTCTACGATCAAGCTGAAAAAGAATTCAAGAGGGTCCTCCTTTTTGATCCTAAATATCTCGCTGCCCATAAATATTATGGTGATTTAATGAAGGAAATTGGTTGGGAAAATACTTGCCAAATGAGTTATAAAAAAATATTGGAAATTGATCCATTCGACGAAACAGCACGCAGTATGGTTGGGGATTATATTATCGAAGGTGAATCAATCCATGAGGAGATGGATGCTATTGATTCTGAATTTCGTGAATCTGAAAAGGAACCTGAGTCGATTGGACCAATGACTGTGAGCGCAGAGGAGGAAGACCTACTTTTCCAAGAAGGAGAAGACAAGGAAAAACAAATTTTGTCGCAAACAGATGATGAAGAAACAGAAATAGACCAAAAGAAAGCCGAGGAGTTTTCCTATATTCTGGATGATATTTTTAAAGACGAAGTTGTGGATAAAGAGTCGGATAAAATCTCACGCGAATCTCAGCAAGCCGAACCAGAGGATTTAACCCCAGAAATTCCAAGAGAAACCGAGACCTACGTGTCTCGCCCCGAGATGTCTGAAGAAGATGTCGGTCATGATGAGTCAGATGTGGGAACCGTAGAATCCAAATTTGACGAGTCAGACACTCAGTCGGAGGTAGACAGAAGCGAGGAACACTTCAAGCCCCCTTTCACGCCTTCAAAAGCTCCAGAAAGACCCTTTGAGCCTGTTAAACGCAAAAAGTCGGAAAGCGAAAAAATAGTCACGCCGACCTTAGGTGAAATATATGCAGCACAAGGGCAGTACGCTAAAGCCATAGATGTTTTTGAAATGTTGCTAAGGAAGCAACCTGAAAATGAGGTATATGCACAACGAATTAAGATGCTTAAACAGAAGTTAGCAGAATCGAAGAATGCACCAAAGAATTGATAGAGTAAGAAAGCGCGTCACACAATTTGGACTCGATGCCTTTCTCATCACTTCTTTGGCAAATATTAGATATTTATTTGGATTTACCGGGTCGAATGGAATTGCTTTAATTACATCCGACCTTTGTTTTTTTGTAACCGACCGACGTTATTCTCTGCAGTCAAAGCAACAAGTCCATGATGCTGAAATCTTAATTGGGAAGCAAGATTTGTTGGCGGAGCTCAAGAAGAAGGACCTTTTCAACTCCCAAACCAAGCTGGGTTTTGAAGCCATGCATCTCACTGTTAAGGGATTTACTCATTTGAAAAAGACATTTCCTGAGGTTAAATTGGTGGCGTCAGAGAGGATTGTTGAGAGAATAGCGAGTGTAAAAGATCCAGAAGAAATTGACAGTATTAGACAAGCCGCCGTGATTTGTGGGAAAGTTTTTGATGAAATTCTTGCCTTCATAAAACCTGGAATGCGAGAATTAGATATTTCGGCTGAACTGTCTTACCGAACAAAACTTCATGGCAGCGAAAAAGATCCCTTTGAACCCATTGTTAGTAGCGGCATTCGCTCAGCCTTACCACATGGCACTTCTTCAGATAAGCGGCTTGATATTGGTGAGTTGGTGATTTTGGATTTTGGTGCGGTTGTCAATGGCTATGCAGCCGACTTTACTCGGACAGTGGTGATGGGGGACCCGACACAAAAACAGATGGAAATGGCAGAAGTTGTGGTTGAAGCTTTACAATTGTCGCAAGAGGCAACTACACCAGGAATTGTTGGAAAGAAATTGGACGGAGTGGCAAGAGATTGTTTGAAACAACGTGGTTACGCCCAGTTCTTTATGCATGCGTTAGGACATGGTTTAGGATTGGAGGTACATGGGCTGCCGCGTATAGGAGAATTGAGTGACGACCCGGTGGAAGTAGGAAATGTTATTGCCTTGGAGTCCGGAGTGTATCTCCCGGAAGTTGGCGGCGTGCGCATTGAAGACGATTTTGTGGTGAGAGAAGAAGGTGTTGAGAATCTAACCCCGTTTCCAAGGGAGCTTGTCAGTGTCTACTGAACAGGAGATCGAGTTTTCGGTTGCAATGGTAAGCTACAATAATGAAAACGAAATATCTCCATGTTTGGAATCTCTTCTGCAAGAACTTCATGAACACAGCCATCAAATAACTGTGGTAGATAACCACTCTTCGGACCATACTAATGAAATAATCAAACAAAAATATCTCTGCTGCAAAAAACCAGGTGAGTTGCATTTTATTGAAAATAAAGTTAATTTAGGTTTCACAAAAGCTCTCAATCAGGCGCTTAAGAAATGTGTAGGTCGTTATGTTCTGGTACTCAATCCTGATACCGTAATTAAATCTGGAAGTCTGGCAACATTAAGAAATGCTTTACGAGAAAATTCTAAGATTGGTGTGGTTGCGCCTCAGTTGTTACATGCCGATGGCACCGTGCAACCCTCCTGTCGCCGATTTCCAAGGCGCAGGGATGTGATGTTTGAATTAGCAGGCTTGAGTTGTCTGTTTCGCAAGAGTCGATTATTCAACGCCTGGAAGATGGGTGATTTTGATCATTTGAATAGGCGAAAGGTAGATCAACCTCAGGGGGCTTGCCTACTCTTTAGTCGTGAAGTTTTGAATACGGTTGGTTACTGGGATGAAAGATTTCCTATGTTTTTTAGTGATGTTGATTGGTGCCGTCGTGTTAAGAATCATGGTTGGGAGATATTGTTTGTGCCTGAGGCCAAAGTTGTGCATCATCGGGGTGTGAGCATTCTTCAAAGCCGAGCCAAGATGATTTGGAGTTCACACCACTCTTTTTATGAATATTTTAGGAAGCATAACAAACTTTTGGTTGCGAATGAAATACTTGGAGGGTTACTACTTGTTTCAGCGATTATTCGAATTTTGTGGACACACCTTGCAGCACTTATTCTAAAGAAAACAGGCTAATTGAAATTCTAATTTCGGGAGGAACCTATGGAGCAAACCACCCGGGTAGAGACAAGGGTGCAAAATAAGATTGGCATTATGGATATTAGTGGTGAGGTGACCAGCTTTTCAGAAAAAGCTATTCAGGATGCCTATGAAAAATTTACTACAGATGGCTTAAAAAAGATTGGGTTGAATTTTGAGCACGTACCTTACATCAACAGCGCCGGAATGGCCATTATCATAGGGATTCTGACCCAGAGCCGCAAAAGAGGGCAGACCTTGCGGGCGTGGGGCCTTTCTGAACACTTTCAAAAAATTTTTGGTATGGTTGGCATTACCAAATACATGAACCATTTCGGGAGTGAGGCTGAGGCACTGGAGGGGTTCTGACGCGATAAATTGGTTGTACGGGCACTGTTATATTTGAGTGATAGGATTCCTGAAGCCCGAATTCCAAGTAAGATTACCCATTTCTTTGGCTGGGAGGGCATCGAGACCAGTACCACGTAGCCCATTAGCTACTGTTTGACCGAAAAGGGGTGACGAAGAGTTGTACTATCGTTTATTCGTCATTCTTACAAACTAGCCCGTGTTGTCATTCCGTAGGAATCTTCCTAATTAACAACAGATTATGTCATCCTGAAGAAGATTCCTACGGAATGACAACGTAGTTAGAATCGAGGAAAACCTGGAGCAATGCTAGTTTTCGTTCAAACACTATTTAGATCTATCTGCACACCCTCAACCAGATAAATCTTAATTTTCATTTAATTTGCTTATTTTTTCTGGAGTGTAAGTTTTCTTTATATTTTTCTCAGAAGATTCCTTTATGGCTTGATCCATGTCTTCTTTGTGATCATAGTAGTAGGAAAGGGCATCATATACTTGAGCCAGATTCAAGTGGGGTAGGTGCTCTATAATTTGATCGGGTGTGTACTTAAGCTTTTGAATATACTCTACAATAGATTGAACCGAAGTTCTTGTTCCACGTATTATGGGTCTACCACCACAAATATTCTCGACGCATGTTACATAGGGATGTTCGACTTTTTTTACTGAAGCTTCCAATTTATATTCTCCTAGGATTTAATTATTCAATCTAAAATACTAACTATTTAGCTTATAAGCAACAAAACTTTGATTATGAAAATTAATAGGTTCAAAGTCATTTCTCATTTTGGGAAAACTAGTCATAATTTGAATGAACTTTAGAAACTAAATAAATTAAGGAATTGTTAAGGGCCATTTTGTGTTGCAAATTTTTGAATTAGTATTTAAAACCTAATGCGGCGCAGCCGCAAGTGGAATCGATCTCGAATAAGTTTGTGGATTCGATTCAATCAAAGGAGAAACGGATTGTTCCATTGTTCTATTGCTCGATTGTTGAGCCCGATGAACAGTCGCGGCCATCATGTATTGAGCTTTCCAAGAATCCAGTCATACAACAATTTAAGAATGCAACAATAGAACAATCCCCATTTATTATTCCGCTAGATATAAGATTTCTTTTCAAAAAAACACGGATTTAATTGATAATACTATATAGAGTGATCCGATTGTCCAAACCGTGGAAAATGCTTGTACTTCTTAGTTTATCCGAGCTGTTGACTATGACCGTTTGGTTCAGCGCCTCTGCGGTCGCCCCGGCATTACGCTCCCAATGGGGACTTTCCAGTGGACAGTTAGCTTTGCTGGTCATGGCCGTGCAACTTGGTTTTGTTGCTGGTACTCTGCTCATCTCCATCACCAACTTGGCTGATGTGCTCAATACGCGTCATGTATTTTCGGTTTCAGCTTTGTTGTCCGCTTTAGTAAATGCGCTTTTTGCTTGGGTTGCAGGAAGATTTGTGTTAGGCGTGACCTTAAGATGCTTAGCCGGCATTTTTCTGGCTGGGGTTTATCCTCCAGGCATGAAGATTATGGCCGGTTGGTTTAAAAGCGGTCGAGGGTTTGCAATCGGGGCTTTGGTCGGGGCTCTTACCCTGGGATCGGCTCTCCCCCATTTAGTCGGGTCGATGTTAAGGGAACAATGGCAATTGACTATTTGGGCCAGTTCGGGTTTTTCTGTCTTAGGGGCGCTGATCGTGTTAATATGTGTAAGAGACGGTCCCCACGATGTTCCAGCGCAGCGATTTGATTTTAAATATTTTTTCAAAATCTTAAAGCACCAACCTACGCGATTAGCTTATTTGGGTTACTTCGGTCATATGTGGGAGCTCTATGCCGTATGGACCTGGATTCCGGTTTTTTTGATGTCCGCACTGAAGTCTAATGGCGGAGCTCAAGCTTATTCTCCCGGTCTGGGGGCATTCCTTATCATTTCGGCTGGCGCCATTGGGTGTATCGGGTACGGATATTGGGCAGATAGAATTGGCCGCACTCTTTCAACCATTACTGCGATGGGCATAAGTGGACTTTGCTGTTTCAGTGTAGGCTTTTTGCATTTTATTGACCCTATTTGGCTGCTTGGGATATGTTTGATTTGGGGATTAACCGTGGTGGCCGATTCCGCCCAGTTTTCTGCGGCTGCTTCTGAGCTTTGTGAGCCGCAATATATCGGCACAGTTTTGACCCTGCAAACCAGTATTGGATTTATGCTGACTATGATTTCTATTCGTTTGGTTCCCACAATCCAGACGCTGGCCGGTTGGGGCACGGCTTTCGCTATGTTGGGAATTGGGCCCTTACTGGGCATCGTAGCCATGATCCGATTACGCTTGCTGCCCGAAGCAGCAAAAATGGCCAGCGGTAATCGCTAAGCCGTGTTGCCTTCCAAATATCTTCTTGCGTTTTCTTTTTCTTTTGTTAAATTTACTTATGATACATCCCAGCGCGGCGGAGCCGCAATTGCAAATTGCAAAATGAAAAATGCAAATCGAAAAATTAATTTCGCACCTCTCAATAATGACGCCGAAGGCAAATGACTTGAATGACTTAATGACTCGGCGTGGTAAAGCTGTGATTAGGTTGGCACAAAATTTTTTGCAAAATAAACGAAGATTTAACTCTCGACAGAGTAACCCAAACGTCCTCGTTTGGCTGTTGGTCAATGGAGACCATTCAATTACAATTATCGTATTTGACATAATTGAGAAAATCTCTTATGATGAAACTCCTTCTATTTGATATTGATTTAACTTTGATAGATTCTGGCGGGGCTGGGCGTCGTTCCATGAACCTGGCATTTGAAAAAATTTTTGGAAGGCAAAATGGGTTTCATGGCGTTAATTTCGCGGGCAGAACCGATCCGTTAATACTAAGGGATGCCTTGGCCTATAACGGTTTGCGATGGGGCAGGCTTAACGAAGAAGCTTTCAAAAAAGCTTATTTTGCATATTTGAAAGCTGAAATGCAAAAACCGAATCGTCGAAAACAAATTCAACCCGGGATTTCTGCAATATTAACCATATTATCCAATCGCAGAAATATAACTTTGGGCTTACTTACAGGAAATTGGCATCGAGGTGCCATGATTAAACTGGACTATTTTAATTTGAGACGCTTTTTCCCTACTGGCGCCTTTGCAGATGATTCAGAAATTCGTGAGGAACTGCCTCCCATAGCTGTCCGGCGATTTGAAGTGAAGACGGGTGTCTCAATTCGTGCAGAAAATGTGTTCATTGTCGGTGATACCCCACTTGATGTGGCTTGCGCGAAACCTTTTGGTGCTAAAAGTATTGCCGTGGCAACGGGACTATTTTCCTTTGAGGAGTTAGAAAAAACGCAGCCGGATTACTTATTTACCGATTTTGCTGATTATCAAAATTTTCTAAAAATATTCAGTGAAAATTGATGGTATGAAATATAGAACACTTGGTTCAACTGGCTTAAAAGTATCCGTGGTAGGTTTAGGTTGCTGGACCATGGGCGGTAGATGGTGGGGTCCTGCGAATGACTCCGATTCTATCGCAGCCATTCGAAAGGCAGTAGATGTGGGCATCAATTTTTTCGACACGGCCGATGTCTACGGATTAGGTCACTCAGAAAGAATCTTAGCGCAGGCTTTGGCGGATAGAAGAAAAGACGTTATCATTGCTACTAAGGTAGGGCTGCGCTGGAACAACAAAAGTCAAATTAAGAATGATTTGAGTCGTGAGTACATATTAAAAGCCGTTGATGAGAGTTTAAAACGGCTGCAAACTGACTACATCGATCTGTATCAAGCGCACTGGCCAGATCCCAATACTCCAGTCGAAGAGACTGTGGAGGCGTTGGTGGCCTGTGTTAAAGCTGACAAAGTGCGCTACCTCGGTGTGTCAAATTTGTCGCCAGCGCAACTGGCTGAATATCGTAAATATGGTCCCATTGAAACCTTGCAACCTCCTTTGAATCTATTTGAGAGGCAGGCGGAAGCCCAGTTGCTCCCCATTTGCTACAAAGAAAATATCGGGGTTGTGTCCTACGGAACCTTGTGCCGAGGCTTGTTAACAGGAAAATTCAAACCGGACCATGTTTTTAAGGATCAAGTGCGAGCACGAGATCCACTTTTTCAGGGCTCGACCTTTCGACGCAATTTGGCGATTGTGGAAAAGCTTAAAACAGTTGCTAAGGAGAATAACAGAACCGCAGCGCAGTTAGCGGTCGCCTGGGTTGTAGCGCATGCTGGAGTATCGGTCGCACTTTGTGGAGCTCGAACTGAAGACCAAATTACAGAAAGTGCAGGTGGGGCCGATTGGGTGCTATCCGATGAAGATTTAAAACGAATCGAAAAAATTTTAGTGAATACGCAGGTGGAAACCTAAAAGAGCGAACTCTTTTTTGTCAGTTTGATTGTCTTATCAACCATGAATCCTCATCTCTAATGTTCGTCTCAGAATCTATTCTATTTTTCCGTGCTCTCTTTTTCTTTTGTGAAAAGTTCAGCTTTTGAGTTATTCAACTTTTTGTAATTAACTCAGTTCATGCCTACTGGAGAGATACTCAATAAATTTCGGTAAATTGACAAATTGCACCTCCATATCTTGATAAAAACGACTGAACTGCCGATCCACATCAGTCGCAATCACGAATATTTCACTTTGTGAATATTGTCTCCTGAAAGCTTTGAGATTGATATTATCAAACTCACTAACTGACCATTTGCATTCGATTGCAATAGGCTCTTTCCCTCGTAAAACCAAAACAAAATCTACTTCGTGTCCTCGTTTATCGCGCCAGTAGCGAATTTCTCGAGATTGTAGGTGTGCATGTATCTCATTCAAGACGTAATGCTCCCAAAGATGACCAAGGTCTTGGCGACGCAATTCATTCCAACCACGATGATAACAAATAAAACCGGTATCAAAAGCGTAGACTTTCGGAGCCGACACAATTTCAGTTTGCCGACGTGAACTGAATGGACGAACCACATGGACTACAAAAGTCACTTCCAGAACTTTTAAATAATTTGTAATTGTGGTCCGACTAACTTCAGTGGGCCTAGTAAAGGAAGTCGCTTCAAATATTCCACCACTTTGAGCCATCAAAAGCTCAGCAAATTTTTGAAATGAATAGCGTCGTTCTAAACGAAAAAGTTCTTGTATATCTTTAGCCCAATATGCATCCATCCATTCTTGAAAATCGCGTTCTGGGTAATTCGCAGTCAAAGTATTCTATGTCTGGTAATGTCTGACATAAGCAAGTTTTGCCCACACGTCGAACACCTGATAGCCATATGACGGAACGACGTTCCCAGGCGATTTCAATGAGTTCCAGCCAAAATTCCCTTTTTACCATATCTCAGTAGTTTTTCACATAGTGCTACTATTTGCAAAAGTAATTGTAAAAAGTACAAAATAAAAATAAGAAATTATATGAATCAATGCAAGTGTTTATTGCCCAAATTCATAAAAGATTAAAGACTTTCCAGATGTTTTCGGAAAGTACAATAAAGCTAACCCTTTCATAACGAACAATAAAAAAAGCGACCTTTAATTAGGTCGCTTTTTTCCTTGTTATCTAAGAAACATCTTCCCTGATGTTCACCACAAAAAACTATTTTTTATTCTCTTCCATATTTACCGTCTTCCTGATGCTAAACTGTCTACCAATTCAATAGTCGTACCGTGTACTTGAATCTGCTCATATTTCCGGATATCTTTAGATTTATCTTCTTAGATCGGAATAGTTCAGGAAAACTTGAATCAAATACTAAGAGGATTATCCAATACAGAGGTATTTATGGCGCTGGTGTTTTGCCCCTACGTCATTGCTTGAAAAAATAAAATGATTCTATCACTTTGGGAAGAATTTAGAGGTTTGATTTGTTACCTAAGAATGAAAGCAATAGGTAACGTAACATTAGAATACCTCCTATTTCTTTCCTTCCTCCTCTAAGATCCCTGGGTTTTATAACCTAGGGATTTTTTTTTGGATTTTGAATTGGAAATTTTTATATTTAATTTAATGAGGTTACTGCAAAAGCTGACCTTCTCATAATTTGAAATTAATTTGGAGTTCGTAAGGTTAAGTAACTCATTAAAAAAACAGTATCCTTCTAGGCCCAAAAGAAGGTCAGCTTTTAATTCATTAAGGATTCTTATGAAAATACGAAAGTACTATCTAATTCAGTGGTACCTTATTCTAACTTGTTTTTTCGGACCTCAACACAATTTGGCGCAGGAAAATCTTAATACTACCCTTCCAGACTCGGTGCGTTTGAGTGTGGCATTTCCCGTTGATGGCGATACGATTAATTTCAGTCGAGTTCGATATGCTGGGTCGGCTTTGCCAAGCGCAAAAGTTTGGGTGCAGGGGTCAGAAACAAAAGTGTATCCTTCCGGGGCATTTGTCGGTTTGGTTTCCCTGGACCCCGGACATAACCAGATTATTTTTGTTGTCCAAGATAGTTTAGGAGTCTCGAGCGACACCATAAGCATTTTTCGTAGACCTCCCGCGTTATCCCTTCCTGAACGACCTACAACAATCAATCGAAGCCACATCAGACCGGAAGCAGATGCGTATCTTTCATCGGGAGAAATATTCGAAGTGGAGTTTTTAGGTAGTCCGGGAGGGCGGGCCACTTTTTCCATTGATAAGATTGCCAAGAATCTTAATATGATGGAGATGTCACAAAAGAGCGCTGACGGCTCGTTGAAAGGGTTGTACAGAGGGCTGGTTTTGATACCTAAATTAAGGAATTATAAGCCGAGAGCGGTTGAATTCAAGCTAAAGGGGAAAGATGGGCGCACTATAAAAGTAAAGTCGAAGGGTAGGATTCACGTGATTCCAGAACTTTTGCCTTTTGTTGGTGTGACGGTTGATTCCATCAATTTAATTCGTACTAAACAAGATGGGGAAATTTGGATGGAACTCCCACCTGGTATTCGAATGCAAATCGTGGGAGAACGACAAGGAGTTAAAAGGGTTAAGTTGGCAGAAAATGTCGTGGGCTACATTGACTCAGCCAGTTTAATGCCGGAGCCGTTTGGAACCCCACTTCCTTGGGCAAGCGTAGGAGCCATTACTTCACTTGTTCAAGGAAATTGGGTCCAGATACGCGTGAGTCTTAGCGAAAGAGTACCCTTCAAAATTGAACAGTTCGTAGAGCCGTCTGCTTTAGAGATAACTTTCTATCGAGCTCATCAAGCTCCGCAGTGGATAACCTACCCATTGGGCGACGATACTATTCGATTGATTCGGTGGCGCCAGGAGAGCAGCGATGTCTTTGTGCTGCGAGTTGAACTCAATCAAAAACAGCAGTGGGGATATTACGGTCGTTATGTGCGCCGGCGGTTTTGGTTAAGTATTAGAAAGTCACCGGTACTGTCCAGCGACCCGGATTCGCTTTTGAAGGGCCTTATCATTTCGGTCGATCCTGGGCATGGAGGTGATTTTGAGGGTGCGATCAGTCCCACAGGGTTACAGGAAAAAGTTGTCAATTTGAAATATGCCATGAAGGTGGCGGATATGCTGCAAGCTGAAGGTGCGACCGTAATCCGAACGCGCACTCAGGACACCACCATGACACTGCAGGACAGGATATCGAAGGCTCGGCAAGCCCAGTCACATATATTTATTTCACTCCACAACAACTCTATCGGACCCAGCTCTGATCCACTTATCGCACGAGGGACCAGTACCTATTATACTGTTCCTCAATGTCAGGATATTGCCAAGGCCGTATTTTCACAGTTGCTAAGATTAGGTCTGAATCCGTACGGCAGAATTTCATCTACTTATTTTGTAACTCGGCAGACCGATATGATTACTTTTTTGGTGGAGGCGGCTTTTATGACTCACCCGGAAGATGAAATGCTTTTGATGAAGGATCAATTCTTGCATGAATTGGCCCGGGCTGTGGTGGCTGGAATCAGAGAATTTGTGATTGACCAGTTACCGACTGGAATTGAGTATCCGGGCATCGAATCTCGTGAAATTATGCCTACTGATCCCAACAATTAAGACTATCTTCATTCGAAAGAAATTATCGCAATAAATATC
Source organism: bacterium (assembly GCA_046758765.1). GTDB lineage: Bacteria > Zhuqueibacterota > Zhuqueibacteria > Oceanimicrobiales > Oceanimicrobiaceae > JBHIAW01. The sequence continues at coordinate 39,609 of JBHIAW010000005.1, forward strand.
CCTTGATTTTTCCACAATTCGTGTTTAAGTTTACTTAGATTATAAGTGGAGGTTCATGTATGAATCGATTGGAAACGTTTGAAAATAAATATCCTAAGAGGGATTACACTATAACGATTGTAAACACCGAGTACACTTCCGTCTGCCCGATGACTGGACTGCCGGATTTTGGAACCATAACCATAAACTACGTTCCCGACAAAAAGTGTTTAGAATTGAAAGCTTTGAAATACTATTTCTTGGAATATCGAGACCAAGGGATTTTTTACGAAACAGTGGTCAATAAGATTTTGGATGATTTGGTGGAGGCTTGTCAGCCGAGAAGTATGGAGGTCATCGGCGAATTCACAGTGAGGGGGGGATTGCGCTCGGTGGTTAAAGCTTCTTACAAAAAGGAGTAAGAAATGCCACAAGAATTAGCCGTAGTATTAGCCAGTGGCGGCATGGACAGCGCGGTAACGGTAGCGGTGGCTAAGCAAGAATATCGTTTGGCTCTGCTGCATCTCAATTATGGGCAGAGAACGGTGCAGCGAGAGCTTCAGGCTTTTAAAGATTTCGCGGAATTTTACAATGCGGAACAGACCCTGGTAGTCAACGTAGGCTATTTGGCGCAAATTGGCGGGTCCAGTTTGACGAATGTTGATATAGAGGTGGCAAAGGCCGATTTGGACCGTAAAGAAATACCGACATCTTACGTGCCTTTCCGAAATGCAAATCTGCTGTCCATAGCCGCCAGTTGGGCGGAAGTTATCGGGGCTACCAAGATATTTGTGGGCGCCATCGAAGAGGACAGCTCCGGTTATCCAGACTGCCGACGGGAGTTTTATGATGCTTTTGAGAAAGTGATAGATGTAGGGACAAAACCCGCAACTAAAATTGAAATCATCACACCAATTATTAAATTGAGAAAGCATGAAATTGTTAAAAAAGGGTTGGAATTGGGTGTGCCCTTTGAACTCACCTGGTCCTGTTACCAGAGAGAAGATGTGGCTTGTGGCGTTTGTGATAGTTGTGGATTTCGGTTGCGGGGATTTCAAAGGGCAGGCGTGGAAGACCCAATTAAGTATGCGGAACAGCCTGATTATTTGTGAATTGAGGTATGATTAATGGACAAGTTGATATTAAGAAAAGGAACGCTGCCTGATGATATTCTTCAGGATTTACGAAAAGTAATAGATATCCTACTTCGCCTTGGAGCAATGAAAATTATTCTTTACGGCTCTCTGGCGAGAGGTGATTATAGAGTTGATTCTGATATAGATTTGTGCGTTGAGGGAATTCCTGACACCAATTATTTTCGTGCACTCGCTGAATGTCTTATGCAAACTAAAAGAAGCATAAGTATCCTTGATTTTAAGAATATTCAAGGATATTTAAGGAAGAGAATTTTACAGGAAGGGAAACTTCTTTATGAGCGTTAACGAGTTAATACAAGAGGTTGAATTTGGGCTCGAAAACTTAGAAAAGGTTTATCAAATCATAGCTAATATCGTTACACAAAAAGTTAATCAGGAGCTTAAAACTTCTGCACTTGCTTATGAATGCATGGGTTACTATAATGCTATCGAGCACTTAATTATCAGAATATTCAAACACTTAAGAATTAAATTACCTACTGGTAAATTTTCTCATAGAGATATTTTGAAAAATTTCGAGACTTTGGTGGACGAAAGAAAGATTGAGATTGATCATGAAGTTGTAGAAATTATTGAGAATTTAATGGCATTTCGCCATGTTGCTACTAAGATTTATGGGTTTCTAATTGATAGGAATAAGCTCCAGAGTATAACTGAAGATATAGAGAGAAATCACAAGAAAATAAAACAGTTGATTCTTAATGTTCTAGCAACTATAGAGAAATAATCTTGATTGATTAATGCAGTATGCTGATTTTGTAAATGAAGGTTCGAAACTAAAAAGTGTTCTTACATAAATTTTCAAGTTTTAAAAAATACTCAAAATTCGATAGGTCAACCAATGAAAGTACAAAATTATACTGAAGTTGAAGAAACCCAGGTAACCATGGAAGGCGCCAAAGACACGGTGATGCGTTTGCTCATATCCGACAAGGACGGTGCCGATAATTTTGCCATGCGCATGTTTACGGTGGAGTCTGGCGGCCATACCCCATTTCATTTTCATAATTACGAACATGAAGTGTTTGTATTAGCAGGTCAAGGTGTTTTAAAAGGCGAAGACGGAGAACATCCATTTAAGGCGGGCGATGTCATTTTTGTCAAGCCTGATGAAAAACATCAATTCAGAAATAACGGTCTAGCAAAGTATACTGCAAAAAGCTGACCTTCTCTTAACTCTTAGCAAAGTATTGGTTTTCATAATTGTATGTAACTCTTTAATAACAATTGTAATCTTAATCACTTAAGAAGGTCAGCTTTTGGATCAATCACGTTTTTGCAGTTCACTCAGAAATAGAATCGTACAAATTATTGTTTCACATTTTGATTGAACTAATCAGTGATAAATACCAACAGCATCGGAGTTCAGTTTTGATGATTTTTATGATTCCTTTACTACTATTTTTTGGGTTATTCGGTTCTGGAGATGATGAAAGTAAAATCTATTATCAGATTCAAAAGCATCGAATAGAGAAAGATAGATTGTTTCGAAAATCTGACAGTTCTCCCCTGCCCGGGAAAGATAAAAAACAATTTCAGGGTTTGAAGTATTATCCTATTGATTTAAAGTACCGCTTTGAGGTTACACTGCACAAGTACGAAGAAGCGAAAACCATAAAAATCATCACCAGCGTTGGAACCCTGCGCGATGCTTTGAAATATGGCTACTTTCAATTTAACATGGAAGGAAAGGAGTGCAAGCTGCAGGTTTACAAAATGCTGGATGTTCAGGGTAAATTCCCCAATTATCTTTTTGTACCATTTATGGATGTGACCACCGGAAAAGGGAGCTATTCAGGAGGCAGATATATTGATTTAGTTGAAAACGATTCCGGGGTTTATATATTAGATTTCAACATGGCGTACAATCCTTATTGCGCCTACGGAAAAGAAGGATATGTTTGCCCAATTCCACCGGTCGAAAATAGATTGGATGTGGAGGTTAGAGCAGGGGAGAAGAATTACGCCAAGAGTACCCATTAGATAACCAAATAATTCCATTCTTTTTTTCACCTTTCTAGGTTAACTCTCGTAATTTACTTACAATAAGCTTTGCTTCATTGATTACCAATCATAATACTTCTTGATTTTTCTTTACTAAATTATTAATTTAGAAATAGCTAGAACATTCTTCAAGGGTGATAGAGGTAATATTATTTTGCCCAAATTTCAGAGTACGCTAA
>JBHIAW010000006.1:0-39548 GCA_046758765.1 bacterium
ATTCCTACGGAATGACAACTTAGTTAGAATCGAGGAAAACCTGGAGCAATGCTAGGTTTCGTTCAATCAGTAGCTAGAGAAATGATCTTATCTCTAATATTTAACACCTATTCTGTAAAAATTCATCAATAATCCAGTCTAAACCTAAAATCGTTTTCAAAAACATTTTTTGAAGACCATTTGAACTCCACTCAAGGTGACCTTATTGCTCAAGAAAGAATTTCTCAAGAAATTAAATTAGACTTACGCAAGTTTAGACCTTTGACAGTAGTATAAGTGTTATAACAGTAAAAAGTCAATCAATAAAATCAACTGTGCTTCGGTATTTCATACTGGATTTGAACAAATACCAGGGGCACCATGAACTTACTTGTAAATCTTTAACCGGCTTTTGGGGCTACCGGAAAGGGTTTTGTAAATCATGACAGAGCTAATCATAAAAGTCAACGAAAGTAAGTTTGGACCCGTTTCTTTCAGAAAATTGCAGGACCTTATTAAGCAAGGCCTCTTTGCTCCTCATGATTTAGTTTGGATTGATAGAATATCTGATTGGGTTTCTGCTGAGAGCATTACTGAATTTAAGAAAATCTTTGGTTCAGATAATGGGGGAAACGGGGGATTACAAAATAAGATTTATGCGTTTGCCAGCGGTAAAGGTGGCGTGGGTAAAACCGCTTTAGCCGCTTCTATCGGTGTCGGCTTGGCAACCATGGGTAGCGAAGTTATCTTAGTAGATGGCGATTTTGGAGGTGCCAACCTTCATACCTGCATGGGTATTTTAGAGCCAGAACTCAGCTTCTTTGATTATTATTGCTGCGGGCAAAGATATCTAAATGATATTGCCGTGGAAACGCCTGTTCCGAACCTTCGATTGATAAGCGGCGGCTACGGCACTTCAAGTCTATCTAGTCCTAAGTACTATCAAAAACAGCGTCTTATTCGTGGTCTAAAAAAGTTGCACGCTAATCATATCATTATGGACCTCGGCAGTGGTTCCTCTTTTGATGTGATTGATTTTTTCTTATTAGCGGATGAACGGTTTGTGGTAGTTACCACCGATCCCTCGGCTGTGAATGAAGCATTCGCCTTTATCAAAGTGTCCTTATTTCGTGCTCTAAAGAAGGCTCTGAAAGGGTATCCCGAGGCTTTAGAGATTATTGACAACGAAGCTACTAATCGACCTAGCGAGATTCAGCTTATCGTTGAAGACATCTTATACCAAGTTCAACAAATTGATTTGGAAGCCGCATCCATTTTTGAATCTGTTTTGCAGTCATTTCGTCCCAAACTCATTCTGAATAAAGTAAAAAATCAAGCAGAAATCAGAGAAGGCATGGCAATACAGGTAGCCGCCCGAGAACTGTTGTCTATTGAGGTGGATTATTTAGGATACATTTCATTTGATCCTACGGTGTCAGAGGCGGTTAGACAGTTTAAACCTGTGGTTTTGTACGACCCGAGATGTAAAGCATCCCAAGATATTACTGCTTTGATTAGAGGGAAACTTCTTGGGGAAAAGGGCTTTTGGGAAATTTTTAGAAGGCATCAATTGAGACGACATCTTAAGAATTGCTCCAAAAACTATCCGCATGTGAATTTATTGGAAAACGCGCCGATCTGTTCGGACGAATGTTTTTATTGGGGTAACTGTGATCATCAGGAGGAAGGGCACTCGTGTAGAGTACGGCTTTTGGAAACAGTTCTAACAGAATAATGTTTGGGGTAGCCCAGAATAATACTTTAGATTGAAGACAATTTTAAGTAGATTCTTTACAAAAGCAAGGCACAGAATTTTTGCCTTGCTTTTTATTTTTATAAGAAATATATTGAGTCAAGATTTTAGAAGAAGAGGTAAGTTCTGGTAAACTCTGTCGATAAAAATACATATAAATCAATGCACCTTGGGAACTTCCAAAAGTCTTTGATGTAAAAACATCGATATGTTTAACATGGAGTTCGAATGTATGGGTTCCTATCTAAGTTTTGCAATTGCTCTCCAGTCATTTCCACAATCGAGTTCTCTTTCTCACAACGTTTTGGATTTAGTTTTAAATGCTGGAATTGTGGCTAAGACCGTATTAGCCATCCTGTTGCTGTTTTCAGTCGTATCTTGGGCTATTATTTTTGATAAGCTCAGAGTTTTTAGACGTCTTCGAAAGGAATCGGAAGAATTTTTGCTATTTTTCCGTAAACATAAAGGTGCGCGAGAAATCTTTCAAGCCGGCAGAAAATATCCAACCAATCCTTTTTTTGTAGTTTTTAAGGAAGCCTATTGGTTGATAAATAAAGAGGAAGGCTCCTACTCGGATTCTTCTATGGCAGGAACCGTAGAACTACTGCGTGAACAACGGACCAAGAAAAGCCATACGTCCGAAGATTTAGTACGCCTATTTGACTCTGTTGCCAGTCGTGAAGTTTTGGGGCTTGAAAAGCATCTGGTATTTTTGGCAACCACCGGCAGTGTTAGCCCTTTCTTTGGTTTGTTTGGAACGGTTTGGGGGGTTATGAGCGCCTTTATGGCAATTGGGTACACCGGTTCGGCAGATTTGAGCGTAGTGGCCCCTGGCATAGCTGAAGCATTAATCACGACTGTGGCTGGTTTAGGCGCCGCTATTCCGGCGGTGATTGCCTATAACTATTTTGTTAATAGATTAAAAAGGCTCAGTTCACAACTAGAAATCTATTATTCAGACCTTATAGAGGTTTTTGCAAAAAAGGAAGTTCATGAAGTCCGGTAAATATACTAGCCTTTCCGAAATAAACGTAACTTCTTTGGTAGATGTCACGCTGGTTTTGCTCATTGTGTTTATGATCACCGCACCACTTCTCAGGTCCGGCATGCAGGTTCAACTGCCGCAGGCCGCGGCTAAGGAAATAGACCCCGGAAAGGCTATCGTATTAACCATTACCAAGGAAGGCTTTCTGTATTGGGACAAAGAGAAAATTTCAATACAAGTTTTGCGTGAGCGACTGGAAAAAAGAAAAGCCTCGGGCAGATTGAAGCCGGTGCTGCTACAAGCAGATAAAGAGGTGGCATACGGCAAAGTGATCGAAGTCATGGATGTTATTAAGGGATTAGAAATAGCAAAACTGGGACTGATCTTGAAACCTCGAACGACGCGATGATGCAATTCAAATAGAATTCTTAGTGCTAAATTCGGTGGACTTCCACAATTAAGAAAATGAAGTTAAATTTGCTTCTTTCATTTTCGCTCCATGTCATACTTTTTGCAGCTCTATTGATCAGTAGACCCGGAATTCGCAAATGGGAGGGGTATCCAACTGTGATCCCAGTAGAGTTAGTTAAAATAGAGCCGGTTTCTTACAAAGCTCCTGAAGTCGAAAAGATTCAAGCGCGTAGGCAGGAAATCAAACCAAAGCCGAAAAAGCTTGAAGGGATCACGATAGAAAAAAGGCAGCCTGAGAAAGAAGAAGCGGTGGAGCAGCCAAAGAAAACTGAAATTACGAAAGAAAAAAAGCAGGCGAAGTCGGCGGTTGGGGATGAAAATGTTCGCTTAGATGTCGAGGAGTTTCCCTTTTCATATTATTTAGCATTGCTGAAATCGCGAATTCGAAATAGCTGGGAACCACCTCATTATGCTACCAGGACCTCACTTTCCAAAAAGACGATCATATATTTTAGAATCCAACGGAGTGGACGCATTACGGACTTAATGATCGAAGAAAAATCGGGTGATTATCTCTTTGACCAAGCTGCGCTGAGAGCTGTTTCTCTTGCGAATCCACTTCCCCCTTTGCCGTATGATTTTCCAGAAAGACAATTAGGGGTCCATTTTGCGTTTGAACAAGGTATGTAAGATGATGTTAAGCTTCAAAAGTAAGTTGGCTTTACCCGGATTGATTGTTTTGTTTTGCGCTACGACATTGTGCTCTCAAACAGATGTCTTCTTAAGAATTTACACTAAAACGTTCCAAAGAATGGAGGTAGATGTATATCCATTTGTTGGAACCCCCTCTGGAAAAGATTCGGATACTATTTCAGGACTGATTACTGAAGTTTTGAGCAACGATCTATGGATGTCTGGGTTTTTCAAAGTTAATACAAAATGGGGCCTTCCACAAGAGAGTTCCAATAATTCAAAAGAAGGAGGTGATGAAAACTCTAAAGCGCTGGCCTGGGTCGCTGGAGAATTTCGGTATCGAAGCAACGAAATCAATGTCCAGCCTCATGTGGTAGATGGCGCATCAGGAAGAACCATTATTCGTAAGGATTACCGGGACCGTTTTGGAAGAGAGCGATATGCCGTTCATAGAATTGCTGATGATATTGTCTACAGATTAACTGGGGAGAAAGGTGTGGCAGAATCTAAGATTGCATTTGTGCATCAAAACAAAGCCGGAACCAAGGAAATTGCTCTGATGGACTATGACGGCCATAAAGCAAAGGAGATTACCCGTGACAAAAGCATCAATCTGTCCCCTGCCTGGTCACCTGACGGCAGTAAGATTTGCTATACTTCCTACAAGGATGGAAATCCAAATCTTTATGTTCTAAATCTTCGTACCAACACGCAATCGTTACTTTCGGATCTTCAAGGTCTGAACTCGGCGCCGGCTTGGTCTCCCGATGGAACTAGAATTGCCTTGACCCTAACAAAAGATGGAAATGCAGAGATTTACATCTTAAGCGTAGAAAAGAAAAAATTTAGACGGTTAACCTTTAATCGGGCTATAGATTCCTCACCGAGTTGGTCTCCTTCTGGCCGTGAAATTGCTTTTACTTCGGACCGCTCTGGTTCTCCGCAAATCTACATCATGGATTCCGACGGTGCGAATGTGCGGCGGTTGACTTTTGAGGGGAGTTACAACGCTTCGCCCGACTGGTCACCACGCGGAGATAAAATCGCTTATGTTTCCAGAACTCAAACTGGTTTTGATATTTTCACCATAGACGTTACTGGGGAGAATATGATGCAGTTAACGCAAAATTCCGGCAGCAACGAAGACCCGTCCTGGTCGCCCAACGGATTTGCTTTGATATTCAGCTCTTCTCGCTCGGGCAGCAAGCAGATTTATTCCATGTTCTGGGATGGCTCTGATCCCAAACGATTAACTTCCGGTGGGACGAATTATTCTCCCGCCTGGTCTCCTCGGATTAATTACTAAAAGTATATTATCATTTTCTTTAAGGAGAGTAAGGATGCGAAAAAAAGTCGAAGTGATTGTAGCCATCATCTTTTTGGCTACCCTAACTTTTACACTGGGGTGCGGCGGCAAAAAGGAAACACTCAGATTTGAACCACCAGAAATCTCAGAACCGGAGCCAATTGAAGAGCCATCTGAGACGGTGGAAGAAACAGAAAGACCGTTACAAATGGATTTGCCCGTCGAAAAGGAACCCGTAATTTTGGAGATGATTCATTTTGATTTTGATAAATCAGATTTGACTCTTGAAGCAAAGTCAATCCTTGCTCAAGATGCTCTTAAACTCGAAGAAAATCCAGAACTGTTTATCCGCATCGAAGGCCATTGTGATGAACGAGGTACAGTAGAATACAATTTAGCCTTAGGAGAACGTCGAGCCATCTCTGCAAGGAATTACTTAATCAATTATGGAATAAGTCCTAACCGAATCACTATTATTAGTTATGGCAAAGAAAAGCCTTTAGACCCGAGACATAATGAGAAGGCATGGGCCAAAAATAGAAGGGCAGAATTCATTATTGTAAATTAACAAAAGGTTAAGAAATGGACAAGCGAAATAACTCAAGCAAAAGGATTCTCAGCCTTATTTCCTTTCCCCAAAAATATTTTGACAGATTCGGTACTCTGCTCTTTTTCAGCTTAGTCTTGCTTGTTACGCACGAGATGTTCGTTGGGTGTGCTTCACAAAAGCGTTTCAGTTCCACCCAGATAGAAATGGATAATATGAGACGTGAATTGAAATTTCTCAAGGACCAGAATTCGCAACTGCGAAGAGAATTAGATGATCTAAAGAGAAGATTAGCAGAACAGGAGCTAACAATTCGCCAAGATAGGGCTGATTTGGCTACTCAGATTGAAGAACTCAGTCAACAAGTAGAAGCTGCACAATACCAGTTGAAAGACACCAATTATAGGATTTCTGCACTGATTCAAAGATTAGGTACGGTGCCATCCCTCGAGTCTGTAAGAGAATTTATTCCAGGAGATGTTGATACTCTGTCGGCAAAGGAAACTATCCAACGCCCGCCAATTAGAGTAGATCAATCGAGAGAACTTTACAATACCGCCTATCGTGATTTGATCCGGGGGAACTACCAACTGGCCTTGCATGGATTTCGCCAATTTCTCCAGCAATTTCCAAATTCTGACCTTTCGGATAATGCTCAATATTGGCTAGGTGAGGTTTATTACGCACAGGGACGATTTTCTAAATCAATAGAGGAATTTGAAAAAGTGGTCAAATGGTACCCAAATGGTGATAAAGTTCCGTCCGCCATGCTAAAAATTGGTTATGCCTACATTAGTTTGGATGAACGTGAACAGGGTAAGCTCTATTTAGAGGAAGTAATTAATGACTATCCTGATTCGGAAGAGGCTAATTTGGCTAAAGGAAGACTGGCGACTATGAAATAATATTTGATTTATCGATGAACATTCCTTAGATTCCCATCAGAGATAAGTATCTATTTAAATGACCGTAGCTATTCAGGCTGTCATTAGTAGTTACAAATGACCAAATATTTACAAAATGAGGTTTAATATGAGAATCTTAAGAATAGACTTATTTGGCGTGAGTTTAATTTCTATTGTGTTCTTGCTTTCTTCAGGATTTGCATATTCTGATGAAACTAGTGAAAAGCAGCAGCAAGCTCTGCAAGCAGAATTGGAGCACAGTGTAGTAGCACCGTGTTGCTGGAATATGACGGTTGACCAGCATGAATCCGGTGCATCGCATGAGGTTCGAGAAAAAATAGCAACTATGATTAAACAGGGCAAGAGTAAAGAGGATATTCTAGATGCCTTGGTTGGGCAGTATGGGGAACGCATTTTAGCTAGTCCATCGCAGAAGAATTTATTAGGTAAGTTCGCCTTTTGGTTGATTCCAATTGTACTTGTCATAGGAATGGTAATTGTGGGGAAAGCCATAAGTAGATTGACGTATTCCAAGCCTAAGAAAGAATACAAACAGCCTAGCACTATAAAGCAAAAGAACAAATCTTCATACTGGGATAAGAGAGTAGAGGAGGAATTGAGGAACTTGGACTAACCGGTTGCTCAAATTCCTCAGTCCAGTGTGAACCTACATTCTTATTCCCTTCAAATAGCTATCTGAGTTATCATTTCAGGAATGAAAACGTAAAACATAGTCTTTCCTATGTCCCAGCTTTCTCGCATGCACAGTGCCGAGCACATTCTTTCAGCGGTTATGAGAAAATTTTATTCAGCTCCTCGAAATCTTGAATTCCACCTGGGTGAGAAGAAAACTAAATGTGATTACCAAGTTATCAGTTATGATTTGAAAGAAAATGGTCGGGTTCGAATCCGGTTTAGAGTTGATTAAGCTGCGCAGGTTTCTTACCTTTTTGTTTAAACGTTTTCAATGTACTCAAGGGCTCATTCTTACCACCAGTTTTTACAAAAAAGGCTTGCTTTTCTTAAACAAATGGGTTATACTTGCAAACAATTTTTAACATTTCTTCCAGAACGAAAAGAGAGACCCAATGAACCGAAAAAAAGGACTAAGTCAAAAAGCCTACGAACCCATTCCAAAAGGTGAAGCTTACGAGCCGTATATTTTAGCCTCCGAGAGCTTAGCTGAGTTCACAATTAAAGCCGCCATTCCCGGTATTCTCTTCGGTATTCTCTTTGGTGCCGCCAATGCTTACCTCGGATTGCGAGCCGGACTAACCATTTCCACCTCAATTCCTGTTGCCGTGATGACGGTGGCCGCATTTAAAGCGCTCCAAGTAATAGGCCGTCGTGGAACCATCCTTGAGGCAAATATTTCCCAAACTATCGGTTCAGCATCGAGCTCGGTGGCAAGCGGTGTAATTTTCACGCTGCCGGCTCTGTTCCTTTGGGGCTTAGACCCGTCTCTTGTGCAAATGACCCTGTTAGCCATGTTTGGTGGGCTTCTGGGGGTGCTGTTTATGATTCCCCTGCGACGGTTTTTGATTGAACGCGAGCATGGCCATCTGCCCTATCCAGAGGGGACGGCATGTGCAGAAGTGCTGGTGGCCAGCGAGGTTGGTGGCGGACGGGCCAAAAACGTATTTCTCGGGCTTGGAGCCGGGGCGCTCTTCAAATTTCTAACTGGCTGGATTCGAATAATCCGTGATGATGTTCATTTCCCCATACCGTTCTTAAAAAAGGGTCAACTTGGACTCGATATGTCCGCAGCATTATTCGGTGTGGGATATATACTAGGACCAAGAATAGGCGCAATTATGGTAGGCGGCGGACTGCTGTCTTCACTCGTCATTATTCCGATTATCGCAATTTGGGGGGAAGGGCGCACCTTGCCGCTTTTTCCGGAGACTATTAAGACGATTGCTGAGATGGGGCCAGGTCTCATCTGGACTCGCTACGTGCGCTATATTGGTGCTGGCGCCGTAGCTACGGGAGGACTGATCACTCTAATTCGTAGTATTCCCACAATGATTGAAAGTTTTCGTGTAGGCGCCAAACAAATCAGGGCACGATTAGAGGAAGGTGGCATCACCTTGCCGAGAACAGGTCATGACTTGCCACTCTCCGTGGTCGGTATTGGCGTAGCCGTGTTAGCGCTGGCCATGGCGGCCGTACCCCATGTCTTCGGCCATCTTGAAACATTTGCCATGCGCTTAGTAGGTGCGATGCTGGTCGTAATATTTGCGTTCTTCTTTGTGACGGTCTCTTCACGCATCGTGGGCTTGGTGGGAGTGACTTCGAATCCCACGAGTGGCATGACCATCGCATCCCTACTGGGTACCGCTTCAATATTCCTTCTCATGGGTTGGACAGATGATATCGGTAAAGCTGCGGCTCTAACCGTGGGATGCGTGGTGGCCATTGCTGCTTCCATTGCCGGTGACACATCCCAGGACTTGAAGACGGGATTTTTATTAGGGGCCACGCCGCGCAAGCAACAAATTGGTGAGTTAGTTGGAGTTTTGACCTCGGCTACTTTTGTGTGTCTGGCCGTACTGCTTCTGGATGTGGCCTACGGTTTTGGCACCAAAGAATTGCCCGCACCTCAGGCCACCTTGATGAAGCTGGTGATTGAAGGTGTCCTCCAAAATGCGCTTCCTTGGATACTGGTAGGGATTGGTATTATCATTGCCTTAGGAGCAGAGCTGTTTCGGATTCCGAGTTTACCCTTTGCAGTAGGAGTCTATTTGCCTGTAAGCACTATGGTGCCAGTTTTTCTTGGCGGCATGCTAAGATTAGTTTTGGAGAAGCGCGCACCAACCACTGAAGAGGTCGCCTCACGACGAGAGAAAGGCGTTCTGTTCGGTTCCGGTTTGGTGGGTGGAGAAGGTTTGCTTGGTGTGGGGATAGCTGCCGTGGCTTTCATTCAAGGCAAAGCTCCGACTGGAGTAGGTTACGATTGGGCTGGCGCAGCCGCACCCTGGGTGGCTTTAGCAGTTTTTGGATTATTGGTTATAGGATTTGGCCTGGGTTGCTTAGGAAAGAAATGAAAACAGTCTTAAGTGTCATTCCACCTGAAGCATACTGGCCACTGATTCAGGCCATTCGGCAAAAGCAGGTTCGGCCACGTATTTTTGCGTCCATAATAAGCCTCCAATTAGTGCTTCAATGGTCAAGCTTTCGATACACCCTACACAGGGAAACCAACCATACGGAGCCAATATTTAATTCGTTTGTATAAAATAATTCTTGCATTTTGGGGAGTAGAGTATTATCTTTTGTAAGTGCTGCAAACTAATTAACACATAATTTAGCAGTAATCAATAGGTAATATGCCGGCCACTTCTTATAACCGAAGATAACGAAGAAGTCAAAGCGACTTCCAGGACCTTCCTTCGTCACTTTCCTTTATTAGCAAGTGCTTCTGACATATTCCTAGAATTTCAAATGTAAAATGAAGGAGAACAGTATGGCACAAGCCAAAAATGGTGACACCGTTAGGGTCCACTATACCGGTAAACTGGTTGATGGTACGGTATTCGACTCTTCCGTTGACCGGGAGCCTCTGGAATTTAAGATTGGCGCCGGGCAATTAATCCCAGGTTTTGAACAAGCTGTGGTCGGTATGAAACCGGGCGAATCGATATCCACCAATATTGCTGCCTATGACGCATACGGCCAACACGATGAGGACTTAGTGTGGGTTGTGGAGACAAGTGAATTACCGGACGACTTAGAACCAGAGGTGGGCCAGCATTTGGAAAGCATCCAAAGAGATGGCAGGCGAATTACCTTGCTTATCACCGAAGTTTCGGAATCGACGGTGACGTTAGATGCTAATCATCCTTTAGCTGGTAAAGACTTGGTTTTTGATATCGAGCTTATAGAGATTCTGTAAGAATCTTTAATTAAATTGTAGGAACGGAATTTTCACACAAATTAAGGAGAACTTAATGAACATCTACATAGGGAATCTGTCGCATGATGTCACCAATTCGGATTTGCAAGAAGCTTTTGAGCCGTTTGGAGAGGTTACTTCAGCCAATGTGATAAAGGACAGGTACAGCGGCGAATCAAGAGGATTTGGATTCGTAGAAATGCCTAATAAGGAGGAAGCTGAGAATGCCATCAATGACCTGAACGGCAAGGAGTTGAAGGGGCAGACGATAAGTGTCAGTGAAGCGCGCCCTCGCAGGACCAACCAGCGCGGTGGAGGAGGTCGAGGAAGAGGCGGCGGCGGATGGCGGCGCTATTAGTCTCTGCTGCTTTAGGTCTCGAGCTCTTGGTGTTTCAAGTTTCATGTTAACAATTTTTCTGTAGCGCTGTTTGTCTGGCTCCCACGCAACAAAATGCTGTTCTTCCCCCACACAATGTTGGGGGAAGAACGATAGATTCTAATCGTCATTGCGAGGCGTTTTTTGCCGAAGCAATCTCATCCCTACCTACTCCAGGAGATTGCTTCGCTGAGCAACGCTCGCAATGACAGCTACGGGAAAAAGACACTCACCTTTTGAAAAAAGGTCAGCGCCTTGCGACACCTCGCCGTGACAGCAAAAATTGTGTTTTCGTTCAAATACTAATTAAATAAGTACCTGATTCCAATCTGCATCCGCCAGCGGGATAAGATACCTGGATCATCAACAAAAGTTTCTTCAGGTCCTACGAAGTGAAAGACTGGCGCGCCAGTGTCATCAAAACGCACCAACTCAAGAGGTCTGGTAGCTGCAGTGTTGGGTACTTTCCGAACTCCCCAATCAGAATTAATTAGATTAGCGACATTCAGGATATCAATACTCAGTTGAAATGTATGCTTCTGAGCACCGAAGTTTAGCGAGAAGTCCTGAAGAATTCGCAAATCAATGTTGCTGTACCAGGGATTGAGTAGACCAAATCTTTCAGCAATCTGACCGCGGTGTGAGCTCAAGTAATCGTCTTGTGCGATGAAGGCGTTGAATGCGTCCCATTGCTGTTGAGCTGAAACAGTGTTACCATTTGCATCTACAAAAGGATCAAAGTTTATTTCACTTTGATTTTTGGGAATGTAGATGAGATCATTCCCAGTCGCGCCATCGCCATTAACATCGCCGGCGTAGACAAAGGAGAATCTATTACCGCCATTTAGAAAAACATTCCCTTCCGCGACCTCCAAGAATAGACCTACGCTGGTAGCCAGGCTTTTAGACCATTGATGCCGGTAATTGGCTCCGCCAATAATGCGATGTCTCTGACTAAATTCAGCCCAACTCAATTTAGGATTATTAGGATCGCCTTGGACCGGATTTTCTTGAAACAACACACTTGCTATTTCTGTAGTTTTGTGCTTGTTTTTGGCCTCAGTAAAGGTATAAGCAATGTTGGTGTTTAGACCGAAGTCAAAGTTTTTGCGTAGCTGCGCAGTCACAGACACGTTGTACCCTGAGCCGGTGTTGTCGATGACGTAGATGCCAGCTCCTCCATCTGGATTCAGTTCATTTTGACCGGCCCCTCCATAAAATGGCCTGCCGTCAGGTTCCGGAAGAAAACGAACTGGCTCCACCAGGTCGGCGTTTCTCATGAAAATGGCATTGATATCCTTGCCATATAGGAATTCAAGCGTACCCAGCATTTCCCAGGGCAGTTTCTGATCAATCGCAACATTCGTGGTCCAGACCTGCGGCCATTTGAAATCAGAATCCATGGCATTCAGATCAAATGATTGCATCAAGGTTGCGTCCTCAGAGGTCGGTATTAGTTTGGCCTCTGGAAAAAGATTAGGATTTGTTCCAGGATTAGAAATCACATTACCGACCCAGACAAATGGCACGCGGCCGGTAAAAATGCCGGTCCCGCCTCTAATTTGCGTTGACCGGTCACCCATGACATCCCAATTAAGACCTACCCGCGGTGAAAACAACGGTGTCGCACCTGGCAGGTTACTTTGATCTACCGTTTCAGGTTTCCGATTTTCATCTAGCGCCACTAAAGACCTGGAAAATGGATTGTCCACCGGATCAGTAAAGTAGATCGGAAAATCGACTCGCAAACCGTAAGTGAGATTGAGCTTCTTTGAGACTAGGAATTCATCTTGCGCGTAGATGGAGAATTGACCGACATTAATATTCTCGCCTTTGAACGGTTCCGTACTAGGAGTGATCACGGCATTAAAGTCGTAGAAATTTTCACTGTTCGGGTCTGTGCGAGCAAAGAAATCGTCTAACGATGAGAACGTCGTGCCACCTAAGAAATCCAGAAAATCTGGTAAGAAAAATATACCGTGGCGGAATATATTGAAGGAATTGAAGAACTTGAAGACTTCAAAGTTGGCTCCGAAGGTCAACACGTGCATGCCACGGAAATAACTGAAATTGTTAGTGACCTGCCAGACATCCTGATCTAAGATATTGTGAATGGAGAATGGTTCATGCCCTACTGTGGTATAAGTCACGCCGTTTTCCGCAATCTCAATGGTTGGAAAGTCTTTACTAAAAGGCTCGCGGAAGTCGCGGAAACGATTGTAGCTGAAGAAAAACCGGTTAGCAAATTTAGAACCGCGGCTATTAACTTCCAGAGCATAGGAATTAAGCTGGTTGTTGATCTGATAACCTGAATTCTTGAAGGGCAGACTGTTCTCGTTCGGTCCCCGGCCGGAGCCGAAAGCCGACAGCACAAAGGGGTGGGGCGGCAGATCACGCTCAGCATTGAGCCTGTTCCACCTGAAAGTTAAATTGTGTTTGTCACTCAAGTTCCAGTCAACCTTCAGTAGTAACTTTTCATTATTCGTCTCATGCACAAAACCTTCATACGGACCTGGATCATAATCGTAGACTTCGATCATGCGTTGACGAATCCGGTCCATAACTGATGCTTGCACACGAGATTCTCCGAATTCTATTACTCCATCTCGATCAGCCACAAAGTTGGTTCCCGGTACATCTGTGCGTTCAATCTCCCCGTTCATAAAGAAAAACAACTTATTACGAAGCAGTGGTCCACTAAAGGTAAAACCAGATTGGTTAAATGACAAATCCGGATTCGCAATAACTTCTTCCTTTCTGACGGTGTTTCCGAGTAAATCTTCATTTCTGAAAAAACTGTAAATTGAACCCCTGAATTGATTAGTGCCGCTTTTGGTGACCGTATTAACATTGGCGCCAGTGAAACCACTTTGTCGTACGTCAAACGGCGCAACGGCCACCTGTACTTGTTCAACGGCGTCATAAGGGACTGGCTCGGCGTTAGTCTGACCACCTGGAGCAGGATCATCTAATCCAAATGGATTGTTAAAATATGACCCATCTAAAGAGATGTTGTTGAAAAGCCAGTTCCTGCCGGCAAAACTATAATTACCATCATTGCGCGGGTCCAATCTAATTAGGTCTCGCGTACTCCGTTTAACCGAGGGGAGCTGCATGACCTGCTCGGTGGTAATAAAAGTCGCTGCTCCGGTTCTGTCCGCATTCAGCACTTCATCTCGTTCTGCCACCACCGTAATCATCTCCAGTTCGAGTGCCTCTTGTGGAAGCTTAAAGTCGATTCTCACTGTTTGACCTAAACTAACGAAGACATTTTCCTCTTTCTGTGTTTTGTACCCGATAAAAGAGACCGTGACGCTATAGGGACCGCCGACTCTCAGGTTTGGCAAGTCATAAGCGCCTCCGTTTCGAACCGCGGTTCCATATTGGGTACCACTGGGTTCATGCACCGCCACAACATTGGCTCCGATGAGCGCTTCCCCTTCTTCGTCAGTAACCAGGCCATTCATGGCGCCGGTTGTGACCCCTTGTGCAAAAAGGCTGCCGGTCATAAATAATAATGCGCAGAAAACCAGCAGCAACCTGTGTTGAACTGATTTCGCCATAATCCTCTCTCCTCTCTTTCATGGTGAAAAGTTTAGTTAATTAGTTGGTTGTTTGGAATGGTTGCCGTGAATCTCAGATGACTGTTATATTTAGTACTCTTAGTGAGTTAGTGTCTTTGTGGTCAAAATTTATGAATAATTCAAGCTAAATTGGCGTTATAAAACCCCAAGATTTGTTAGCTCATATTTATTGTCTTAAACAAATCCAACTAAATGACACTAAAGGGAGGTTGGTTCACTTAAAAATAACACAATATTAGATAATGTCAAGCATTTTCTAACAAAGGATTAATTTTTTGCAAGACTATCTCACGATCAGTTCCTTTCGCTTCAATCAAAAGTTTTGTATTATATTTATGATATCGTGAGTCGTTTTTGCTTCATAATCTGGCTTTATTGTCCAACCAGAATCGTCATGCTTAAAACCGTAAGAAGCGCCAATACTTACCACATTAATATCCAGCCCGTTTTTCCTGAACACCTCGTTCGCATTTAGAGCACATTTTACGTCCACTTCGTGGTCGCCGATATAAAACACAAACCCGGAGGTTAATTCAGCTATTTTTTCCAAACACATTAATACACCATCCGGCTCTGGCTTTTGTTTTTCAAAATCAACCTGTTCATAGCCTACGATATAACCAAAATAGTCCAATAGTCCCCGCGTTTGCAGAACATTAGCGATATTGGTTTGCGCGTTCTGTGACACAATGCCATGAGGTAGCCAGTTCAAGTTTATAAGTACTTCCTCGATACCATCATAGAATGGGGTGGGTGTGTTGTCTCTTAGCTGGTACTCTGCCCAAAGTTTGCCGGCGTCGTCTGTTTGTTCCTTGGACAAGCCGTAAACTGTCATATAAAGCTCTCGCCAATTTGTTGCGTTTCTATGGGCTTGATCATATTTTTCTAAGGATTGGAGTGCGGCTATTTTTTCAGCACTTGTCCCCGTTACCTTTTCAATAATTTTTTTTGTAACGTTGAGGTTTTTTTGTCGCGTATCTGCGAGCGTACCATCATAATCCCATATTATGGCGCGAATTTTGTTATTTCTGTCATGGTTAGCCATTCGAGTTACAATATTTTTCAAACGAAGCTATTAAGTCTGAGGCAACTTGTTCCGCACTTCGTCCTTCGATTTGATGTCGCTCCATCATAAAAGCCAATTCTCCGTCTCGAAAAAGGGCTACCGCAGGCGAAGAAGGCGGATATCCTTTTAAATAACTTCTTGCGCGGGCAGTCGCTTCAACATCCTGACCTGCAAATACCGTGAATAAATTATCTGGCTTGACTTCATTTGTAAGCGCTAAGGCCACCCCGGGTCGGGCTTGACCCGCCGCGCAGCCACAGACAGAGTTCACCACCAGCAGTGTGGTTCCTTTCGATTCTGGCAACAATCTATCTACTTCCTCGGGTGTTGTCAGCTCCTTAAACCCGATTCTTGTAAGCTCGTCTCGCATGGGTTGAACCATGAATGGATCGTACATCATATTACATCTCCTTATATTTAAAGCGAATAAGTTCGCTGATTAAACAGTTCCAGTAATTGAACCAAAACATAATAAATATAATCTACAATATCAAGCTAAAATCTATCGGATTCGGAAAAGAAAACCTCTTGACAATGTGATGTGAATCTTGTATCTTTAGTAAATCAGAAAAAAAGAAATACCTAATTTAAATTTTATTAACAGACGGAACCTTCATATCATCATCAAGTTTCGATAAGTAGTGCCGTCGGGCAATTTAATTAAAACTATCCCATCATACGCGCCGCACTTCAAAATTGTCCGAGAAGTTTAGATTTCCTAACACGATCATTAAGACGGAAATTATATCTGTTTGAACCATATTTCCGGGTTAAGATTTGTCCCATCAAGAATTGCAAGTTCAAGTGATGTGGAGCTGTACTGTTTCACCACGGATGATTACGGAATAGCACAGAAAAATATTGGAAATGGGCAAATTACATCACAATAAACCTCGACAAATCCTGTTTCAGCGTTTCTCGATCCAATTTCTCATCGGTGCAATTCTCCAAATATTAATTGTCAGCCAACTTTCCCTTGCTCAAGAAGTAAATCCCGATGCCTACGGTTATTACAAGAAAGGGTTGACAGCCAAGAGTTTATCTGAAAAGATTAAGAATTACCAAAAGGCCGTGGAGATCGACTCAAGTTTTAAAGAAGCGCTGTACTATTTAGGAATAGCTTATTATCAAAAGGGAATTTACGCTCATGCTGTTCAATGTTTAAATCGGACAGTGAGACCTGATTCCACCTTTTTCAAGGATGCTCGTCTCTATTTACGCTATGCCTATACTTTTTTGTCCCACGAATTGACTGAAAAAGAGAAGTACGATGAAGCCTTAACCGCAGCCCGTCAAGCGATTATCTTGGACAAAAACTATGCACCAGCTTATACAGCCCTTGGTTTAGTTTATCATAAACAGGAGGCCTTGGGGAATGCTGTCCAGGCCTTTGAACGGTCCGTCGAATTGAACCCTAATCAGGAATTGGTTTGGACTAAGCTTGGTAATCTCTACCTACGCGCTGGAGATTACCCAAAAGCCGTCCAGGCTTATGAGAAAGCTTTATTGATTGACCCTAAACTAAAAGAGGCCGAAGTAAACATAGCCGTCGCGAGAAAAAGAAACAGCCCAGACTCTTGGTTGGCAAGATATGAAGATGCTAAATCCGCTGGCCGGTGGCGAGATGGAATTGAGATTCTAACAAAGGCGCAAACAGTCTATCCCAATAATCTAACCATTGAAAACAAATTGAGAGAAGCTATTCGGGAAAGAGATTACCTGACCGGCCTGCAAGCGTTAGAGCAGGAAGATTGGGCCTTGGCTTTAGAAATGTTTCAAAAGTTGCCGAGCGATTACCAGGCAACGGCTGAAAAATTTGCAGAAGCTCGGGTCGGTCTTTCAAACGAACTCGCAATTCTAAATACAGAAGATCTGCAGTACTCAAAAGGAGATTCAACAGATAAGATTGAAGAACCAACCAGCCCCAAAATTGCAAAGTCTATTGAGGCACTACCGGATACCTCTGAGCTCACTTTCTCGCTTGCTGAAGTTGTGAGCGATTCTAATGAAAACAAAACCGCTCAACTGACTGAAGCATCCAAAAATTTAGAAGAAGAACAACTGGCCCTGCCAGAACAAACGGAAGAACCTGATACCTTGATTATGGCTCATACAACAAAGTCCATCATCTCTTCTGAACAAACGAATACGCCAAAAGATAGCAAATCAGGAGTTGAAGCCCGAAAAGACTCTACGATTGTTTGGGCTGGGGGAATCTTAGGTGGTGCATTCGTTATTGGTTTTGTTTTACTCATATTCCACAGAAGGCGCTCGCAGGTTGAAAAGATCAAAAAAACCAGGGCATCGGCCGCAATTGACAAGACCCAGGTCGTAGAATCTTCCGGCTGGGATCAAACAGCTTTGTCTTCAAGGACGGATGAATTTGTTAAAGATAATTTAGCTTCCGTCACCCCTGTAAAGTTTGATCCTTTGGATACCTCTGAAGCATTAGATGAAAAGGGGGAGCAAAAGAAGGACCTCTCTTCTCCCTCAAGTAAAGATGAGTCATCAGAATTGCAGGAAACGCAAACCATTCTGGGTGGAATTAAGCAGGTCAAACGGATTGGACGGTATATATTAGAAAATGAAATTGGCAGAGGTTCCATGGGTCAGGTCTACAAAGCTTGGGACCCAAAGCTGGACAGGACGGTGGTCATCAAAAAAGTCGCTTTTGATTTTAGCGGTAAGTCACAAGAAGTAAAAAACTTAAAGGATCGTTTGCTTAGAGAAGCACGGGCCGCGGGCCGTCTCAATCATCCCAACATTGTCATCATTTATGATGTGGACGAAGAGGATGAGTTCTCTTACATTGTTATGGAGTATCTGCCCGGACAAGACTTGAAATTTCTATTAGAGACGCAGGGGAAATTTGAGCTATTGCGCACCATTCGAATAATCAGTCAAATTTGTAACGCCTTGGATTACGCTCATCAGAACGAAATAGTCCACCGCGATATTAAGCCATCCAACATCATTGTTGCTAAAGATGACAAAGTAAAGGTAGCAGACTTTGGTATTGCGACACTCCCGCAGTTTGGAACCTTGACCCAAACGGGCAACATCATTGGTACGCCCTTCTATATGTCACCTGAGCAAGTTGAAGGAAGAAAAGTGGACGGCCGCTCTGACATTTTTTCAGTGGGCGTGCTTCTATATGAAATGCTGACCGGCCGTCGTCCTTTTGATGGCGACAATATTTCTGCGGTAGTTTATAGAATTGTTCACAAACTGCCATCGCCGGCTTCAGCAGAGTGCGAGGGTTTACCACCGAGCTTAGATGAAATTATGAGCAGAGCATTAGCAAAAGACCCCCAGGAAAGATATTCCACAGCGGGCGAACTTTCGAAAGAATTAGAAAAACTACAAAGGGGAACTTATCAATAATGCTTTGTGAGCAATGTAATTTTGAAAATTCCTCTGAAAATCTTCTATGCAACAAATGCGGGGCAAAGTTATTCCGAGCTAAACTTAGAGTTAGTCAAGGCAACGGCTTGAATCAAACCTATTATCTTTTTTCAAAAAAATACAAAATTGGACGCGGGGCCAATAATGATGTAGTGATCGAGGACTCTTCAGTTTCTCGATACCATGCAGAGATAAGTCTTCAGAGGGGATATTTTTATTTTAAGGACAACGGAAGCAAGAACGGATCATTGATAAACAGTCAACGCGTAACTCAGAAAAGATTGGTACACCTGGACTGCATTCAACTAGGAAACGCAGTTATTCATTTTTATGATGAAAAAAATAACCCGCTTTATTTTGACGCTGGAATCCAAACTGAGGAATATATCCAAAAGGAATTTTTTAAATTTGCGGAGAAAAGGCATACCAAAATTAAGTCAGATGATGTTTTGCTTACTATGCTTGATCTGGCCATTTCATTATTACATGCAGAGCAGGGCGCCATCTTAATCACCGACCCGTCAAAAGGTCTGCGGTTTAAAATTGGTAAGAATCACGATGGAGAAATTATTACTGAAGAAGAGTTGGTGGACTTAGATTGGGAGATCATTAAGGAATCAATTGAATCTCGCAAGACAAAAGCAGTGTCTGAAGGATCAACTTCCGAGGAGCATAAGAACGAAGACATTGTCCCAATCCAGTGGCACAAGACTGCCGTCCCTCTTATCTCAACGCAATCAGAACAATCAGATGAGCCTCATTGCGGATACTTAGGTAATGATGGAATCTTAGGCGTCTTTTACTTCAGTCAAAAACAAAAGACTCATTCTTTGTCAAAAAAGAAACAAGAGCTTTTAGTCACATTAGCGCAACAGGCTGCCTATGCAATTGAGAATGAAATACTCTTTGTTGAAGCAAAAATAAAAAGAAAAATAGAGGACGAACTATCCTTAGCCAGAGATATTCAACAGCGACTTCTGCCAACTACTATTCCTAACATCACTAATTTTGAAATGGCCAGTTTTGTGCAGCCTTGTGAATCGGTCGGTGGGGATTACTATGATTTTGTTCCTATATCGACAAAGTGCGTTGGAATTTCGATTGGAGATATTTGTGGCAAGGGTGTGCCAGCCGCCTTATTAACTGCTACGGTACAGGCTGCAATACGCTCCCAACTTGAGTACACACTTTCGCCACAGCAAATCGTAAGAAACTTAAATCGCTTGTTTATTAAAAGCACAGCCGAGTCAATTTTTCTTACCCTATTTTTTGGCATCTTAGATGTTAAGGAATGTCAATTAAAGTACATAAATGCTGGACACCCGCCCCCTATCTTCATTTCAAAAGATCGCATAATCAGAGAACTCAGCGGTACAACCCCAGCACTGGGGATATTTGAAGGTAAATTAGAGAAGGAGAAATCGATTGCTTTTGAGCCCGGGGATCTCCTACTTCTATATACAGACGGTATCATAGAAAGCCAGAATCAAGAAAAGGAGATTTACGGGCGCAAAAGATTGCTTCAGTTCATTCATTCGCTGTGTTTAAACGAACGTACGAGAACACACAACCCAGATTCTCTAATCAAATGTGTAAAAGACGATCTTTTTGCATTTGTCAATGGAGCAAAACAAACCGATGATCTCACGCTGTTAGCCTTTAAGAGACGTTAGAAAAGCGACGCAATTTTATTTATTGAAATTACTATTGCTCAAAATTTGAATTTTTCTTAACTTGCAACAACATTATAAATTGTTTATTATTATGGGCGTCATTGAAAAATGTAAGGGGAAAAAGTTGAAGAGATTTCCATTTTCTTGTTTGGTTGTTTTTGTACTGGTTTGCGCAACAAATCTTTCGGCACAAAAGGAAGTTGAGAGTCAGGAAAAGTACTGGGTCTTTTTTAGAGATAAGGAAGATCCCCACCTTTCTAAAACTTCTATGATACAGGCGGCAAAAAATAACATTTCACCCAGAGCGTTAAAAAGGAGAAGAAAAGTAAGACCCGCAGTAAAGCTAATTGATGAGCATGATCTTCCAGTTAGTAAGAATTATTTGAACACGTTGGCAAAAATGGGCCATAAACCAGTGGTAATTTCCAACTGGCTGAATGGCGCCAGCTTTTGGCTGAGTGATTCTGAGAAAAACGATATAGAAAAATTACCATTTGTGAAAAAGATTCAAAGAGTGGGAAGCTCAAATCTAAAACCTGAGCCCGTTGATATCAAGCCCATCTATCCTAAGCGACTCCAAAAGCCGGGCATTCATAGTCTTGATTATGGAGCTTCCTTCTTACAAAATGACTTGATAAATGTACCCGCTGTACATGACTTAGGCATAACGGGCCGAGGCATTTGGATTGGCATGTTGGATACTGGATTTAAATACAAAGATCACGAAGCCTTTCAAAGCCTCGAAGTCATAGCTGAGTATGATTTCATCCATGATGATGGCATCACTGAAAACCAAGCGGGACAGGACCATCCTGCACAGCACAATCATGGCACTCGGACCTTATCCACCGTTGGCGGTTTTCAAGAAGGTCAACTCATCGGCCCGGCCTTTGATGCCAGTTTCTTATTGGCAAAAACAGAAATCCTGGAACAAGAGATTCCGGTAGAGGAAGACTTTTGGGCGGCCGGCATTGAATGGCTGGAAAACCAAGGCGTGGATGTTGTATCCAGTTCATTAGGTTATCTTGATTTCTACAATCGCTCGGACATGGATGGTAATACAGCGGTTACCACCGTGGCTGCGGATTTAGCCGTGAGTCGGGGGGTAGTAGTGGTCAATAGTGCTGGCAATGAGAGACAATCTTTCTGGCACATCATTATTGCGCCTGCCGATGGGGATAGTGTTATCGCGGTCGGGGCCATTACTGCGCAGGGAACCTTAGCCAGCTTTAGTTCTGTTGGGCCAACCGCAGATGGGCGTACTAAGCCGGACGTGGTAGCGTTGGGCGTAAGCGTGCGCACGGCTTCACCGTCGTCCGATAAGCAAACGTCTCCTTTTGGGTTCTCTTCTGGGACCTCGTTTTCGTGTCCTCTGACCGCCGGGGTGGCAGCTCTAATACTTTCTGCTCATCCTGATTTAACTCCCATAGAAGTAAGAGAAGCTTTGAGAATGACAGCAAATCGTGCAGCTAATCCTGATACCCTGTTCGGTTGGGGATTGGTCAACGCCTACGAGGCCATTTTATATCATGGAATTGTTTTCAGCAACTTACCAGAAGTGTCTGTAAATAATAATGGGAACTATGAGATAAGCATTAAGATCGCGTCAAAATTCGGAGTGAATCCTAGTAAAGTTTCTTTATTTTATGCGAAATCCAGCGATAACTTTGACCATGAAATTCCAATGTTCCAGGGACCTGAACAAAACCAATTTGTGGCTACAATTCCCGAGCCGGTAGGGCAAGATGCCATACGATTCTTCTTTAGTGCCATGGATTCCAGTGGCGAAGTGACTGTTCATCCATTCAACGCACCTGATTCTTCCTTTGATGTTTCAGATATTATTGTGTTAGTAGATACCGACTTGGGCAACATCCCATCGTCCTTTGATTTAGCCCAGAATTATCCAAATCCGTTTAACCCAGCGACTAAGATTGAATATGAATTACCGGTAGCCAGTAGAGTGAGTCTTACGGTTTACAACCTACTGGGTCAAAAAGTGAGGTTGTTGGTTGCTGAAACCACTCAAGCAGCCGGCCGTCACACCGTGGCCTGGGATGGCACGGATGATTCGGGCAGACCGGTTTCGGCAGGGGTCTATTTCTACCAACTTAAAGCGAATAATTTTACCAAGGTAAAGAAGATGTTAATCGTTCGTTAATTAATCCCAACATATTATTCCGCGATATATGCAATTTCTTTGCAAAAAAACAAGGAGTTGATTGGAAATAAAATAAATAAGGTCAAGAGACATGAAGGTTGCTTTGGCATTAGGTGGCGGTGGCGCAAGGGGCTGCGCCCATATCGGCACCATTAAAGTTTTGGAACAAGAAGGTATTCCTGTTCATCTGATTGTGGGTACCAGTATTGGTTCGGTCGTTGGCTCGATTTACGCTAAAACAGGTCGGGCAGAAAAGGTTGAGGAACGGTTTAAGCAATTCTTGCAGAGCGTAGAATATCAAAAGAGTGGGTTAGAATTATTTAAACGAAAGGAACCGGCGGAAAACTTCTTCGGACAGGTAGCCACTCATATTAAAGAACGCATCGTCGTAAACTTAGCTCAAAGTAAACCCTCTTTAGTAGGAGGATGGCGTTTGCGTCAGGCTATGGATTTTTTAATTCCAGAAGGACGTATTGAAGAAACTAAAATCCCCTTGGCGGTAGTGGCATCAAACATACTAAATGGTCAGCAAGTTGTTTTTACTGATGGGGACATGCGAGCAATAGTGAGTGCCAGTTCTTCTATTCCGGGATTCTTGCCGCCCTATGAAGTCAATGGTAATCTTCTTATTGACGGTTCGGTGGTCTGTCCAATACCGGTAGAACCAGCAAGAGAGCTTGGTGCCGATATAGTTATTGCAGTAGACGTAGGGCAAGAATTAAATGAGCACCCCAAATTAGACAACGTGGTTAATATTATCTTTCAATCCAATCATATAACGGCCCGCCACTACAACCTTTATCTTCTAAGACAAGCAGATGTCGTGATTCGACCAATAGTGGGAAATGTGCATTGGTCTGAATTTAAACTACTTCGCTATTTAATCGAGGAAGGCGAAAGGGTCACCCAAGAAGCCGTCGCGGTGATTCGGAAAAAAATCAAACAGAAAACCAGTTTTAGAAGAAGGCTCTTGGAATCTCTATAGTGTGATTAACATTTTTCCCTTACTTAACACCTTGCTAAGATTAAGCGTTACTGTCATTCAGGAGGAATCAACTCTAAGGTGAACTGAGAAATGTTAATTAAGCAATAAAATCTCTGCTTTTCATAAGAAATTTGAATACGTTATTACCCCAACGGGTTGAAACAACCCAACTGAAAAAAATCATCTCATCCGTTAGCTTGTTTCTATCTGTTGGAAAGTGCTTTTTTTGATTTCTTTGCTTTTTTGCAAAGATTGACGTGGTAGAAACTAATTATTAATCTACTTAATCTCCGAATCTGGGTTATTGAAATAGCACAGAATTTACCATAATGAAATCTCCCAGCATCCTTTGTATTAATCCTTGGATTTATGATTTTACCGCGTTTGATTTCTGGAGCAAGCCACTTGGTTTGCTCTATATTGCCTCATTTTTGCGAGAGCGCGGCATTCATGTGGACTTTATTGATTGTCTGGATAAGTGGCATCCAGAACTGCTGCGCCGGCAGAATCGCAGCCAACCGAAGCTTCGGAAGTACGGACTCAGCCACTTTCACCGGGAAATTGTGCCGACGCCAAGATGTGTGAATTTCATTCCGCGATATTTTGCCCGCTATGGTTTGCCGGAAGATATTTTTCGCAATGAACTCAAGAAACGCTCCCGCCCGCATGCCATTCTACTCACCTCTTTTATGACGTACTGGTATATGGGGCCAAAGCGGGTGGCAGAAATTTGCCGCGAAATTTTTCCGGGGGTGCCGATCATATTGGGAGGAATTTATGCCACTCTTATGCCGGAGCATGCTCGCCAAGTTGTTAAGCCGGATTATTTAATTACCGGCCCCGGCGAACGAAAGATTGCTGAACTACTGGGCGATATGTTTCGAAAACCAGAATTATTAGAGAATCTTCCGACTAACATCGACAATTTTCCGTATCCAGCTTTTGATTTGCTGCGTAAAAACGACTACTTGATTGTCACGACTTCGCGCGGCTGTCCCTTCCGATGTACTTTCTGTGCCACTCATAAGATAGACAGCGCATTCTCTCAGCGTCAACCGGACAAAGTGATTGAAGAAATCCTTACGCAAACGCGTCGGTTGCAGCTACACGATGTGGCGTTTTACGACGATGCTTTGCTGATGCAGGCCGAGCAGCACATTAAACCCATTTTGCGTGAAATCTTGAAAAGCCAACGGTTGATTCGTTTCCACACCCCAAATGGACTGCACGGTCGCTATATCGATGAAGAACTGGCGGAATTGATGTATCGGTGCCATTTCAAAACCGTTCGGATTAGCTTGGAATCGGTAGCCAAAGAACGGCGTCGCGACCTTCATAATAAGATTACTCCCGGAGAAATGAGCCGTGCCGTCCACAACCTGACAAAGGCGGGCTACGAACCTCGAAACTTAGAAACCTACATTATCATGGGCTTGCCCAATCAACCACTGGCGGAAGTCATCGAGACCATTCTTTATGCCAACAGTTTGGGTGTGCAAGTGCGGCTGGCCTCATTTTCTCCCATTCCCGGCACCACAGATTATGATCGCGCTACTGAGAAAGGATATTTTCCAGCGAATGCGGATCCATTATTGATGAACAAAACAGTCATTCCGCTGTTTCGTACCAAGGACGCCTACCATCGTTTTCAAACCATTAGTCAATTTGTGAAAATGTTGAATGAAGGAGTTAAGAGCGGTATCCATTTTCTCAAGCCAAGAGAATTCTGCCAGGCCGTGTTTGCGGCGCTGGATCGTTGTCCGCAGCCGTCATTTAATACTGAGATCAATTCGATCTCGCTTAACGCTTGAGCGATTTTTTCGTGAGATTTTCCTACGACAAAATGGCGCGGGAATAAAATTTTCTATTTGATTTGGTCGGAAATACTTACTACATTACAATATAAAATTGAACATCTGAAAATATTACGAAGACCGACAAAAAAATCAGAGTGGCACAAATTCCTTCAAGAGACTTATGGCTGTTTCGCTGATGCACCAATTAAACGTGGCGATCAAGGAGTATTTGAGGTTCGAGAGGCGATTGAATGAGCTATTTACTGGATACCAATACTTGTATAAGATATCTAAATGGTACATCTGAAAACATCCGACATCAATTAGAGTCGAAACAGCCAGACGAAATTGTTGTATATTCTGTTGGGTGAAAGGTTTAAAACTTGAAGATTGGGAAAAATAATTTATTGAATATTCAATTCATCATTCAATTGTGTGGAGTGTTCTCAGCGCGATGGCATAACATTTTGCTTCAGTGGACGAAGATCTCTTTTTGGATGGGTTGTTTCTGTGCCCTCTCAAATCAAAGCTTATTTCTAAATCGTGGCTTAAGTGCCCGGCCATCCTTCGCCACTGAGCATCTTCTTAGGTAGAATGACACGTAACAATAGACAGTAAAGTATTTTTCCCTCACCTTGCGGATTTAAACTCCTTACGAATACGCTAACTGGCTTGATTTGGTAATTAAGAAATAAGAGCATCATAAAAACAATCCCTTAGTCACACCCTTAAAATGGAGCATGTCATGAAAAACAAATGGCCACTGGCGACCTGCTTATTCTTGTTGACTGTATCACTTAGCTGTTCGAGTGCTTTTGTTCAGCACTCTTCTCATCCCCGACACTCAAATAACACAAAGCAAGATACAAGTAAGTTCTCAATAGGCCCTAAAAAACAGCCGCAACCGCAAGTAGCCACAAGGAGAATTGATTTAGCCCAAGAACAGAACGAAAGTGAAGAAACTGTCATTCGCACAAACAAGGGTAGTACGCAACAGGCTCAAAATAATGCTGAAGTACCAAATCCTTCACAATTTCGCTTAGAAAATATTCAGAGAGTAACACCGGTTAGGGATTATAGAAATCCAGTTTGGTCCCCATCTAAACCAGACCTACTCGCCTTTGTCGGTGGTGACGGTACCTATCTTTTTTCAATTGCTGATGGTAAAATGAGCAAAGTATCAGACGAGGTTGCTGGATTTAAGTTCTTTTGGACAGCGGACGGAAAGACTCTGGTGTACAGAGCTCGCATAGGTGTTGGAGTACGAGCTATTAAACAAATTGACATTGACAAGGGGACGGTTTTTACCCTAGTCCAATCAAATGACCTTGGTCTTCCGCAGGAGATATCACCGGGAATAATCAAATATCGTGATGGACAACAATACAAAGCGGTTTCGTTGTCAAAAACGTCATCTACCTCCTCTCCGAAGCCATTTGCGGACCAGTTAAATAACCAAATCTTTGTTGTGACTAACGGCATGACCAAACAGATTAGTGGAGGGGAAGGAACATATTTTTTGCCACAGGTCTCGCCAGATGGCTCAAGAGTCCTTTATCAGGAATTAACACAAGGCCTTTATGTCACTAGTCTTCAGACAAACGATACGATCCACCTAGGGCTCGGTGACGATGCTGTATGGTCTCCCGATAGTCAATATCTCCTGTTTGAGATCACAATTGATGGTGAACACTCGATTCTCGCATCTGAGCTCTACATCACTGATCTCAACGGCCATAGGAGCCAACTAACAAACACTTCCGACTTGCTTGAAATGAGGCCGTCGTGGTCATCAGATGGAAATCATATCGCTTTTGATGCGAATGGCGCAATTTACATAGCACATGTGGCGTTCGGGAGGTAAGCCCAATGCAAAAGGAAATTCAGCTTGTTTTAATAATAGGCATGCTCTTTCTATCGAATTCCTATGCTCAGCTTAATGTCAAGATCGGAATAGATCCCGGACACGGTGGCTCAGCCACCGGGGCGGTCGGCCCAACTGCTCTGAAGGAGAAGGATGTTAATCTTTGCACCGCGTTAGCTCTCAGAAAATATATGTCGGCTCATCCTTTTATTGCTGCACAAATTTTTATGACCCGGACTCAAGACGTCAACCCATCATTTACAGCCAGATCAAATCTGTTTATTTCAAATGCGGTAGATTTTGCTATATCGGTGCATCACAATAGCCCTGCTACCAATGATAACAGCAACAAAACGACGGTTTTTGTGTACTGTGAAAAGTGCTCTACGACGGCAGGTGATCTTGCCGAATCGGTAGTCTCGCGTCTTAGCATTTCAACGGGCTTGCCAATAAATGATAATCCAGCAGCAGGTGCAGATGCCAAATGTAAAGATCGTGCTGATTTTCTTTGTGGTCGAGACGGAATTGGACAGGCAGATCTTCATATGGTACGAGAACCAGAGAAAGAGCAGATCCCTTCAATTTTGGTCGAAGTTTCTTTCATTTCAAATTCTAAAGAAGTAGTGAAGCTCAGGAATAAAGATTATCTCGATGGAAACGGTTGGGCCATTGCTGCTGGCCTTATAGACTTCCTAGGGTTTTCACCGCTTCCCCGCATTCCTGACAATGGCGGCGTCCTTCCTTTATCCTATTCTGTTCTAGACGTTGGTTCACTCGAGGGCTTTCCCAACACCGTAGCGCGGGCCATCAATGCGTCGGCGCAGATTGTGGGCCAGGCCTGGACCGCTGATTTTAGTGCCTATACCGCATTTCTCTACACCGATGGTGAAGGACTCCTAGAGCTTGTGTCATTACCTGGCGAGCCCAACAATGTTGCCCTAGGCATTAACACTATTGGGGAGGTCGTCGGTACGTCGGACAATTGTCCAGCTTGTGATTCTAATCATGGTTGGCTAGATGCTTGTGAAAAAGATGAGCTGTTCGTGTTCGACGACTTTTCCGGCTTTCGTTTTAGTAGCGCTAATGACATTAATGCCCGTGGACAAGTGGTAGGGAGTGTCATTGTCTCCGAGCCCCCAACTCTGCGCGCATACCGGTATATAGATGGCGTCGGCATGGAAGATCTCCTCGGATCGATTGGTGGTATTAGCAGCGCCGAGGCTATCAATGACTCTGGTTGGGTAGTTGGAACCGCAATAGGCGAGGCTTACTTCTACAGTGATAATGCTGGACTGACAGGCTTGGGGTGGCTTGCTAGTGGTAGGGTAAGTAAAGCTACGGACATTAACAACTCTGGTCAGATTTGTGGCTATTCAAATACGGTAGCTAGCCAGCTCGGCGGCAAGAGGCACGCGTTTGTAACCACACGAGAAGCCCACACCATGCAAGACCTTGGTGTCTTACCGCCTTTTACAAGAAGTGAAGCCACTGCCATTAACTCTCATGGCCATATTGTAGGTAGCTCATATGACCCTGCTGGAGATGCTCATGCTTTTATATACACTCGGAGTGACGGTATGCAGGACCTGAATGACATGATTGACTCTTCGCTTGGTTGGGAGTTGAAATGGGCAAATGATATCAATGACACGGGACAGATCGTCGGTTGGGGTCTCCATCACGGTCAACAACGAGCCTTCCGCTTGACGCCAATGGATGGACCTACTGGCATAACATCCCCTTCGAACAGTTCTAAGAAGCCAGTGAGATATGCTTTAAGTCAAAATTATCCGAATCCATTTAACCCGAGTACCACTATAAATTACCAAATACCTAAGAGTACTCGTGTCTCGATCACAATCTATAATTCTTTGGGTCAGAAAGTGACGACTTTGGTTGACAAGAAACAAGATGCTGGCTTTTATCAAATTCAATGGGACGGTAAGGATGAAAAGGGAAAAGAGGTAGCTAGTGGTTTGTATATTGTTAGACTGACGACCCCTGACTACATTCAGGAGAGGAAAGTTATTCTGTTGAAATAAGGCAGATTGTGACGTCAGCTAACTTTGCGTGCAAGCGACGCCTCCTCAGGGACACATTTCAGAGTTTGGTGGTGCGCCACGGTTCAGATTGCTTCCATGAAACGGTGACTCCGAAAGCATTCGGGGTTAGCGTTTGTTCGGTATAAAAAGACACTAACCCCGAATGCTGTGAACTTTGGATAATACGGCATAAATGATTTTACAAAAGAATATTTTTTGTTATATTGATTAATCCCATTTAATGTGAAGAATTTAGGGGGTCAAAAGATTTATGAAGCGAATTCCAGACAACTTCGGGTTTGCATGGGTAAGCCTTTGTTTGGCCCTTGCTGTTCATGTCGTTGATGAGGTATTGACAGACTTTTTGTCAATTTACAACCCCGCAGTCGTATCTATCAAGAAGCGGTTGCCGTTTATACCGCTCCCTACCTTTACATTTGAAGTGTGGTTAGCTGGGTTAATCATAGCAATTTTCATCTTGCTCTCTTTATCACCTTTTGCTTTTCGTAAGGTGAGATGGATGGTTCCGCTATCTTATGCTTTTGGAATTGTGATGCTATTCAATGGCTTGCTTCATATCGCTGGCTCATTTTACCTTGGACGATTGATGCCGGGTGTTTATTCAGCTCCGTTGGTGCTGGTTGGTTCTATTTACTTGCTGGTGACTACCTGGCACTATAAAGAATAAGTAAACAAGACAGCCGTTGTCGAGCTTATCGCAGGCTGCGTGAAAGAAAAGAGACGACCGTGTTTCTTGCCGTTTATCCTAACTAACGAGCAGAAATTTTCAATTAAGATTTTAGAAAGGAAAGAAATATGCCAACAAAAAAATCTAAAGTTTCTTCAACCGTCATTGTTTGTTTCATGCTGCTTTTATTTCTCAACTCTCGTGCACAGGATACAACCCCAACACAAGAAGAGTTTTTTGAGTTAATTCGCTCACAAGGTGTGGTTAAAGCTGTCGAAGTTTTCAATCAAGTTCGTGAAAACGATCCAGATGCAGTTATTTTCACTGAAGAGGCAATGAATAGTTTGGGGTATGAATACCTCCGTGCCCAAAAAGTCCAAGATGCCATAGAGTTATTCAAGCTCAACGTCCGGGCTTATCCCGAGGCTTTCAATGTATACGACAGCCTTGGAGAAGCATACATGACAAACGGAGATACAGAACTGGCTATAAGAAATTACAAAAGGTCGGTTGAGTTGAACCCTGATAACATAAATGGCTATAGATTCGCATACGTCTTGGAGCATTATGCAAAATACGAGTACAGAATTCCGATGAGAGATGGCGTTAAACTGTTTACTTCAGTTTATCTACCTAAGGATACATCGGTGAGTTATCCGATTATGTTTAAGCGTACTCCGTACAGCGTTAGTCCTTACGGAGAAAATAGATATATGAGCTTTTTAGGACCGTCGTGGCTGTTTACAGAAGAAGGATATGTATTTGTATACCAAGATGTGCGCGGAAGATTCATGTCCGAAGGTGAATTCATAAATATGACGCCACACCAGCCGATTAAGGAAAGTCAAGCAGTTATTGATGAAAGCACTGATACCTACGATACCATCGAGTGGCTTTTGCAGAATATACCAAACAATAACAGACGTGTCGGGTTGTGGGGCATATCCTACCCGGGCTTTTATGCTGCAATGGGAACCATAGATGCTCACCCCGCGCTTGTTGCTGTTTCGCCGCAAGCGCCGATTGCCGACTGGTTTATCGGTGATGACATGCACCATCACGGCGCCTTCTCTCTCTTGCTTGGTTTTAACTTTTTTTCGATTTTCGGTCAACCCAGAACGGAGCTTACAACAAAATGGCCGTCAAAACTTGATTATGCTTCGCCAGACGCCTATACATTCTTTCTCAAAATGGGTCCGCTTGCAAATGCCAACAAAAAATATTTCAAAGGAGAAATTACCTTTTGGAACGAGGCAATGAAACATGAGACTTATGATGATTTTTGGAAGTCACGAAGCACTTTACAACACTTTAAACAGATCAAGCCGGCCGTTATGACCGTGGGCGGGTGGTTTGACGGAGAGGACCTATACGGTGCACTGCATACTTATAAGGCAATTGAAGAGAGAAACACGGACGTATATAATATTCTGGTCATGGGTCCCTGGCGCCATGGCGGCTGGGCACGGTCAGAAGGAGAATCATTTGGAGAATTGCATTTTCGCAGCAAGACCAGTGAATATTACCGTGAAAACATAGAACTTCCATTTTTCAATTATTATTTAAAAGATAAAGGAGATTTGAATTTACCCGAAATAACCGCTTTTGAAACCGGTACCAATAAATGGAATTCTTTTGATGAGTGGCCGCCTAAAAATACTCAAGAAACAAAATTATATTTTCATTCAAACCAAACGTTAGCGTTTGAAGCTCCTGAGGAAAAAGAGCCCACTGTTTTTGATGAATATGTCAGTGATCCTAATAAGCCGGTTCCCTACACCGCAAGAATTCTAGATTCTAAATCGTTTTATTATGCGGAATATATGGTGGAGGATCAACGTTTTGCTGCCTCGCGCCCCGATGTACTAGTTTATGAAAGTCAACCCATAACGGAGAATATGACAATTGCCGGACCCATAAGGGCTGAACTTTACGTTTCAACCTCCGGCACCGATGCGGATTGGGTTGTGAAGCTAATCGATGTTTTCCCAGATGATGCTGCTGATCCTGTTCCAAACACAAATAAAGTTGAAATGGGAGGGTATCAAATGATGGTTCGAGGGGAGATAATGCGTGGGAAGTTTAGAAACAGCTATGAAAACCCAGAAGCATTTGAACCCAACAAAGTGGCGAAAGTTGAATTTGTCTTACAAGATGCACACCATACCTTTTTAGAGGGACATAAAATCATGGTGCAGGTTCAAAACAGTTGGTTTCCGCTTTTTGACCGGAACCCACAAAAATTTGCGGATATTTACCAGGCTACCGAAGACGATTTTCAAAAAGCCACTCACAGAGTTTATCGCTCAAATGAATTCCCTTCCAATTTGAGAGTTAATGTGGTGCAATAGCTCTTGACTCTAAGCCGGACTTAGAAATGTATTTGTTGAAGAGATTTGAATAATACTAAACAAGCCTTTTAGCGCAATCCCGACAAACAGTAGAGCAGTACGATTAGCCAGCGACCGTCGGCGAGACCGCATGGCGAAAGGGACCACGATGAAATCATTTCAAATTAGGCCTTTAAATAAAGGTGACCACACCTGGGTGGCTCATTTACTTAGAGAACAGTGGGGCTCCACAAAAGTTGTGTCTCGCGGCAGAATTCATCATGCCGACGAGTTGTCTGGTTTCATCGCGGTGCAAAAGGATAAACCAGTCGGGTTGGTGACCTACCGAATAGATGGTGACCAGTGCGAAGTTGTTACGATAAATAGTCTAGTAGAGGGACAAGGAATTGGTTCTGCTTTGTTAGACGCTGTCAAAGATCTTGTAGCTGCTGCTCAGTGCAAACGCTTGTGGCTTATAACGACCAACGACAACTTGGCAGCTTTACGTCTTTATCAACAGAGGTAAGCTATGAATCGCTTGAGCTGGAATTTGGCGATGAATGGAGAATGGCTTGGGGGGTTGATGACGCAACGCACGCGCCTGCTGGTGGTCGGCAGCATAACTTTGGCAGCGGTCGTGGCCATATTAGCTCTGCCTCCAATTCCACAGAGCCAGACCTACCACCGCTTTGCCGATCAACGTACCCTGCTTGGCATCCCCAACTTCCTCAACGTCATCTCCAATGCCCCGTTTTTTATTGTCGGCCTGCTGGGCCTATTTTTCTTGTGGCGCCAACGGGCATCAGATGCTAGCGGTGCTTTTGCTGAGCGATCTGAGCAGTGGCCCTATCTGCTCCTTTTTTCGGGGGTGGCGCTCACGTGCTTTGGATCGGTTTACTATCACTTGGCACCCGATAATGCGCGGCTCGTGTGGGACCGTTTGCCGATGAGCTTGATCTTTATGTCTTTTCTTGCCGCCATCATCGTCGAGCGCATCAGTGTGAAGGCTGGCCTGCTTTTGCTCTTACCTCTGGTCACTGTAGGAATTGGCAGTGTGATTTACTGGCACTGGAGTGAGCTAAGGGGAGTGGGCGACCTACGCCTCTACATCATGGTGCAGTTTTATCCGGGTTTGGCAATGCTTATTTGAGAAAAACTTGCTCCCATTTAGAACACGGATGACACAGATGACACGGATTCACACTGATATTTTTGGGGGTCAAAGGTTCGATTTTGCCCTAGTGCAATTAGAACTGAGCCAAATAGATGATGGCGGTTTATCAAAATGGCCAGATTAAGTCGGGTCCGCTTTCTAGCTAGTGATTGAACGAAAACTCGATTCTTAATGTCATTCCGGCAATCTTTTGAGCCGGAATCTCATCATTTCAGGCAGGAGATTCCCGCTTAAAGCATGCGGGAATGACAGGAAAAGACTGTTTTCGTTCAAACACTAGCTATATTAGTATCAGTCATATCTTTGATTTGTGTGCAAAATAAAATATTACCGAAATAGACTTCCAACGGATTAAATAACACTTGACATCATCATTCTGATTGTGTATATTATTCAGTAATTACTGATGAATCAGATAAATCAGATGTCACTGAGTTAATCAACTAATAGGGTGTTGAAAATGTCCAAAAATGATAAAAACAATTATAGCTGTGGACCAACCGCCAAGGGAATAGGATGCTGTAAAGTTGAATCATTAACAACCGTAGATGAGCGGGGACAAATGGTGCTTCCTAAAGAATTAAGGGCAAGGGCAAATATTCGTGCAGGAGATAAGTTAGCCGTCATGAGCTGGGAAAAAGATGGTGAGGTGTGCTGTATCTCTTTAATCAAAGTTAATGATCTCACAGAGATGGTAAAGGGTATGCTTGGACCATTAATGAAAGATATTTTACAGTAGTGAAGCCTCTTTTGAAACGCAAACGTCTCGTTTGCGAAATCTCTAATTCGAACCATTTCAGTCACATAGTAAAATAAGGAGACAGCAAAATGATAGAAGAAAAAATAAAAACAGTGGTAAGAGAAGGCTATGCTAAGATTGCGCAACAGGGCAGTTCTTGTTGTGGAAGTTCGAACTCAACTGCGGATATTAGTAAGAGGGTAGGTTATACTGAAGATGAACTTAAAGCCGTTCCTGAAAATGCAAATTTAGGTCTTGGTTGCGGCAATCCAGTTGCGCTTGCATCTTTAACAGAAGGCGAGACCGTGGTTGACCTGGGTTCAGGGGCGGGATTCGATTGTTTCCTGGCCGCAAATAAAGTTGGCAAGCATGGAAAAGTTATCGGTGTTGATATGACACCCGAGATGCTTGATAAAGCCAGAACAAACGCCAAGAAAGGGGATTATACGAATGTGGAGTTCAGGCTCGGTGAGATTGAAAACCTACCAGTGGCTGATAATTTTGCTGATGTCGTCATCTCAAATTGTGTTATCAACCTTTCACCTGACAAAAGGAGAGTCTTCATCGAAGCTTTCAGAGTGTTGAAACCAGGCGGAAGAGTGATGATTTCAGATATTGTATTGACGAAGGAACTGCCCGATTTCATAAAGAACTCTATTGAGGCCTACATTGGATGTGTTTCAGGCGCCATGTTGAAAGATGAATACATCGAGATCATCAAGCAAGCAGGATTTCAGGAAATCAGGATAATTGATGAGACCTCTTTGCCGAGTGAGACTATTGATAATGATCCAACTGCACAGGCATTCGTTAAAGAGCTAAGAATACCCTCTGAAAAAGTAAGGGAGATTGCGAGTTCGGTTGTGAGTATCAAAGTTGCTGCGTTCAAACCAAATAAAATATCTTAACGAGTCGGGGTTTCGTGCAACTCCGCCCTCGTAACAAGCCGGGAAATGTCGAGACTAAGATTAACACGGACTTTTTCTGTGAATACTCTTATATAACGTTTAACTAGATTGAGCGATTCTTGTAAAACAATCGTCCCGTTTGTCGTTTTACAAAGAATTAACCTTTTTAGAGCACACTCATAGGGTTTTGATAAAGCACTAAATCTTAGGTGGATAGAAAAAGAATCGCTCAATTTAGGGTTTAATTTACTATGAGATTTCAAACAGACCCCTGTAAATCAATATCAAAGATCGACTTCAACAATGAAGAACATCTAAAAATGATATTATTGAGGGACAAGCACACAAGAATCGAAGGCTTATGCACGGAGAATTTGTTCATTCATGAATTGATAAAAAATACTTTTCGTGATTTTTCAGTAGGTTGGTGGTTCAAACTAAAAAATGATTCATATAATATTATCAAATTTCTGTCAAATTTGGCAGCTATCAAAGATATCGACTTATTCATCTTAGATTATTTCAAAAGCAAAGGGGTCAATACATTCATTGTATGTTTTGATGAGGTAGAAAAAGATTTCTTTTATATAGACTATTCGGAAATACGAAGCAACAACTTTTTAGAGTACTGGGACAAATCAAGAATAAAATTTCCACAGAAGAAAAAGAAATCTCCCCCCATTCCTAAAGCGTCTGAAAGAAATAGGAATAGGCTTGAACAAGCTATCAGACTCCTTAAATCTCATAATGCCTTAAAAAAATCTGCTCTTGAAAGAGTCTTTGCGAACTGCTGGTTAGCTTCAGGAGCATATTGGGACATAGATAGCTTTGTGCGATATGATGATAAAATTATAGCTTTTGAAGTAAAGCAAAAATATCCAACTGCACGAGGAACGTTTGGGCTAAATGTTGGATTAGCTAATTTGTTTAATTTTCTGACCAGTTTAGGAATAGAAGTCATCCATATAATTTTGACCAAACCTGCAAGAAATTATAAAATACCTGCGATAGACTTTTATACCAAAAAAGAATACAGAAACAAACTAAGTTGGGTTGGCATAAAATTCACATCAGAAATTCTCTTAAATAACTTCTCGGTGGCCCCTTCAAAAACGAGTATATTTGGTGCAAGTAAGTTAAAATATTATCACATTAACCCCAAATCTTTTCATTTTATTAAGAAATTCGGGACCGAGAGCAATGATAACTTAACAAGGTTTATCAATGGCCATACCAAGCCTTTGAAGAGCTTATCCGATTTGAAGGAGGTTTGAGCATCGGATGAATGACAGAATCAGCGAACAGATAAGCAGTAAGAATAGCGCTGAGTAAAATCGTGGGGCCTTCACCACCTTTGATTTTCCCCTTGACTATGCAAAATCTAAATCTTATTTTGAAACAACAATCACGCAATAAAACAAAGATTTACAGGAGAGGATGACATGCCAATATTCATTCGATTAGTCAACCTTACGGAGCAAGGTGCAAAGAACATCAAAGAGCTCCCCAAGATGATAGAAGAAACGCAAAAAATCATGAATAAGCATAATACCAAAGTCCTCAATCTCTACACAACGCTCGGGCATTACGATTTGGTGGCGATCATCGAAGCGCCTGATGCCACGGCCGCCGCGAAAGTGAGTGCTCAAATCGCGGCGCAAGGAAATTTTCGTGCAGAGACGCTGGCCGCTGTGACTGTGGAGGAGTTTATGGAGGGAGGCACAGAAGAAGTCGACTTAAGGTGATTTGTCTAAGATGATTCAGAGGATCATACGACGGAAGTCATCAATATATTTGTTTACGAAGCGCACGTAGTTTTGGACATTCGATATTCGTTATTCGGATTTATTCTTCGATGGGTAAGTAGTGTTCTTCCGCTGACGCCGAGCTTCAAAAAATAGTAGAGCCGCTGCCACTGAAGCATTCAACGAGTTTATCTTGCCGTACATGGGAATTTTCACCAGGAAATCACACTTCTCCTTCACCAAGCGGTGCAGTCCGTGCCCCTCTGCGCCAATCACCAAGCCTAATGGTCCGGATAACTCTGCTTCGTAATAGATTTGATCCGCATTCTGGTCGGCACCTGCGATCCATATATTTTTAGATTTTAGCTGCTCAATGGTGTAATTCAGATTTGACACTTGTGCGATCAAAACGTGTGCCGAAGCGCCAGCGGAGGTTTTGGCCACGGTGGACGTAAGGCCTACCGAGCGCCGTTTGGGCAAAATAACGCCGTGCACCCGGGCGCCGTCGGCTGCGCGCAGAATAGCCCCGAAATTGTGCGGGTCTTCAATACCATCCAATAGCGCCAGAAGCGGAGGTTCATTCAATTGCTGGCTTCTGCTGAGAATGTCTTCCACCGTGGCAAAAGGCTGTGATGGCACCAAGGCCACAACCCCCTGGGATTTCTGAGTGCCCGCCACTTGGTCTAAGATTTTCTTAGGCGCTTTGTCAATAGGCACACGATGCTTTTTAGCCTGGTTCAAAATTTCAAATATCTTAGGTCCTTTTACTTCCGCGGCAATCAGGATTTTTTCAATCTTCTGTCCCGCACGCAGAGCTTCGAGTACTGAATTGCGCCCGTAGATGATTTCTGGCATGATATACCAAACTTGAATATCTTAAAATGTAGGAAAGTCAAAAGGTCTTGACATATGAACTATAATATGTTATATTATTAATGGAATTGACCCAAACCCGAACTGTCACCGTATGGTGTGCCTGTTCGTGAGAACTTAGGGTTTGGATAATACCTTAAATTACATATTTTATGGTAAAGAAAAAAGACATTTCTCGCTTTACCGATTTAGTCTGCCTGATTACCAACCATATACCAGGAATCCTAACGCTACAATTAGTAAAAACTATCTATTTTCTGGAATTGGAATACAAGATTAAGTTTGGAGAAAATCTTACTGAAGTACCCATTGTTCGCTTACCTAAGGGTCCGGTTAGTTCTAATTACAAGTCTCACTTTAAACGCTTAGAGAATGAAGATATTCTTCGGTCTCGCAAAATTGGCCAAGGTGTTGGTTATTTTTGTACTAAATCAAGTTTATTTACTGAGATAGAATTAGAAATATTTGAACCCGTCTTGAATTCAATCGCTGCCATTCGTGACCAGAATCCTGGGGGTGCGACTGAAATTATTAAAGGTTTAAGTTACCAAACACTGCCAATGCAAAGATTTGTCGAACGAGAAAAGGAGGACCAAGAAACGCATATTGGCTGGAAAGTACTTGAAGAACCCTATTTCCTGCCAAGCGATATCGATGAGCTTGCCGAAGAAAGGAGAGCCCTGAGAGAGCATTTGAGAAAAGCCCATCCATTTTCCAAAAAAGACGCTGCTTTAGATGTCGAGACCCTGGAATCATTAAATCCGTTCCTAAAGGCGACCAACCAGATAAACTCCTGATTCATGGCAGAACTTGGCGATAAACTCAAAAAGGAGTTTTTCAAAAAACTAATTCCTACCATTAAAATTCGCCAAGGCGGAATCTACAAAGTAGCGGACGACCCAGAGAATCCCATTGTTAAGTTCCCAGAAGATAATTTACCTACGGAACACCCGAAAGGAAAACGCACGTTTCACGCGCAAAGGTATGTTTTGGTTATTCAAGACGACAAATTCAACCAGGATAAAAATATTATTTCTGTACAGGTCATTCCTCTTTCCAGTCGGGGAAGAGACACCCCTATAACGATTACCGTTCCAGATGATTATTTATCCGAAGGGATTCTCGGCCCTTCAATAGCAAGATTGCATCTCACCCAGCCAATTTTGAAAGTATTCTTGAAGGAAGAAGTTGGATTTGTACCCACTAATTCTGAAACCTTTAAAAAAGTTCGTGCCATTTACTTGCGATTAATAGGGCTTCTTTAAATCATTTTTATTCGTGTTGATTACTCTTTAATCTCCAAAATCCCCCTCACCAAACCATCTACCTCCTTAAGCTCCTTCTCTAACTCCAATTTGACCAATTTCCGAATGTGCCCAATGCTTTTAGATTTGAATCTTTTGGAAACTAACTGTCCAACCTTTTGAGTGCACGTTTCTCCGAGTTTAGACAAAGCATTGTGCTCATCTTTTGAAGGGTCAAATTCCCGACGAAATACATCGTGCTGGTCGGCCGAACGCACTTCTGGGCAAAACAAATCCGATAAGGCCATCAGTTCTTAAATAAAGATCTGAACTGCAGACAAAAAATAAGGTCGCCAATTCCATGTGTAAACAAATAAGAAACCTATTTGCTTTGGCTGCCTCAGTATTGAGTTGCGCTACC